>NZ_JBFTPF010000011.1:0-160661 GCF_056398345.1 Paenibacillus sp. 01T442
GGTTATGGTTATGGTTATGGTTATGGTTATGGTTATGGTTATGGTTATGGTTATGGTTATGGTTATGGTTATGGTTATGGTTATGGTTAGCGGTCTAATGTCTTTAGTCTTTAGTCTTTAGTCTCTAGTCTTTAGTCTTTAGTCTTTAGTCTCTAGTCTTTAGTCTTTAGTCTTTAGTCTTTAGTCTTTAGTCTGTAGTTTTTGATTGTCTGGTACTGGCACAGTTATTGATCGCTGGTGGTGCTAGTGGTATTCACGGTGGCCAGTAGTAAGTAGACAAAAAAAGAAGAGCAACATCGCTCCTCCTTATTCATTCCCTTCCGAGTAATGCTCTTTACAAAACGCTTCCACGACTGCGACTTCATCGTCCTCTAGGTCGAAATCCAGATAAAGCTCGGTCGTTTTTTCGTACAACTCGTATTTCATAAGTGCTGATGTTTCTTCGGTCACATTGTAGATTGCTCGGATATATAGGCCGCTCTCGGAATATAGCTCATCATCTTCCTCGACTTCGATATCGATGATAAATTCATAGCGTTGCCCCGTCAAAATCCCAAAAGGATCTCTAACCAATTCTACTGTGTAGGTCGTAATCGTAAACATTGTACCGCCCCTTTCTCTTCTGCACCTGTTAGTATAACCGAAATACGTGCAAAAGAAAAAAGGCATCTCCATGTTGCTTCAAAAAGAAAATCCCCCTACGGTATTCTACAAGTTATTTCCGTGCCTTTACTCCACACCTAAAGCAGCCAAATTACGTCCAATTTGCAGCAAATGCGTTTGCACATGACGAATAAAGCCTTGGAACAAATCAGCAACGGAGGTTTCTTTGCCGTTATTATTCCCCTTGCGTTCCCACTGTTCCTCTGTCAAACGCCCATAGAACAGCGCATTGTAGGCAAGTATGGCATCGAACGCAAGCAAAATGTCACTGAGCTCCGTCTGGTTCGCTCGCGAGCTCGCAACCCATGCATCCTGATTATACAGAAGAAACTCTTTACCATTTTCTGCAACAATTTTACGAATGCGGATAGCGTGCACGAAGCTGGCATCCACGAGATGAGCTACGACTTCTTTGATGCTCCATTTCTCGGGTGCAGGCTTCCATTCCAACTGTTCCCGTGAAAGCTGGCTAACGCGTTGTTTAATTAATTCCGAAGACGCGAGGTAAATATCAATATGAACCCTTGTTGTCTCACTCACGATCTAAACACCCCATTCTTGGAAAATTTCTTCTGTGTGCTCACCCTTGAGCGGCGGCTTGCGATAAATCTGGAACTCGTAATCCGTTAGCTTAACAGGATAGCCTACAGTCGTAGTTTGCGTTTGATTCGGCAGCGCTAGCTCGTGAATCAAGCCACTTTCCTTCACCGCAGGATCATGCAAAATATCCTCAAACGTATTGATCGGCGCACACGGCACACCTCGTCCATCAAATATTCCGAGCCATTCTGCAGCAGTTTTCAGGCTGAATGTTTCCTGCAGAAGCAATGCAAGCTCCTTCTGATGCTTCGCGCGCAGCGTTTGATTCAGAAAACGTGGATCGTCTGCTAGCGCCGGCAACTCCACGGCATCCACTACTTCACGCCACAGCTTTTCGTTGCCAGCTGCAATCACGAATGGCTTATCACTGCCGTGATAACCTTGGTACGGCGCATTGCGTGGATGAGCGCTGCCCAAACGCTTCGGCGCCACACCATTGCCGTAATACTCACTAGTCTGCAAAGCGGATATACCCAGCGCACTGGCTAACATAGAGCAATCAATATAACTGCCTTTCCCGCTTCGAGAAGCTTGATGAATCGCCGCAACGACCGAATAGGCACCATAAAGTCCAGCAACGAAATCAGCCACAGGCACTCCGCATTTGACAGGTGCGCCATCCTCTTCGCCCGTCACACTCATCAATCCGCTAATCGCTTGAATGGTCACATCGAAAGCGCCTTTTTGTGCGTAAGCACCCTTTTGCCCGAAACCAGAAATGGAACAATACACAAGCTTCGGATTCTCTTCCACTAATCGCTCATAGCTAAGCCCGAATTTCGCCAATATGCCAGGTCGATAATTTTCCACTATGACATCGGCCTGCGCACATAACTCACGCAATCGTTCAAGATCCGCAGCTGCTTTAAAATCAATCACTATGCTGCGTTTATTCCGATTTAACGAACTGAAATTGGAGCTATAGCTCTCACCTTCTTCGTTCGTAATAAATGGCGGCCAGTCTCGCATACTGTCCCCCACATCAGGCCGTTCCACCTTGACCACATCCGCGCCCAGATCAGCGAACAACATACCCGCGAAGGGACCTGCCGCTATTTGACCAAATTCAATGACTTTGATGCCTGCAAGAGGGCCGTGATTGTTCTTGCTCATATGCGCTCCACTCCTCTTTGTTTGGTAGTAAGAGATAATTCCAAGCCGTTAGTTAAAAATGGGACTTAAATTATCATGCTTCGTAATGACATCTCGTGCGTTCCCAGAGGCCACATCATGAATATGCCTAGGCTGTTTCCCGATATCGGTCCCATAAATATGAATCGTAATGGCGACCTCATCAAATGGATTCGCAACGCCATGGATATCATAATCCGGCGGATAGACAAAGGAGATATCACCTTGCGCAGCTGTAACCTCCGATACCTCACGAATTGTGTAGCGTGGCTCAGCAGATTCTCCGTGATCTTCACGACGATAACGTTTTTCCACAATTGACCCGCGGTAAACGCCGACTAACCCCCAAACCAAATGATCGTGAACCGGGGCAACTTGACCCGCTCCCCAGACGAATGCGATGACAGCGAAGGACTCGTTCTCCGGCCTATACAGCAAATACTGCGCATATTTATTCGGCAGCGGCACTTGTAAGTCCTCAGGAAGCAACTGCTCATTGGTCAGCAATTCCTGCAAATGCGGCTGCACTTGATCAATAATTGTTCGGTAATCCTGTTGATTAGCTAAGATACCTGTTATGTTCGCTTCCAACTGATGAAACGCTTTGTTCGCGCTCATGGCCATCCCTCTTTCTATGATTGAACTACTGCACTTTTCAAATAAGTACCGAAGTGTTGCTTCGCAAACAATGGATATATGCGTCTCAATTCATGACTTACCTCATAACGAAGTGTCGCTAACTCGATAGATGAAGGGGGTTCGAGGCTTGGAATCGATGTGTCATCGTCGTTGTTCAAACCTAGATCAAAACCTGTTCTCCCCTGTATCTCAGCTGGCTTCACGCCTGGAACGGTCGCTGCTAGCTTTAATCTGCCCTCGGGCCCGATCGGTTTCATTACCCCCAGCGGTGTATACACGTCAACTAATCCGTTTTGATGATAAATGCCTTTCCCCGAAGAAGGTACCGACGTAACGAAATCGAGCGTTTCAGGGAATCCTTTGAGACCATGGTCTGTTTTAAATAGGAAAATGCGTTTGCATGTAAAATAAACAACCCCTGAGCCTGCTCCTCCAGGGAGTCTTACCTTCGGCTTTCCATAATCGCCGATCGTATGCAAATTGATGCGACCGTAGCTGTCGATTTGAGCTCCGCTTAGAAAGAACACATCCATTTCGCCCCGCTGCATGAGATCAAAGAACTCTTTCGTTCCTTGAAACGGCCAATCACATTGCCCGAGAATATAAACGGAGGCTTGCTTCGCATGTCTCGCTTTGGCAAGTAATGCAGCCGCAGCAGGGATTGGTGAGTTATTACCGACACCGATAACTTCGTGATTACGCAGCTCTCTAGCCAAGTAACAGATCATGGCTTCCTCCGTGGAATACGAAGACAACTTCGCCTGCTCCATACGAGTCATATGATACCTTACCTCCCGTCATTACGTGTTAGATAAGCCGTTCACATACTCCTCAAAAGAAGCTTCCGCACTAGAAGCTTCCATATAAATGGAAATCGCCTCATCATCTACCTCATAGTAGCCTGGACAAGCCGTAGGCAAAGCGCCACCAGGTGCATGAATGATACCGCTGAGGAACAGCGATGGGATGAACGCTACACCATGGTTAGCTTCACGCAGCAGCTCTTCAGGGGACACAATCTCTTCCACTGAAGCAAAAGCCTTGAATGAAGCTTGCGCGAGCACTCGATTGTTCTGCGCTGGGTGAGCAATCACATTGCCGAGCGTATCTGCCTTATAGCCGTGAAAAATTGCTACGTCTGGTCGAATTGCCGGCACAATGGCAATACTCTCCTCCGCATTGTATGGATTTTTGATCTCATGAAAATCCGGTCTAATAAGCATGTAATCCGTCCCTAGCAACCCTCGCACTGGCGTGAAGGGGATACCCGATGCACCTGCCCCAATTGCTGCAGTCAGCGTTGGACAAGCATGCTCCAATCCAACTATCGCGCCTTGCTCGAATTTACGCCGGAAGTTCAGCCCAAACCCATACTCTCCCATCGAAATCTGTGAGAATTCCACACTCGATACCACACCTGCTCCGATCAGGAGATCAGCATTCACTGCCGCAGCCCCCGCACAAACAAGATATAACTCACGCCTCTTGGCCCGGATGATTTCATGAATGAGGGCCATCGGAGACATCTCCATATTGCCGCTTACGGCAAGCTTCGTACCATCCGGAATCTGTGCAACCGCTTCTTGGATGGAAATTATTTTGGATGGCACATGCCTCACTCCCTCTTTCAAGAAAACTTCCATTCTTACAATGGATAATGACAAGCCGCATAATGACCTGGTGCAATCGGCGCTAATTCAGGAACAACTTCTCGGCACAGAGCCGTCGCCGCCGGGCAGCGTGTATGAAAGCGGCAGCCGGATGGCGGCCTCGCAGGTGATGGCATTTCGCCTTCCAAGGGCACGAAGCTGCGCTTACGTTTGGGATCTGGCACTGGAATAGCGGACAGAAGCGCCTTCGTATAGTGATGGGCAGGATGCGTAAACAATTCATCGGTTGGTGCAATTTCAACTAGCTTTCCTAAGTACATGACGCCAATACGATCCGAAATGTAGCGAACAATATTAAGGCCATGTGCTATGAACAAATACGTCAAATTCATGCGTTGCTGAATATCTTGCATCAGATTGACGATCTGTGATTGAACAGAAACATCTAAGGCGGACACAGCTTCATCAGCTAAAATGAACTTCGGATTCAGTGCAATCGCACGAGCAATCCCAATTCGTTGACGCTGCCCGCCTGAGAATTCATGCGGCAACCGATCATACCAAGACGGATTCAATCCCACTAGCTCCATAACGGACTCTACTTTGGCTCTTTTGGCAGATCCACGTAAAGACTCGTGCACCCAGAAGGGTTCACCGATGATATCTCCCACTTTCCAGCGTGGATTAATGGAGCCATAAGGATCCTGAAACACAATTTGCATGTCCCGTCGCGTTTCCTTCCACCCCTGGGAGCCTGATTGAATGAGATCTCGGCCTTCAAAATGAATACTGCCCGCTGTCGCTTTCTCCAGCTGAAGTAGTACACGGCCTAGCGTGGATTTCCCGCAACCGGATTCTCCGACGAGTCCGAAGKTTTCCCCTTTACGAATGTCAAAAGACACATCATCAACCGCCTTAATGGAAGTGCGGCCTCGCCCAAACCATCCTTGACGGATCGGGAAATATTTCTTCACGTTCTTCACTTGAAGCAACGGAGGTTCCGAGCTCAGCGCCCAGGCATCAACACGTAGCCCTTCATTAACATGAAGCTCGACAGAATCGGTCGTTACGGCATCCCCGAAAAACTCGGCCGCCAAATGATCAATCCGCTCCGCATTCCAACAAGCGACCTCACGGCCGTGAAGCTCCTGTAGAGGTGGGTCYTCACTTAAGCAGCGATCCGTTGCATAAGGGCAACGGGGATGGAAACGGCAGCCAGTCGGCAATTGAGACAAGCTGGGAATTGTCCCCTTGATCGTATACAGCTTCAAGCCACGCACATTATCCAGTGTGACAATGGAGTGTAGAAGCCCTTGGGTATAGGGATGGGCTGGATTTTCGAACAATTGATGCACCGGTGATTGCTCGACAACCTTCCCCGCGTACATGACCACGACACGGTCCGCCATTTCAGCGGCAATACCGAGATCATGAGTAATCAGTAGAATCGACATCTGGAATTCATCTTTCAGCTCCCGAAGCAAGCTCAAGATTTGCGCTTGGATTGTAACATCCAACGCTGTCGTAGGTTCATCCGCAATGAGCAGTTCGGGTCCGCAAGCTAGTGCCATGGCGATCATCGCCCTTTGGCGCATGCCACCGGAAAGCTCATACGGATATTGCCTCATTCGAATTTCTGGTTCTGGAATGCCCACTCTGCGCAGTAAGGATATCGCCTTTTCCTTCGCTCCCAGCTTCGAAATTGGCTCATGACGGACAATGACTTCGATGATTTGGCTGCCAATTGTGAAGATTGGATCTAACGCCGTCATCGGTTCTTGGAAAATCATTGCGATTTTCTTACCTCGGAGATCACTGATTTCCTTCTGTGACAGTCCTACTAAACTTTGCCCATCGAGCTTGATATCCCCATGTGAAATATAGCCGCCATCATAGTTAATCAGACGCATAATGGACAAAGAGGTAATCGTTTTTCCACTCCCTGATTCCCCAACCAAGCACACAATTTCGCCAGTTCCGATGTGTAAACTAATCTTATTTATCGCATTCAGCGAGCCACCCGCTGTTTGAAAATCAACCGACAAGTTATCTATTTCGAGTAAAGGTTTCATACGCTATGCCCTCGATTTCTTTGGATCCATGCGATCACGAATTTCGTCTCCAATGAGATTAACCACAATCACCAGCAAGGTGATAGCCAGCCCCGGGAACGTAGCCACCCACCATGCTACCGTCATATAGCTGCGTCCTTGGGACAGCATATAGCCCCAATCTGGGATTTCCTTCACCACGCCAAGTCCAAGGAAGCTTAGACCTGTACCTACTAGAATGGAGCTCCCTACACCGATCGTCATCATGACAAGCAACGGAGAGAAGCAATTCGGCAAAATATGACGCAGCATGATTTCAAGATGTGAGGTCCCCACAGCGCGCGCAGCATCAATGAAAGGCCGATTGCGAATCGAGATCACTTGGCTGCGAACGACCCTTGCTTTTCCAGGTATCGTAGCCACACTAATAGCCAATATCACGTTAAAAAAACTAGGTCCGAGGGCAACCGAGATTGCTATCGCCAACAGAATCCCCGGAATCGTCATCAAAATATCATTGAAACGCATGAACAAGGAATCGACAGTTCCGCCCCAATACCCCGCAATAAGTCCGAATAATGTCCCAATACAGCCGCCAATCACGACGGAAACGACCCCCATAACAAGCGACTGCCTGCTGCCATAGATGACGAGTGTCCACACATCACGACCGAATTGATCGGTACCAAGCGGATGTGAAAAGCTAGGCGATTTCAAGAGTTGATCCGTCAGCATTTCCGTTGGCGAGTAAGGAGCAATCCAGGAGGGAACGATGGCACACAAGATCAGAAATGCCAAAATAAATAGCGACAGGCTTAGCAATGCCTTGGATAAGTTAAGCTTTTTCAGCCGAAATCGGAAGCTTAGAAGCTCCTGCCTTTTCCTTAGCAGCCTTTCTGTTGTTACCGTGTTGAACAGCATAAGCGCCAACTCCTTTCATCATTATCCTGACTTACGGACACGCGGATCCACAAAGGAATAGGACACATCCACCATCAAGTTGACCCCAATATTAAAAAGTCCTGTAATCAGAATTGCCGCCTGAATCACCGGAATATCTTTCTGATTGATCGCGTCTACCACTAATTTCYCTAAGCCTTGCCTGGAAAAGACAGTCTCCGTCACAACAGCTCCCGAGAGCATCTCCCCAACTAACAAACCAAGAATCGTAACCGCAGGCAGCAAAGCATTCCGTAACACGTGCTTATAGAGCACGATTTTTTCGGATAGCCCTTTCGCCCGCAGTGTCAAGACAAAAGGTTCATGAATGACCTCCAGTACGCTGTTTCTCACCATACGAGTTAACATCCCAGCACCTGTCACCCCTAAAGCGAACGACGGCAGAATCAGCTGTTTGAAGCTGCCATTCCCTATCGCGGGCAAGAGCTGTAAATGCACCGAAAAGACGAGGATAAGCAGGATACCGAGCCAAAACTTGGGCATGGAGACGCCTAACAAGCTAATGACGCGCACGACATAGTCCAATACACGATTTTGATACACGGCTGATAACACACCAAGAATGAATCCAACGATAATGGCAAAAATAGTGCTCAACAAAGCCAGAGAAAGCGTTGCGGGCAGCTGAGCCAGCAGTCGATCTATAACCGGCTGGCTGTTAGCGAAGGAATGCCCGAAATCTCCCCGAATACTTTTCCACAAATACACGGCATATTGCTGCCAAAGCGGCTGATCTAAGCCAAATTGCGTTCTTAAATAGGCGATGCGCTCAGGTGAGGCGTCCTCACCTGCAATCATCTGGGCCGGATCACCGGGAAGCCAGTGAATGATTAAGAAAACAAGCGTCAACGAACCTAGAATGACTGGAATGGAGACGATGAGCCTGTTCAAGATATACTTCACCATCCGTGACTCCCCCTCGTGATCTTATTTTTGAATCCATGCATCGTAGAACACTGKCCATGCCGGCGAATCGAACGTAATCCCCTTCACTTCTTTCGTGGAAGCAACGGAATAGTTAAACACATAAGTTGGAATCCCATAGACGTTATCAATAATGTACTCTTGTGCGTTTTGATAAATCGTTTTCCGTTTCGCAGGATCCGTTTCCAAGTAGCCCTGCTCCAAAAATTCATCTAATTTAGGATCATTCGTTTTGGCAATATTATTTGCCTTAGAAGGACCTTTGGTCGAGTAAAGTTGTCTGAGTACATCTGGATCACCTGAGAATTGGCTGCCCGCGATCAGGTCATAATCCCCTTTATTGCGACGATCTGTGTATGTCCCCGTAGGCAAGGAAATCACTTTCAACTCGATCCCTACTTGTTTCAGCTGCTGGGTGAATATCGCGATCAAATCAAGTCGCTTCTCGCGGTTTCCTTGTGTATCAATGACTTCGACCGTGAGTCGTTTACCGTCCTTGGAACGGTAGCCATCCGTACCCTTAATCCAACCCGCTTCTTCCAGCGTTTGATTCGACTTGGCTGCATCTACCTTGTAGGCATTCTCCCTAGTCGATGAGTATCCAAACTGCTGAGGAGATAGCGGCGACCAGCCTTGCTTCGAGGTGCCTAAGTAAATCGTCTTCACAGCCGAGTCGATATCCAAGGCCGAGCGGAATGCTTGTCGTATTTTCAGATCATTCCAAGGTGCCTTCTGAATATTTAAATAAAGTGTAAAGTTGGCCTGCAAAAGCTCTGTTTCTTGCACGTTAAAATTACGATCCGCCTTCAAAGCCACGAGATTCTGCGGAGGAATAATGTCCGCCACTTGGACTTGTTTGCTTTGCAGAACGCTTACGCGCGTTGCTTCTTCTTCCACGTATTTCACCGTTAATTTATCTAAGTACGCAGGACCTTGATGCTTCGCATTGGAGGGGCCCCAGTTGTAGTCCTGATTTTTCTCAAGTTCAACTTGTGAGCTAGGTGTGATTTTCTTCAGTTTAAAAGGTCCCGTTCCCACTGGGTTTTGCGGGAAAGCATCGCCATACTTTTTCACAGCTGTTGGAGAAACGAAGCCTAAATCGACCTTGGCAGCATTGCTCAGGAACGGCGCGAAGGTCGTTTTAAAATTTACCTTCACGGTAAATTCATCGATGACTTCCGTTGATTGATACGAGCCAAGCTCGTTCAATGCAATGGACGCTTTGGTCGCTGGATCGATAATCCGATCCCAATTAAATTTCACAGCTTCTGCATTAAACGGCGTGCCATCATGGAATTTCACATCCTTGCGCAGATGGAACGTATAACTCTTTTTATCGGAGGAAAGCTCCCAATCTGTCGCTAACCACGGCTTAATAGTGTGATCAGGAAGCTCCACAACTAAGCTGTCATAAATAGAGCGCATGACTCTAGTCGTTGGGGCGAAGCCCGCTTTGTGCGCGTCCAAGCTGTCCGATGTCACCGTACCTGCAAGCGCCCACACAAGCTCACCGCCTGGCGTCACCGTACCTGTTTCTRGCGATGCACTTTCCTTGCCGGCTTTCGAGGCTTCCCCACAGCCTGTTACGATGAAAGCCGTAATGAATAAACCGCTGACGATAAATCCAATTCTCTTTTTCATATCTTTCTCTCCCTCTAAGCTTAAGCTTGAGCTATTCTCTCTTTTGTATAGCGGTTTACTGGGATTTCAAGCCCTAAATTTCCTCGTAACGTATCACTTTCATACTCTTCCCGATAAATACCGAGCTCCTGCAGGATGGGAACAACGAGTTCCACGAAATCCTTAAGCACACTAGGTATACCCGTGTGAATAATAAAACCGTCGGCTGCGCCTTCTTCAAACCATTGTTGTACCGTATCTGCGATCTGCTCAGGTGTACCGACGAAGGAGCTTCTTGGCGTTGCAAATCGTAGTGCCGTTTGACGCAGCGTCAAATTCTCTTCCTTGGCAATCCGCTTAATTCGATCTGTTGAGCTGCGGTAGCTATTGCTGCCGAGATCGCCGAGATCCGGGAAAGGCTCATCTAACGGATACTGTTTGAAATCGTGGTAGGTAAATGGACGACCCAGCTGATCAAGCGCATCCTCCAACGTCACTAACCCAGCAATTGCCTGATATTTGCTCTCTGCTTCTTCCACCGTCCGTCCAATGATTGGACTAATGCCTGGGAACACGAGAATTTCTTCGCTCGCCCTGCCATAAGCAGCTGCACGTGCTTTAATATCTTGATAAAAAGCTTTCGCTTCCTTGATCGATTCGTGTCCTGTAAATATCGCATTCGCACTTTTCGCCGCTAAATTGCGACCATCTTCTGACCCTCCTGCTTGGAAAATCACAGGCTGACCTTGCTGCGATCGAGATATGTTCAAAGGCCCTTGCACGGAAAAATGCTTACCTTTATGATTCAACGCATGCAGCTTGCTCGGATCGAAGAACTGACCCGTTGATTTATCTCGCGTGAATGCGTCATCTTCCCAAGAGTCCCAGAGACCGCGTACAACCTCCAAATGCTCTTCTGCGATCCGATAGCGCTCATCATGAGCATAGTGCTCATCCCTGCTGTAATTGCGAGCAGCGCCTTCAAGCCCCGTCGTCACAACGTTCCATCCTGCACGCCCACTACTAATATGGTCTAGCGAAGCAAACTGCCTCGCCACAGTGAACGGTTGTGTGAAAGACGCGGTTAGCGTCCCTACCAGACCAATCTTCGAAGTGACGGCACCGAGTGCCGATAAAACCGTTAGCGGCTCCAGCCTGTTTAAATAATGCGGCGCAGATTTTTCCGTAATATACGTGCTATCGACGATAAAAACAAAATCAAATTTGCCTTCCTCTGCTTGCAATGCCTGCCCGGCATAATAATCAAAATCAACACTGGCATCCCCCGGTATTTCTGGATTTCGCCATGTATATTTGGAAGTACCTACACCTGTAATGGTGGCACCGAGTTTAAGTTTTCTTTGATTGGACATGTGTTTCTCCCCCTTATGCGTTTAGCACTTTGGCTTTGCTATTGCGATTAACCGGTACTTCCAGACCGAGATGACCACGCAGTGTGTCATGTTCATATTCCGTTCGATATAAGCCACGCTCTTGTAAAATCGGAACGACCAACTCCACGAAATCCTGCAGCGCTCCCGGTATCCCCACACCAATAATGAACCCGTCAGACGCTCCTTCTTCAACCCATTGCTGAATCGTATCCGCGATCTTCTCCGGTGTGCCCACGAAATTCCCTTTCGGTGTTGCAAAACGTAGTGCAACTTGGCGAAGTGTTAGATTGTGTTCTTTCGCCAATCGCTTGATCTTCTCTGAACCGCCTTGCTGGCTGTTAGCGCCCAGGTCTCCAAGGTCCGGGAAAGGTTCATCCAACGGATATACGCTAAAATCAAAATCATTGAATGGCCGACCTAACGCGATAATCGCTTTGTCGATCGAGACGAGGTTGACCGTTTCTAGGTACTTCCGCTCCGCTTCTTCTTCTGTACGACCAATGATGGGTCGAATACCGGGGAGGATCGAGACATCGTCGGCGCTACGACCGAAGGAAACCGCTCTGCGTTTAATATCCGCATAATACACTTTGGCTTCCTCGATATTCTCGTGTCCAACGAAGATGGCATCTGCATTCTTGGAAGCAAAGTTGCGACCATCCTCTGAGGTACCTGCTTGGAAAATGACTGGCTGCCCTTGCTTCGAACGGGCAATGTTCAGTGGACCCTGTACGGAGAAGAACTCACCTTTGTGATTCAAGGTATGCAGCTTCGCCGGGTCAAAAAACTGACCTGTCTCTTTATTCCGCGTGAACGCATCATCCTCCCAGGAATCCCACAAGCCTTTCACCACATCCACATGCTCTTGCGCAATGCGGTAACGCTTCTCATGCGGAGGATGCTCATCCTTACTGTAATTGTTCGCGCTGCCCGATAGCCACGAAGTGACTACGTTCCAGCCAGCGCGCCCTTTGCTGATCAAATCCAGTGAAGCGAATTGCCTAGCCACTGTGAAAGGCTCGCTATAACTAACGGTCACTGTCGCAACAAGGCCGATTCGTTTCGTAACGGCTGCAAGTGCTGATAAAATCGTCAGCGGCTCGAAGCGATTCAAGTAATGAGGGCTTGATTTTTCTGTGATATGAACACTATCTGCAATGAACGCAAAATCAAATTTCCCAGCTTCCGCTGTTTGTGCTTGATGTTTATAAAATTTAAAATTCGTGCTCGCATCCGTGATCGCTTCAGGATGCTTCCAATCTTCCCAACCTCCGCCTACACCATGAATCATTGCACCTAGTTTAATTTGCTTACCCTTCGCCATTCGAATCAGCCTCCGTTTGTTTATATTTGATTAWTCCGATGCACTTAATGGTATTTATCATAAAACAGGATCTTTCTCTTGTACAATTCAAAAAGCTGAACGCTTGATTCATATTTTATGAATATACAAGTAAAACACTTGGATTAATAAGAATTCATGTTATGATAGTTGTAAGAGTTTGTAAAATTGGAAATTCCGATCGTATACTTCACAAATCATGAACCAAAACTTAGGAGAGGACGGGGTTCCTATGGATATTCGTAATATCAAAACCTTTCAAACCATTATCAGGCTCGGCAGCTTTCAGCGTGCAGCTGAAGAACTGCAATACGGCCAATCGACCGTAACGATGCATATACAGAAGCTCGAAAGTGATCTGGGGGTTAAACTTTTAGAACGCGGGAAAAAGCTTACGCTAACGGAGGCTGGCAGACTGTTTCATCAGAATGCTGATCTGTTGCTGAAGGATTATGATTTTCTGCAAGCTTCTATGGATGAACTCGTCAAAGGGGATGCGGGGATCATTCGTCTCGGCGTCATGGAACCCACAGCCAGCTATCGACTGCCACAGCTGCTTGGCCCTTTCCTGCGTCAGCATCCCAAAGTGAAGATCAGCATTCACATTGGCAACACGACAGTGCTTGGCCAGATGCTCCATGAGGGGAGCATTGATATGGCTATTTGCTCGACGCCCAATACGGGATTGGACCATTCCTTCGAGCCTTTTTTCATGGAAAGACTCGCACTGCTCGTCCCAGAAACCCATGCATTAGCCTCGAAACCGTCTATTCGTTTACGGGATTTGCAGAATGAGCATTTACTTATCACAAACTCGCAATGCCCTTATCGTCAAAAGCTAGAGAATGCCTTGCTCGAAAATGGCGGCAGTCCCTACTCCGGCATGGAGATCGGCAATATGGCTGCGCTCAAATACTATGTTCAAGCGGATTTCGGCATCGCGGTTGTTCCTGTCATTTCGGCAACGCCTTGCCCGCAAGGCACTGTTCTTAAAGCCATTGATGATCTAGATTCCGGTTTAGTCACAGGCCTGCTGCGCAAAATGAATGCCAGCACCTTCAGCTTAGCGACCGAGAGCCTCGTCGAGATTTTCCGTAAGGAGCTGAAAAGCGCGGTATCGTCGGCCTCTTGAGGATCTACATAAAAAAGCAGTATTCCTGAGTTAGGAATACTGCTTTTTTATACGTCGTCTTGTTTGATGGATACCTGATCTGGATTGTTTTGAACGTTCTTCCGTTTCCAGTTTTTCGGATTGAGGTAGCTTCTATATTTCTTGGCAACCTCTTTACCTAATAAAATGCCGCCTGTCCAGAAGGTAACCTCGCTGAAAATAAGCAKCCCCGCAATCCACTTGGCCATACCGCCTCCGGTATGTACGAAAAATGGAATGGTAAAAGCACTTATAAAAGCGATTGTCGATAGTATTAACAAGGTGATGCCTAGTTTCTTAGCCATGTCATGTCCCCCTTATGTTTCAAAATAAACCTGATCCTACAGGTCGATGTCTCCTCCTATCATAAGCCCAAGACCTACATAATCTATCGTAACCTCACACATGGCAAAAAGCCACCTATTCCCCAATGGAAAAGGTGGCTTTTCTTTTCAGTTAATTGACATCCGCGGCACATCGAAACCCAATGTTGCCGGTTGAGCTGTCTGGCGTATTTTTGCTTCGTGCAGCCACACGATAGCGATTGCAGTAGGAACGTTGACACAAGTACGAGCCGCCTCGAAGTACTCGCGTGTCTCCGGATGGAGGACCGACAGGGTTGTCCCGTTTGCCCTTCACATGATAGTTCGGGCTGAACCAATCGGAGCACCACTCCCACACATTGCCTGCCACGTTATACAAACCGTAGGCATTCGGCTCGAACGCTTTGACAGGCGCAGTGCCTGCGTAGCCGTCACTTTGATTGTTTTTGTCAGGAAACTTCCCTTGCCAAATGTTACACATATGCTTTCCGCCTGGCTTAAGCTCGTCACCCCACGGATATCGCTTCTGGGCTAGTCCGCCGCGAGCGGCATATTCCCATTCAGCTTCTGTTGGTAGACGTTTGCCTGCCCATTTGCAATAGGCCATCGCGTCGCTCCATGAAACATGGATAACCGGGTGATCCCAGCGATCTTCAACATGGGAGTCGGGTCCCTCGGGATGCAACCAATCTGCTCCCTCAACCACCCACCACCATGGGGTTTGTTGCACTTTATTCTGCACGCGTGCTGCCGTCGCTTCGGACACAAATAAATGAAAAACAAATGACCAGCCAAAGGACTCGGCCTCTGTTTTGTAATTCGTAGCATCAACAAATTGCTTGAAATCAGCATTCGTTACCGCACAAGTGTCTATGTAGAAGGACTTAACGTTAATCTCACGTACGGGTCCTTCGCCATCCGCTGGGAAACCTTCACGGTCGTCCGTACCCATTAAAAATTTTCCACTTGGAATGAGTACCATACCTTCTTTACCAATTGGACCAGCTGCCTCTGGTATCTCAACAGAAATTAAAGCTTCCGGATGTGCCGATGGTTGATCCGATGACGCACGGCTGGCTGAACAGCAAGTTGGTTTATTCGTTTCCATAACGGTCGTCCTCTCAATTTCGTTCTATCAGTTGCATGCTATTAACTAAATATAGCAATTCCGACGAGTGCCGACAATACAATGGTTGCGAGTGGATGCCATTTGTATTTATATACAACGATAAACACACCCGCCGCGATTAAAAGAGTGAATAATACCTGCCACGAAAATAGTTGTTGCGTACGATCTGAGAAGCCAAAGTGAATCGCCGCATAGACGATTAATCCTGTAACAATCGGTCTTAACCCATAAAAAGTAGTGTGCACCGCTTTACTTTGAACTATTTTATAAAAGAAAGAAGAAATGATGAGGACAATAACCAACGACGGCAATACGATGCCAATCGTAGAAATCATAGCACCAAGAATGCCATCTGCTTGATAGCCAATTATTGTGGCTGTGTTCGTTGCAATCGGCCCAGGCGCCATCCCTGCAGTAGCCACACTCTGAGCAAAATGCTCTGTAGTCATCCATTCATGCTGCTCGACCTCATGTTGAATGATCGGAATCATCGCATAGCCGCCGCCGAATGACATGAATCCTATTTTCAAAAAGGTAATAAACAGCTCCCATAACACCATCTACATCGCCACCTTTCTTATATCCCATCCGCGATATAATAATCGTAGTAGGTGTAGCCATTGTAGGAAGTGTGTACAGGTTCTTTGCCTTTTTCCAAACTAACTTTGAAGCCAAACGTTTCTTTCACTTTGACGAAAATAAATCCAATAAACAAACCAATGAGAATCATGAAGAGCGGATTGATGGGAAGCAGCAACAGAATCGCTACCGTGCTAATTGCCGTAATTAACGTAGTTTTATCAAAAATAGCCGAACGTGCCATATTGTAAGCCGCCAACACGATGAGTCCAATGATTGCTCCATGAATGCCTTTGAACGCGGCCACGACTTTCGGATCTGCCTGCATGAATAGTAAGAAAAAGCTAAGTACTAATGCGATTAAAAAGGTTGGCAAAGCAATGCCGATGACGGCTGCTACAGCACCTGGAATTCGCGCCAAGCGGTAGCCAATAAATGCCGATGCATTTACGCCAATCMCGCCAGGCGCTGAGCCTGCAACCGCTATGATATTGGATATCTCGTCTTCCGCGATCCAAGCCTTTTTATCAACCACTTCCCGCTCAATGACGGGAATCATGGCATATCCCCCGCCAAACGTGGAAGGTCCGATCTTAAGAAATGTCCAGAATATATCCAAACAAAGGTGTAATTGTTGTTTCTGCATATGGATTCCCCCTCTAGCCCATTTGTATGGTAACTCAATTATACTCCACTTAACTCCAAAATGGAATAAACAATTTGTTCGGATGGAGATTTTTGAAATTGACCGGCGGTTTCAATGCGGAATTAATTCCTATAATCCGATAGATTCACTTAGTTTAACTCAATGTGATTTTAAGTTTTTGTAAGGGATAGCGCTAGATGGGCTCGCGTAAGTCGATTTTTTCGACTTACAGCCTACGGGCGGCGCTTTCGAGCTCGCGCTACACCCAGTAGTCCGATTTTATCGAACTAATCACACATTCCGCGTTACAGAACCTTAATTGGTCCGAAAAAGCCMAACTAAATTGCCTCAAACAACCCTGACGTGGGGAAAGTAGCTTATTAGTTTGCTAGAATCGGACTAATGGCATTTTCTTACTCGTAGTCACCAATTTAGTTCGGAAATATCGGACTAATGCCCTGCGAAAGCATAAATAGCCAAGAGATGGACATCCATCTCTTGGCTTCTCCTGTACTTGTCAACAATCTGATTACCTGCCTGCCAGCACCTTTTACCTCTTACCTGCCACGCTAGTACTCAACTCACTCACTAGAATCTAGTATATTCTCTCTTCACTACATTCTACTATATCCTCTCTTCACTACATTCTACTCACATACCACCCAAATTGAATCCCACTACTTTTCACCCTCAGCACAGAACCATGCCTGGCCCCCTTGGGCACATTCACTTGTTCCGTAACATCATCCCACGAGTTCAGATCCTTCGAGCGGAAGGCACCGTAATAATGCTCCTGGAATCCATCTACAAGTAGAATCCATTCTTTGCTTTCATCACGATCCACAGAGTAAAGCGTCGGTCCTTCGGTAAGCGCTGGTGTGATCAACTCGGATATACCAGTAATTGTCGGAGTATCACTCAACTCCTTAGCTACTATACAGGAACGGATGGCTTTGTTCGCAGTTCCTTGCTCATTCTGCCCGCGCTCGTCTTTGAACAGCATGACATAACGATCAACAAGATCCATAACTGTCGCGTCGATGACGTTATAGCCTGGATCGAAGAACAGCTGTGCTTCCGAGAAATCCTGGAAATCCGTCGTTGTCACCGACCAGATGCGATGATTTCGCGGTCCTGTTCCCACCGTTGAGGACCATACGATCCGGTACGCCTTCTTGACAGTATCGTAGAAAGCTTCCGGTGCCCAAGCATTTTGCGTCTCAGGCAGGTGCTCCATCACAGGAATCAACTTAGCATCGTGCCATTGCATAAGATCGTGTGACCAAGCGCAACCTAAGCTATTGCTCTGCCAGCCGTCTGTCCAGAGAAGATGAAACTTACCTTCAGCATCTTCGATAAGGAACGGATCACGCAGCTGCCCTGTGCCAATCGGCGACTCCCAGATACGACCTCCGCCGTTCATTTCGCGCCACTGGAAACCATCTTCACTCGCAGCCAGAAACAGTTTTTCTTCTTTTTCCGTAAAATAACTGAATACCTACACGTAGACTCATACTCCTTATTTACATAACATCTCTTCTTCCCTAAGCCACTTGTTTATGAAAGACGAAGTTGGAGGCTTCCATGCTGACGACGATATCCAGTGCGCATATTTGTTCATAGGCCGCAATCAGCTTCTCATACTTTGGACATCGCAAGCTAAAAACCAAATGCATGACCGGGATTTCCTCACCATTTCCTTTCTCGACTAATGGAGAAATAGAACTCTCTAGCATCATTTTGAGATGAATCACTTGTATGCCCTGTTCCCCAAAACGAGCGGTTAATGAGCCGAGGAAACCAGGATGATCGTTAATCCTTGATGGTCGCCGAGCCCAAGCAAACTAGAATATGCGTTCAAAAGCCTGCCGCATGATTGTTCCATTCCCTTTCAAGACCAATTAAGTCGCCTAGAATGACTGCTAACACCATGCGAATAATTAAGTCTAAATGACTAATTTGCCACACAATATTGGCGGCAGTTATCATTGCTCAACCTCAAGCGGCTCTGCCAACCATTGGTTCAACTTCACAACTTCCGAACCAGCAAGCATCATAATGCCAACGCCATGATTGTCATTTTTGACGGTGAGCAGATCCTTCTTATAATAATCCGCCGTAAACGCATATCTCGATCCACTGCATACACCGTGCACATTCCCTTGTGCATCAATCGCAATGCGAGTAAGACCATCCCACGCTTTCAATGCCGATTCAATGAACCGCTGCGGCTCTTGGAGCCAACCAAAGCGAACACCTCGAGCAAAGGAATAAGCGAACATTGCTGTACAAGAAGCTTCCTCATAAGCATCTGTATCATTTAAAACCTGATGCCATAGACCGCTTTCCGCTTGAAGATCCGCATATCCACCACACAGCTCGTTGAAGAAATCCACAAGCGCCGGTCGTGCTTCATGTGAATCTGGCAATGCTTCCAACACCTCTGTTAGCGAAAAGAGTGTCCATCCATTGCCACGTCCCCATGGGATCCCAGTCGCCATACCATATTTAAAATCAAAGACGTGCGACATAATACGTTCTTCCGGCAAGTACAAGTACTTGCGGAACAGCAAGAATTGCTTCGCTGCTTCATCAAGTGCTTCCGATACGCCAGTAATCTGGGCATAGCGGCACAGAAACGGTGTGCTCATGTAGAGATCGTCCGCCCACATCGTATTTTCCGAATATTCATCCTTACATTTCCGATAAAAAGCCCCGTCTTCTTTGCGTTCCAACCCGTAGAAGATGAAATCTGCGATACGATTCGCAATAGCCATGAAGTTCTGATCCTCCCATGCCTGATACGCCTCCAACATCGCGGAGCCAAAGGAACCGCAGTTGTCGAGCATTTTCATCATAACCAATTGTTGATTAATCGCGGGGAACCCATACTGCTCACGATCCCATAGAGAATACGCGAACATGTCTGTACAACTTTGAACATGGTCCAGTGCGTACTGTGTAATATCTGAGCGCTCTAATAAGCGGCCTGTTTGCAACAGCCCATAAATCGTAACACCAAGCGGATAATCCCAACGTGCATAATTCGTCACATTGCCAACTGTCCATTTATTGCTCAGCATGGCATTCTCATAGTAAGGGCGAATCCATGTGTCAGGACGATCCAAGCGCCAATAGGTTTTCTCATCGGAATTCACGTCGATTGTATACACGCGATCCGTCTGTACCAAATCCTCGTACGATAAAGAAACGTTCGCAGACAGAGGGCCTAGGTACAACCAAGGGTCTGCRGCGCCATGAACTTGCTTCGGTAAACTGAGCGGGACAATCTCTTCACCGATGGAAGTCTCCATCGTGAAGCCCCAAGCGTGATTACCACAATCACTCCGAATGAGTAGATGATGTTGACCATAAGAAAGCGGCACCTCGACATGAAAGTTGCCTGGCTCCGTAAGCTCCAGCACTAGTTTGCCTTCCAGCCAAACCGTTAGCTCTCCAGTTGCACTGCCCTCGATTACGCAGGTTTCTCTGCCCGGTCTGACATTGTTCAGCTTCGTCCAAGCAAAAGCCTGTTTACCAGGCTGTCTCCCAAACAATCGCTCGCAGACAGGCAGTAAGAGCTCATTCTCATCCCATTCACGATTAGGCAGCCAACGTAGGCCATTATTCTTCTCTGAGGACATCGCATCTGGCAAGGAACGCCCCTCGAAAATATCGTTGTCAATGGGCGAGGAAAATACCCATCCCGCTTGCCCTTTACGTTCTGCGAACGGAGCTAGCACGTTCAGAATGCGTACCTTCGCCTCATCAGAACCGAATAAACAGCCGAAACCAGCAGCCGTATGCTTCGCTTTGATAAAGAGACGATTCCAACCTTTGACGAAGTCCAGATTTAACTTCACAGTCGCATCCGGCTTAATCTCGTCAATGACCGTTGAGCGATACGTCAGCTCATCATTGAAGTAAAACTGGATCGGCCCCAAACAGCCCAATAAAACATCCAGATTACGTTCACCATCACTCCAAACTAAGGCATAGGCATAAGAGAATTGACCGGGCTTTGCTTCAGGAAATCTGCGGCCCAAATCGAGATCAAACATCCCTTTTTCATTTTGCAAAACGCCCCCTCGGCTGAATGCTCGAAATGCGAAGGGGACAGGTGGATTCGCACCAATGTAGCGATCTGCAAGCACTTTCAATGTTTGTTTATTGTCATTCCCTAAACGGGTTTGTATACTCTCTTGTTCATTGAAATAGGTCGTCATAACGAACTCCMTTTCTACAGTAGACGGATCTTGAACGTCCGATCATAAGGTGTAACCAAGTTGATATGGACATATTGGCATCCTGGTGGATGTTGATCTTCACGAACGATAGGCAGGATATGTTCATAGGCACCTGAAGAAATTTCAATAACATCTCCCTCTGCTTCGTACGTCATCGAACCGCTTCGCAGGAAGTACTTGCCTTCTTCCCCTGCCAGCAAATCATCGCCACTCACCGCACCTTCATTTCCGAAAATGAAGGTCACTTGCGCGAAAACGTCCTCCCGCTCATCAGACGATACGTGGATCGTCCATTCGGAGTCTCCTGTGTTCACTATTTCCGCTTGCAGTTCAAGCTTCTGCAAATGAGTCATCGGCCGATGCTGATGCGGTAGCAAATACCACGGACTGATGGTTGAACCCTCCGTCCCTGCAGGCAGCAAATGACGCGGAATCGGACCGTTATAGCCTTTTTCCAACACCGTATCCAGCTTATATCCACCTTCGCTCGCTGTCAGATTCGTGAACTTCACAATGCCTGGTGAGAACGAAGTAGACAATTTGACACCGAGTAACCTTGCTTTCCCATGGCGCAACGAGAAGAAGGATGGCGTCTGCGACATGATCGTTACACTTTGATCCAGTTCACGAATCCGAACCAACGGAGCTCCGAAAGTGAGATGCATGCTGCTATGCTGGATGTGCATATGATGGCCAACCGMATCGATTTGCTGCAAATGTTCCTTCATAGGATGCTCTGCATTTATCATTTTCACATATCGATCAAGCAGCGGTGCTCGTTCAATGTGAGATATATCCGCTTCGGGATAAACGAGAATACTCATCAGCGGATGGTTGTTCACGCCTTCGTAGAAGCCTGTGATGTAGGATCCCGCATAATCGGCCATGGCCGCAAAGATGGGATCCTGATCATGCGCCGCCATTAAGCGATAAATCGGAAAGTAGTTCGCCATCGTAGCAGTCTGACCGAAATCCTGACGTCCTGAGTAGTCCGTTACCACTTCACCAGACGGGTGAATTAAGTACATCATCATACGAAGATTACTTCGCACACATGCGATCAGTTCAGGACGGTTCATCAAACGACCCGTATGATAAAGGGCAATATTGCTAACTGCGTTATAGATCCCGTTGCTGCGCTCTGTCCATTCCCCATCTTCGGTAATATCTAATCCTTCAGCTAACCAGTCTTCCGCTCGTGCGATCAACTCGTGCTGTGGGAAAATTTCAAATAATAGACATAGTGCAGCGGTAAGCACCCATCGATGATTCGGCGTGTGACAACCACCAGTCAGCATGGCTGGTATCGTGCGCTCTAAGAAGAGCTTCAGCTTAACTGTCACTGGCTCAAGTTCAGCCCAGTCGTGTTTGTTAAGCAGTTGGTACATTTGTGTCACACCACCGACTACGAACGCGGTATCGGGGGGAGAATTATAATTCGTAGAACCCAGTGAAACCGTACCATCCGCATGTTGTCTGTTCAGCATGAACGCCACCGCTTTATCCAATGCGTTCAATAGCAAGCTATCCTGATAATAGCGAGAATCCGGGTTCACCAAAGCAGACGCCCAGCCAGCTATCATTCGCGGTGTACTCATGTGATTCGCCCGGGCAATGCCCGTTTCATCCATAATACCACCGTAATATTTGGATTGCGGATCAAGAATCTGCCCCAGAAGCGTAGCTTCCGTTAATTCATCATTCAAGCTAACTAAGCGATTATAA
Organism: Paenibacillus sp. 01T442; assembly: GCF_056398345.1. Classification (NCBI taxonomy): domain Bacteria; kingdom Bacillati; phylum Bacillota; class Bacilli; order Caryophanales; family Paenibacillaceae; genus Paenibacillus; species Paenibacillus sp. 01T442. The sequence continues at coordinate 22,734 of NZ_JBFTPF010000011.1, forward strand.
ATAGGATCCACGTAAGTCACCTTACCCTTTCCTAGCTGCGATTTTACTTGTGATGAGGTTGTGACTCTCATGAATTTCATTCGGCTCGCATAGCGCTTTTAATTCATATACTTTCACTTTGGCATAATCGATGGCTTCTAGGAAATGGTCGAAATAGTGTAGGTCCTTGCTATGAACATAAGGACACCAATGATCGGCAAGTTCCAGCGTTTCATGGATGTGTACACCATAAATATATTTCTTCACTTCTTGCAGTTCTTTGAGATTATCGTATAAGCCCATTCGGTCCATCATCATCGCATGGCCGATATCGTACCATAAATATACAGGACTGCCTGCCAAGTTTTCGCAGATCGTCTTCGCTTCCATCAAAGAAGGCATCTGATACGATCTAGAGCGAGTTTCAATGCCGATTGCGACATTCCAGCCTTTTCGAGCCGCATGCTCGCTTACAATCTCCAAACTTTCTTGAATTCTTTGCGTATACAATGGACTCAAACGATCTCGTCTTTCGATCATGACGCTCCACAGTTTCTGGTACTCCGGTGAATCCTTGCCGTGATCTCGATAAAGCCTTTTCAAATCCACATCAATGTTATAGTCAAAAGGTACTTCACCTGGGTGCACGACCACAGCTTTGGCCCCATATCGGTTGGCATATTCCATAGAACGGATTAGTAACTCCACGGAACGCTTACGCTTCGCTTCATCATCGAACCCCAGCATGACGGAATCTGTATCATAATCCTTATCATTGATGAATGGGAAAACGTTGTGCACACTGGATACACCAATCTCACCCTTCTCAATCATCGGCTCAATCGTTGTCATCATTTCTTCCGTAACGTTATAGTTAAGCTCAACATTGCGAAAGCCCAGTTCTTTAATTTCCTCAATCATGCCACGTCCTACCGCGTGCTTCTTGATGTTCCAACAGGTTGAAAAGGAATATTCCCCTTTATCGATCATGTCTCTTCCTCCTAAAAATTTTTCTATATTGAAAGAAAGGTCAGAATTCCCTTACTGCTCTGAAGGGGATGCTCTGGCCTTTCCTTGGGATACGGTTTTATTCTGAAAGGTCACTCAACTTCATCACAGCACCATAACGTGCGGATAAAGTCGATGCTTCCATTAAACGGGTCAAATCAAAAGCAAGTTCAATATTCTCTGTCGCCATCGTTCCTTGCTGTATATGGGATACCCATTGTTCGAAGGCAGAAGGCAGCTTTGGTAAATCGGTCACCTCTTGCCACCCTGCAGCTGCTTCACCTGACATTTTGGAGCTGCGGATGCGTAATTTATCGTCCGTTCGGGCATACATAAGGTTACCTTCTGTTCCTTGAATCTCCATATCAAATTGCGAATAGCTGTTAACAAATCCAGCTTCCACAATGCCCAGTGCACCGCTTGGATATCGTAATGTGACTACGGCACTATCTTCAACTTCGCGATCGGTGATGTAGCCGAAGCTTGCACTAACGCTTTCTGGTAATCCCAGAAACAGTCGAGCTAAGTACATCGGATGACACCCAAGGTCCATCAGCGCTCCCCCACCGCATTGCTCCAAGTTGAAGAAATGAGATGGAAGTGCTCCGTTTGGATGTTTGTCTGTTCGCAGCGCACCGTTATGTGCAAGTCGAATACGTACAGTGGTAATCGTGCCTAGGAGACCTTCACGGATAAACGTTAACGCCGCTTGTGCGAAGCCCATGTAAAGACGCGGTAAGGACACGGTTAATTTGACCCCTGTTTCCTCTACCACGGCAAGTATTTCTTTGCATTCTTTGGTGGTCGTAGCTACCACTTTTTCCGTGAATATGTGCTTACCTGCTCTGGCAGCTGCGATAATGACCTCATGATGTCGATTCGTTGGTGTACCCACAATGACAGCATCGATCTCAGGATTTTTCAACAACTCATCCAAGTTTCTGTAAAAGGGAACACCGAGTTCTTCGGCCTTCTCCCGACCTCGTTCCCCAATTTCATCCCATACAGCAACAATTTCGGTATCCGTATGTTCGGCAGCTAGACGTGCATAATCTTTGGCATGGACGTGCCAGAAGCTCAACATCGCTACTTTCATCATAGTTCGACTGCGCCTCTTTTCTAATGTTTTAGTCAAAATAGACAGCTTTACCCGTGCGATTCGATTCATAGATCGCTTCAAGAATCTCAGAAACGACACAGGATTGTTCTGGTGTCACGACCGGCTCTGTATCATTGATGATGGCATTAATCCATAAACGGATTTCTTTATCCTGCATCGTTTCTTTCTTACCTTCATAGAAATCTGCGCCTTTCGCTTCGAATTGCATGTGGTTCACATAGAGGCGGCTATGCTTTTCGCCATTAATACGTAAGCCATCCTGCATATCGGCACCGCCTTCGGTACCGCAAAGCGTACATTTCGCTTCCTTCGTATCGAGTGTATTGAGCGCCCAGCTTGCTTCCACCATAATGGTCGCACCATTTTTCATCACGATCATAGCAAAAGCTGAATCCTCAACTTTGAACTTCTCTGGATCCCAGGGACCCCAAGAATTTGCCGCATTTTCCTTACGCGAAAGTTTATGATAAGCGGTGCCAAGCACCACCTTAGGTTCATAGTTATTCATTAACCAAAGCGTTAAATCGAGCGCATGCGTTCCAATATCAATCAGCGGCCCGCCGCCTTGTTTCTCTTCATCCAAGAATACCCCCCAAGTGGGAACACCACGTCTGCGAACAGCATGTGCTTTTGCAAAATAAATGTCACCTAAATCGCCATCTTCAATAACTCGTTTCAAATGTTGACTGTCTGCACGGAACCGATTGTTATACCCAATTGTTAATTTTTTACCCGTACGTTTCGCAGCTTCCACCATGCGGCGACCATCTGCGGCTGTTTTGGCCATCGGTTTCTCACACATCACATGCTTGCCTGCTTCCAATGCCGCAATTGAGATTTCGGCATGTGTATCATTCGGTGTACAGATGTGAACCACATCAATCGTTGGGTCTGCGAGTAATTCGCGGTAATCATCATAGACTCTGGCTCCAGGTGCGCCAAATTTCTCAGCTGCCTTATGTGCACTTGCCGGAAAAATATCAAAAAAACCGATAATTTCGACTTGCTCAATTTTGCTTAAGCTGGGTAAATGTTTCCCCGTTGCAATGCCGCCACAACCGATGATGGCTACTTTCACTTTGTTCACTGTTAGTTCCTCCCATGATGTATTGCTGATATCTCCCTATTAAAGAAGATGCTGGACATCGAGAAGCTGCCTGACATGCAGGCAGTCCTAATCGATATCCAGCTTCTCTAAGGTACGATTACTTCACAAACTCCATTTGTTGTTTTACAATTTCCTTCGCATCTTTAGCAAGGAAAGCTGTATCTTTGTTCTCTGAATACCATTTGTTCATGAAATCCTCAAGCTGTTTGCCGCCTGCTTTATCCCAAGCTGCTTTTGAATCGTTAATCGCTTGTTCTGGTGAGTATTTAGCACCGCTAAGAATAGCCTTAACGAAGAAATCGTTTTTCTCTTTAAGAATGGTTGTATTAATAACATTAAGATCGGCAGGAAACACAGGCATATGATCCCCTAGTGTAATCCCTGGATACTCTCTTGCTGGATCGAAGTAGATCTTCTGAGCAGCTTGAAACAATTGCAAGTAGGCTTTTTGTTCAGGCAACAAATCAGGATTAGATAGACCGCTCAAGACATAATTACATTTATCCACACCAGATGAGAAGAACATGGCGTAATCTAAAGCATAAGCAACCTCATTTTTCGACTTATCTGGATCTATAACTTGCGGACAGCCGTTTGCTGCTTTTTTCCAGTGAGTTCCTTCGTCGCCGAAGATCATTTTACGAGCATTTTCCGGCTTCATCATGAAGTCAAGATAGCGTCCTACCGCTTCTGGGTCCTTCGCCTTCGCATTCACAACTGTTGTCATTTGAACTGGATTATCGAAGGCACCCGTGAATGTTCCCATTGGGGATTTCGGATAGCCTAATGGCGCCACTTCCCCAGTAGGGTTGTTCTTTTTGAAAGTAGCTAAGTCAAGATCCTGGGAAAACTTGACGAAGATCCCCATTTTTCCATTCAGGAAGTCCTGCTTGGCCTTATTACCGTCTTTATCATTAATATAATCTTTGTCTACAATGCCAGCATCATAGAGACTCTTCTTAAAAGTAAGGGAAGCCTGTTCTTTGTCCCATGCACGGACAACTTTACCATCCTTAATATCCCAAGCAAGCAATGTTGCTGAAGAACTCTCGCCGAATATCTCATTGATGGCCTGCTCGGAATACGTGCTCATGTTCATGCCGTACGTATCTTTCTTGCCATTGCCATCTGGATCTTGCTCAACAAACGCCTTCGCCACCGTATATAATTCTTCCGTTGTTGTCGGCATACTTAGATTCAGCTTTTTCAACCAGTCTGTACGAATGTAAAGTACATGCGCAGCTACCGCTTCTTTTACCTTACCAATCTCGTAAAGCTTGCCATCTGGCTTAGTCCCTGCTTTTTTCAACTGTGGATATTGGGTAAGTAATTTCTGGTATTCGGGCATGTATTGCAAGATATTGTCGATAGGCATTAGTTGTTTTTGGTCATACAAACTGCCTCTGAATGGTGTATTATACTCGTTGATGATATCCGGAGCAGAACCGGAAGCAAACAGAACATTCAATTTTTTCGTAGAATCACTACGTAGGATTGGGACTTGCTTTACATTGGCAGGTCCATTTTGGTTAATGAACTTGGTCCAGCGATTCTCTTCATAGGTGCCCTCCGATGCTGGGACACCTCCCCGATCATAAATGGTGACCGAAACATCTCCGCGCTTAGCTGGTGTTGCTGCGGCTGGCTTACTTGAAGTGTTTGGCGCAGTTGATGCTTCTTCTTTTTTGTCGCTGCTGCAACCAACTAATGTTGCCCCTAATGCGACTACCCCTACTGACATTCCAAGCCATAGTTTCTTGTTTTCCATGTGCATTTTCCCCCTAGAATGTTTTATATTAACGCTTAAAAAAACGGGAACACCTGTTTTTAACCTTTAACAGATCCTAGCATAACTCCCTTGACAAAATACTTTTGCAAGAAAGGATATACGACCAGCATTGGTACAACCATGACAACAACACCGACTGCTTTCACCATCTCCGTTGCAACGGTTGCTTGTTCCTCTAAATTAAGCGAAGGAGAGTTCAACAAATCATTCTTCTGCAACATCCCTTGGACAACTACGGTTAAGTTCATCATCTCACTTTGATTGATGTACATGAGCACATTCATAAATGAATTCCAGAACCCAATTCCATAGAACAACGCAAGCGTAGCCAGCATAGGAAGAGAGAGCGGCAAGATGATCCGAATAAGTAAGGAAGTATCGTTACACCCATCAATTCGTGCAGCTTCCTGCACTTCATATGGAATATTCTCGAAATAACTTTTCATAAGAAGCATGTTGTAGGTACTGATGAATCCGGAGAGCCATAAAGCCCAATAGGAGTCAATAAGGTGCATGTTCTTAATCACCAGATAGGTGGGAATCAACCCCCCCGAGAACAGCATAGTGAACACCATACCCAGAACCAGATAGCGTCGACCCATTAAATATGATCTAGACAACGGATAGGCTGCTAAAATCGTACCCAACAAACTCAATACCACACCAATCACCGTGATGATGATACTATTTTTAAAAGCACTCCAAGCAGGGCTGGCGATGAAGAATATTTTATAGGCTGTTAACTCTAAGCCCACTGGCCAGAAGAAGACATGACMTGATTCAACAGCTGACCGTTCGCTTAGCGATAGGGCTATAATATGAATAAATGGCAGAATGCACGTTAAGGCGATTAATCCGAGTACGAAATAATTGATTGCATAAAATATTTTTTCTCCGTTTGTCGCTTTCATATAAATCCTCCTTCCACGGATGTTAAACTTGATACCTACATGATTCTAGAAGAGTGCCTGATCGAATTTCTTCGCGATCCGATTAGCTATTAACACGAGACTGCAACTAATAATGGATTCAAAGAATCCCATTGCTGTTGTTAAACTAAACTGTGCATTGCCCAAGCCAATTTTATAAATATACGTACTTATGACTTCCGATACATCCGCTACCCCAGCGTTCTGTAGGTTATATACTTGGTCAAAACCTACTTCCATAATCTTCCCCATCGCTAAGATGAGCAATAAGATAATCGTGTGACGAATGCCTGGAATTGTGACGTGCCACATTTGCCGCCACTTCGCAGCCCCATCCATTGCAGCTGATTCATAAAGTGAAGGATCAATCGTCGTTAGTGCAGCTAAGTAGATGATGGTACTGAAGCCCATTTCTTTCCAAATGCCTGATCCCACAAAAATGGCTAACCATGAATTGGATTCATAGAGGAAGTTAATCGGTTCCATACCGAACAAGGCAAGCACCTTATTAATCGAACCATAATCTGTTGCGAATAGAGACAACACGATGCCGGAAACAATAACCCATGAGAAGAAATGCGGTAGATAGACAATCGTTTGTACCCATCGTTTGAACCAAGATTTTCTTACCTCATTCAGCAAAATAGCAAGGAATATCGGCATTGGGAACCCGAACACCAAACTCAGAAAACTCAACCAAAACGTATTCCACATAATTTGGAGCGTATTTGAGCTAGAGAAGAGAATGTGGAAATTCTTCAATCCCACCCAAGGGCTGTTTAAAATTCCGTCAGCGAAGTTGTAGTTTTTGAAAGCGATAACAAGTCCGCCCATTGGCCAATATTTGAATAAAATATAGTAAGCAATTACAGGGACCAGCATGATAAACAAAGGAATATTCTGCTTCAGCCTTCTTCGGCGTTTTAGTCGCAAGGCATCTAATTCACTTTGTGTCATCTGGATTTTAGGAGTTTTAATAATATTCCCATTCATGTTTGCTTCACTCCTTTACATCAATCTTATAAACTTATCATATAAGTTTTCATAGGAAAAACCCTTAAAAAATTATAGAAGAAACTATAAATTCATTGGGTCATTTCTAGTGGATTTTTCCACATAAATAATGAAATATCTATAGATATTTGTGCTTGGGATCAACTTTTCGCGCTGAGGGACTAGCTCACCCTGCGAATGGAAATTAAATGGAAAAAATACAGCTATTTCAGCGATAGTTGCTAGATTTCCCGATTTAACTGTAAAAAATGTAGCTAAATTCGCCCGAATTACTCATTTCTGCGGAATTCCCTCTGATTAACTGTAGGTAATCCATCTAATCAGAGTTTGAACAGAAACTCACCGAAATTAACTACAGGAAATCCATTTATTCGTGTGGCGACCGATTGATCAAGAGGTATTCAGCTATTCACGTGGAGGGAACGACGTTTTCGCGAATCTATGAGAAAAAAAACTGCCTTCCCCTAAGGGAAAGCAGTCTTCGCTTCCTTATACGATCACTTTGCCGGAGCTGCTGTGGATTGCCTGATGATGAGTTCTGGACGCATAACGATGCGTTGCTTGGCTTGTGACTTCTTCTTCAGTTCGAGAATAAGCAGATCAACAACTTGCTTACCCATCGGCTCAATCGGCTGTGCAATTGTAGTAAGCGGTGGATCCGTCACAGAAGCTAGAATCGTATTATCGAAACCGATCACGGAAATATCTTCAGGAACTCGCAGCTTTAACTGTTTCGCAGCCTGCAAGGCGCCAATCGCGAGCATATCATTACAGCAGAACAGTGCAGTCGGCCGCTCGGCGGCAGGTTTCTCTAGAAGTTCAATAGCTTCGCGTTTGCCGTCTTCTACGGTATACCTACAATTCCGAACCCTCGCTTCGGGGAGTCCGATCCCCGCTTCAGCAAGCGTGGTCATGAATCCTTTTACCCGTTCACGACTACTCGTAACTTTGGTATGTTCKGCAAGGATCGCCATCCGAGTATGACCAAGCTCCAAGAGATGCTTAGCAGATAGCGTGCCACCAACGAAATCGTCAACAACAACGGTATGTACAGCCATATCCGGCATCTCCCGCGCAATCATGACAACAGGAATCGAACGCTCCATGAGTGGTGTAAGCATGTCCTTATTATCCATCCCGGTCCCGATAATCATCCCATCCACACTTTTTTGCTGGAGCAAGTTCAGATACCGTTCTACGCGTTCGTCTTTATTATCCGTGGAGCAGATGACAAGACTATATCCCAGATTATGACCTTGGTCCTCCACAGCCCTTGCGATTTCAGCAAAGAAGGGATTGGAAATATCAGGGACAAGCAGGCCTAACGTATATGTCTTCTTCCCCGTAAGTGCGGATGCGATGACACTCGGCTGGTAATTGAGTTTTTCCATCACCTTCAGAATTTCTGTGCGTCGTTCTTCGCTTATTTTCCCTTTACCGTTCATGACTTGCGAAACCGCTGCAATCGATACACCGGCTTCCCGAGCCACATCGTAAATGGTTGCCTTCATCGTACTACCCCATTTTTCTTGAAGAATACAGTTATTCCCCCATTATGACGGGGCTTGCCAGAACTTGCAACCGCCTTACGATTCGCTCGGCTTCGTCATGATCCAGGCATGGTCGGGGTCATTATTAAATTTCCATATCCGCGTAGGTCCAGCCATGACATTCAAATAATACACATCATAGCCCGGAGGCGCAGATACGGGGTGGTAGCCACGCGGAACTAGCACAGCTTCTCCGTTTTTAACAATTAACGTTTCATCAAGTGAACGATCATCCGTGTACACCCGTTGAATCGCAAATCCTTGCTCAGGCTGAACTCGGAAATAATACGTTTCTTCCAAAAAGGACTCATCCGGAAGCGCATCACGATCATGCTTGTGCGGTGGATAACTGGACCAATGGCCGTTCGGAGTGAAAACTTCGACAACAAGCAAACTATCCGCAGGCTCGCTCTCAGGTAAAATATTATGAATATAACGCTCGATATTCCCATATCCGCGTGTCTCAACGCCTACTTGCGCAGGCGCAATCAAGCGTGAACGATGATTCCCGGCACCAGGCGCTGAGCAAACAGCGAGCTGTAGGGAGGTTAACGCCTTCACTTCATAACTATCGTTGCTAGTCACATAAACGGAATACGGAGGAATTTGCTCAAACACGCTCATACGCTGACCAATTCCAAGCCATTGTTCTCCCTTCGTATGAACATCCGCTTTGCCGCTCAACAGGACGAGGCACACCTCTTGATCGGCGGTCTCACGTTTCAAGGTTTCTCCTGCTGCCAGCTGGACAACTTCGAAGCCAACATACTGCCAATGGGCCGATTCCGGCGTCACTTGTAGAAGGCTGCCTTCTTCATTCGGAGAAGATGCAGGTGTTACAATTAATTTGGACATCGTAACGTCTCCCTCTTTCTTAGGATATGGATGTTTCTGTGAGCAATTCCAATGCCTCGTTCACCTTCACTGGCCGTCCCAAACGGGAAGATAACTTCGCAGCTAATGCAATCCGTTCAGCTTGAACACCGTCATCCCCACTAACAGGCACACACTTATCATTCAAAATCGCATCAATAAACATTTGCGTTTCTTCTATATACGCAGCTTGATAGCGCTCAAGGAAGAAATGCAGCGGCTTATCACTCACAATCGAATCTGCTGTGGAGATCACAGCTGTATTCGGATGATCATTCGCAACGACCACACTGCCCTTGGAGCCAAACACTTCAACACGCTGGTCATAGCCATATACCGCTTGACGGCTATTATCAATCACACCTAGTGCGCCGTTCGCGAAACGAAGTGTCACAACCGCTGTATCCACATCGCCATGCTGAGCAAAATCCGGATTGATCAGTACATTTCCAACTGCATACACTTCTTCAACCTCGCTGCCTGAAACGAATCGAGCCATATCAAAATCATGAATCATCATATCCATGAAGATGCCGCCAGATACTTTGACATAATCGATATGAGGCGGATTCGGGTCACGGGAAGTAATTTTAATAATATGTGGATCGCCGATCCCCCCGCCTTGCACGACTTCTTGCACACGCTTGAAATTATGATCAAATCGACGGTTAAAGCCAATTTGCAGCTTCACGCCAGCTTTTTTAACTTCATCAATGGCTGATACGGTTTGCGTGATATCCATCGAGATCGGTTTTTCACAGAAAATATGTTTACCCGCACGCGCGGCCTGCGCAATCAACGGAACATGCGTATCAGTGGATGAGCAAATGAATATGGCATCGATATCTGGATGAGAAATAAGTTCGTTGCTTTCCTTAGTTACGATGGAAATGTTGCGATCTGCTGCCCATGCTTGGAGCTCTGGACCTGCAAACAGATCACTTACTGCCACAATCTCAACTTGCGGGTTCCGCAATAAATTGTCTGCGTGGATTTTACCAATACGGCCTGCGCCGATAATACCGATTCTGATCTTCTTCATCCTACGTTCCCTCCCGCTTTACCTGCACTTCCGAATAACTGGATTTTGGCTCTCACAGATGCAATGATGGCTTCCCGTGCTGGAATTAAATAATTCCTAGGATCATAGGCATCCGGATGATCATTCAAGAACGTGCGAATCGTTGCTGTGCAAGCGATTTGATTATCTGTATTTACATTAATTTTGGCTGTGCCACAAGCAATGGCTTGGCGAATTTCGTCATCGGGCAGACCGCTCCCCCCATGAAGCACAAGAGGTACTCCTGTTCGTTCCTTAATCTCAGCCATTCGTTCAAACCCAAGCTTAGGCTGTCCGCGATAAGGACCATGAACCGATCCAAGTGCAGGTGCTAAACAATCGATGCCTGTTTCCTGAACCATTTTCACACAATCCTCAGCCACCGCGTACATCCCATCTGCATCATCCACAATGAGATCATCTTCTCGTCCTGTGATTCGACCTAGCTCTGACTCTACTGATACACCAAGCACATGCGCAGCTTGCGTCACATGACGAGTCACTTCGATATTATGTTGGAGCGAATGATGGGAAGCATCGATCATCACCGAGGTAAATCCAGCGTGGATCGCTTTGATACATACGTCATAAGAGCTGCCATGATCCAAATGAAGAGCTACGGGCACTGTAATGCCGTAATGCTCGATCAAGGCTTTCACCATGCCAGCGATGCAAGGCAGTCCGCCCATATAGGGAATGTAAGCCTCACTGACACCAAGAATCACGGGCGCCTGCTCGAGTTGGGCCGCTTGTAAAATCGCTTGTGTGAACTCAAGATTATTTAAATTAAATTGCCCAACGGCATATTTACCTTCTAACGCCGTCAGCAGCATCTCTTTCATTGAGACGAGTGCCATACCAAACGCTCCTTTCTAGCGGAAACTCGCTGTTACCAGCGAGCCGTTACCATCTTTTTACGCGTATAGAATTCCACCCCATCCGTACCGTTAGCATGCAAATCGCCGTAGAAGGATTTCTTCCAGCCAGAGAATGGGAAGAATGCCATTGGCGCAGGTACACCAAGATTAATACCAAGCATCCCCGCTTCAATGTTTTCACGGAATTGACGTACATTGCTGCCATCTTGCGTAAACAGACATGCGCCATTCGCGAACTCGGAACGGTTGGAAAGCTCAATCGCTTCTTCGAGTGTTGCTACACGAACGATGGAAAGCACAGGAGCAAAAATTTCGTCTTCCCAAATTTTCATCTCGCATTGCACTTGATCGAAGATTGTCGGTCCTACGAAGTAGCCCGCCTCGGAAGCAGCGGCGTCTTTACGTCCATCACGGATCATAATGGCGCCTTCTTTTTCGCCGATGTCGATATATTTCAATGTACGCTCCTTGTGTCCACCGCGAATTACAGGACCTAAGAAAACGCCATCTTCATTTCCGTTGCCAATCGTAATCGCATCTGCCGCTTCAAGCAGCTTGCTAACTAGCGTATCCGCTACATCGCCTACAGCTACCACGACGGAACATGCCATACAGCGCTCGCCGGCAGAACCGAAAGCAGCATTGGTGATTTCCTTCACCGCAATAGATAAGTTCGCATCTGGCATTACGATGGAGTGATTTTTGGCGCCTGCAAGCGCTTGAACGCGTTTCCCGTTCGCTGCCGCTGTTTTGTATACATACTCCGCTACTGGCTGGGAACCAACGAAGGAGATCGCTTTAATATCTTTGTGCTCAAGAAGACCATTCACCACATCATGCGCACCATGAACGATGTTCAGCACACCAGCTGGCAATCCAGCTTCGTGGAACAATTCAGCTAGGCGGTTAGCCAAGTGAGGCGTACGCTCCGACGGCTTCAATACGAACGTATTGCCGCATGCGATCGCGAGTGGGAACATCCAGCATGGTACCATCATCGGGAAGTTGAATGGTGTGATGCCACCAATGACGCCGATTGGGTAACGGTACATCCCAGACTCCAGATTGGAAGCAATATCCGGAAGTTGTTTGCCCATCATCAGTGTAGGTGCGCCAGCGGCGAACTCCACACATTCGATGCCGCGAAGTACTTCGCCATAAGCTTCGGAGTAGCTTTTGCCGTTTTCTTTCGTCACGATACGAGCCAGCTCTTCCCAATGATCAACAAGCAGTTGTTGGTATTTGAATAGGACTCTTGCTCTCTTCGGTACTGGTGTACGGCTCCATGATTGGAACGCTTCTTGCGAATTACGAACCGCTTGATCTACTTCTTCTTTCGTCGAAATAGGAATATAAGCTAGAATCTCTTCAGTTGCAGGATTATAAACAGGTTCTGTTTGTGTTGCGGATGATGCGACCCATTCGCCGCCAATCCAGTTTTTCAATGTATGTGTCATAGCCATTTCGCTCCTTTAGGTTGATAAATCATTATGAGGCTGTAATTTCTCCGCGATTGCAACGTTCAATATAATCATCCACGGCAGCAGCAGTTGGCATAGCATCCGAGCAGCTATGACTGGAAATGACGATACAAGCAGCAGCGCTTCCGTATTCCATACTTTTCTCCAACGTCCAACCTTGCATAACCCCATAGATAAAGCCTGCTGCATAAGAATCACCAGCTCCAAAAGTCTTCACAACTTTCGCCGGGAAGCTCTTCGCACGATGTCCGACACCATCCGGTGTATAGGCGATAGAACCGTCTTTGCCATGCTTGATAATGACAATCTTCGCTGAATAGTCGAACCATTTGGCAGCCGTGATGTGGTCATCCTTTTCCGGATTATGCTCGAATTTCTCCATCATATCGAACTCTTCGCGCGTACCGAGGATGATATCGCATTTCTCAGCAGCCAGATTATAGTACACAGCCGTCTCTTCAGGCGATGTCCATGTGTATGGACGATAATCGAGATCAAATACGATGACTGCCCCATGCTTCTTCGCATAATTCAGTGCTTGGAACACCGCTTCACGTGATGGACTTTGAGCTAGCGCCGTGCCGGAAATCAGCAATACTTTCGCACCAGCAATCAGAAATTCCTGAACCTCATCAGGCGTAAGTTTCAAATCAGCCACGTTATCGCGATACATCAGAATGCTGCAATCTGTTGGGCTTTTGATTTCTGTAAAAGCTAACCCTGTCACAGCACCTGTGCGATCCGTCACGACATTGCTGGTATCAATCGCGTTGCGCTCTAAATAGGTAGCAATGAAACGGCCCATTTGATCATTCGCAATTTTGCCTATAAAAGCAGTCTTCATCCCTAATCGGGACATGCCGATCGTAATGTTCGCTGGCGAACCGCCGACATACTTCGTGAACGTCATCGTCTCTTCCATCGGACGGTGAATTTCGTTCGCATTCAAATCGATACATAATCTGCCGATAGCTACAAAATCAAGTGGTTTCTCTTGCGGGAATGTCACATAGRTCATGTCCTTATTACCTGCTTTCTTTGATTAATAAAGAATGGATATAGTTCAGTGCGTTTTTCGCATATTCGTATGCATTATGGGTTGCAGGATCTTGCTCACCTTCGAGCATTGCCCATCCGGTGTATTCACGAGCCAATAATTCTTTGAAAATCGGTGCAAAATCAAGGCAGCCATCCCCTGGTACGGTAAACACACCTTTGCGAATACAAGTTACGAAATCAACCTGCTCCGCGCGCGCTTCATCTAGTACAGCTTGACGAATATCTTTCAAATGGATGTAAGCAATTCGGTTGTAATGTTTGCGCAATACTGTCAACGGATCTCCACCACCGTAGTAGGTATGCCCTGTATCAAACAGCAGGTAGACCAAGGAAGGATCGGTTAGCTCCATCAATCGATCGATCTCTTCCGGTGACTCAACCACCGTTCCACCGTGATGGTGATAGGTCAGCTTCAGCCCATGTTCCGCTGCAATAGCTCCCGCTCGGTTAAGCCCTTCCGCTAAGCTCTGCCAACCTGCTTCATCGAGGCGAAGTACTTCTTTCTCGTTCGGTGTACGACGAGGATCAAAATGGAGCGAACCCCCGACTTCCGCTGTAGAAATTACCGTACTGCCCATTTCTTTCAGAAATAGCACATGTTTGCGGTAGGCTTCCAGCTCTTCTTCTCTATATGCGGGATCCGAGAACAGAACAGATTTCCACTGAGATACAAGTTGAATACCTCGTTTAGATAATTCGTTCTTTAATACGTTGATATCGGTCGGATATTTGCGTCCCATCTCCGTACCGGTCAATCCCAGTTTCTGGATCTCATCAACGATTTGTTCAAATGTGGTATCAGCGCCATGTTCCTTGACGTCCTCTCCCACCCAATTAATCGGATGTATGCCTAGCTTAAACGGTAGTGCTTCCATTGTTAGGTCACCTCTTCTTCGTTAAATGGGTTTAGCCGCTTGTATGTTTTTCTTCATTTCTTCATGGGCTGCTAACACTTTGGCACTCTCTGAAATCTCTGGTACGCCAACCTGCCACCAGGACTCATAGCCGCCTGTGTTCGTGCCAGGTACGACAGGGATTTCAATTAAGGTCGTTACTGTTTCTTTACTTGCCTGAAGCAGTGCGGACTTGAGCTCTTCTGCATTGGTCGCTTTGTAGGACTTCGCTCCCAAGCTGCGCGCATGTGCTGCGAAGTCAATCGGCATATAGCTTCCTGTCAGCTTACGCGTCCCTGTTTCCCGATAACGGAATTCATTCCCGAAGCCTTCGCTCCCTTGACTGCGTTGCAGATTATGAATGCATTGGTAGCCATGATTATCGAACAGCAGGATCGTAAATTTCTGACCCTCTTGCAAGCTCGTCACTAATTCGGAGTGAAGCATTAAGTAACTGCCGTCTCCGACGATCGCATAAACGTCACGCCCCGGTTCCGCCAAAGCTGCGCCGAAGGCACCGCTTACTTCATATCCCATGCAAGAGAAACCGTATTCCATATGGTACGTTTTGGGCTCAGTTGAACGCCATAAACGGTGTAAATCGCCAGGTAAACTTCCCGCTGCGCAAACCACAACCGAGGAAGGGTCAATTGTTTCATTAATCACACCAAGCGCATGTGTTTGAGCAAAGCCTTCGGCACACGCTGCTTGGTACAAACGTTCCACTTCACGATCCCATTCGTCTTTCAAAGTTGCTATGTAACCAGTCTCGTAGTTGCTCGAATAATCAAGAAATGTCAGTGTTTCGCGCAATACGTTTAGTGCTTCCTTCGCATCAGCTGTAATCGAAATACCGCCTAACTTCGAAGAATCGAAGCCGCTGATATTGATATTAATAAATTGCACATCGTCATTCTCAAAAGCTGATTTGGACGCTGTAGTAAAGTCGGAATACCGCGTACCCACGCCGATAATCAAATCMGCTTGTTTCGCCAGCTTGTTCGCCGCCAGTGCTCCTGTCACGCCAATCGCGCCGACTTGCAACGGATGGTTCCAAGGCAGCGAGCTTTTCCCTGCTTGCGTTTCCGCAACTGGGATGCCGAACACTTCTGCAAACTCCGCTAGTTCCTTCGTCGCTTCCGCATAGAGAACGCCGCCGCCAGCGATAATTAACGGGCGCTTTTTACCTAAGATCACTGCAGCCGCTCGCCCAACAGCTTCCTGCGCTGCTGGTCGGCGATCGATATAATGAACCTTTTTATCGAAAAAGGCTTCCGGATAGTCGTAGGCTTCCGCCTGCACGTCTTGGGGAAGCGCTAAGGTCACCGCTCCTGTTTCCGCAGGATCTGTTAACACCCGCATCGCTTKGGTCGCTGCGCTCATCAACTGCTCGGGACGAACAATTCGATCCCAGTATTTGCTCACGGACTTGAATGGGTCTGTCGCAGATACCGTATAATCGTTCATGACCTCAAGCTGCTGCAGCACGGGATCCGGCTGTCTCGACGCAAAATTATCCCCCGGCAGCAGCAGTACTGGGATGCGGTTAACGGTCGCCGTTGCCGCAGCCGTTACCATATTGAGTGCACCTGGCCCAATGGAGGTTGTGCAGGCATAAATTTGTTTGCGGTTCTTTTGCTTCGCGTAAGCGGTTGCAGCGTGGACCATCCCCTGCTCGTTCTTGCCTTGTATATACGTAAGGTCACCCGCGCTATACTCCAACGCCTCTCCAATCCCAGTTACATTGCCATGTCCGAAAATCCCCATGACACCTTGAACAAATTTAGTCTCCTGTCCATCGATGGATATGTACTGCTGGTCTAGAAAGCGAAGTAGTGCTTGTGCCATTGTAAGTCGAATTGTACGCATGTAAATCTCCCTTCTACTCATAGGTTAAGCGCTTAATCTTTCAAGTTTTAAGCGCTCGCCCTGTATGGGTTAAGCGCTTAATCCGATCATACAATATTTTAATTTCACTGGCAATGCTTTTTTTGTTGCTTCATCACGTTTACTTACTACTTCTATATTCCTTTGGTGACATATGAAACTGCTGCTTGAAGACATTCGTAAAATAATTCGGTTCATCAAACCCAATGGCACAAGCAATTTCAAATATTTTCATATCMGTATTCCTCAGAAGTAAAGCCGCTTTATCCATACGGACCCGAGTAACGAATCGTGTAAAACTTTCACCCGTTGTTTTTTTGAAAACAACACTGAAGTAACTTGGATTTAAATGAATATGAGCCGCTACATCCGTCAAACGGCACTCCTCAATGTAGTGTTCCTCAATATATTTAATGGCTCTCTCGACCACATTATCACTTTTGGACGCCTGCCATTGATTGAATTGGAGCAGGAAATGCTTCACTTGCTGGGCTGCCCAATCCAGCACCTCCTTCGAGGTCCACTGACTCTGCGGCATTTCATTCGGGAGCCTAGCCAGCGCATTCTGATCATCAGGATCAAACTGCTTCTGGATCGTCCCGTGTAATGCGATAGAAAGTGACAATGCACCAAGGCGCATCTCTTCTGGCGATGTAAGACTGAGCTCATGTATCACGCGGTTCAACAGCTCGAGCAGGCTGTCCTCTTGTCCAACTAGAATGGCTGACATGAGTTGAACTTCCATCTCTCTGACCCTTGCCTGATTAAGGGAAAGCATGATCCCCGATCCTGCTTCACTTCCGCTTAAAGAAGGAAGTTTAATAGGATCTGAGACTGCTTCCTTCGTTAACAGATACAATTGTGCCAAGTCTACTGCCGGAGGCGCTAGCCCCATTGAAACCATGCTTGCGCGAATTTTCAAATATTCAAAGGAGGCCGTTGGAATACTGCTTTGCAGTGTTTCCTCCACCTGATGTAATTCAGCCACCAAGAGGAATGTGTCATGATCCACAAGTAAGAGGCGGGCTTCCAGACCCGCTCCTTTCACTAGCTCTTCCACAATGTTGGAGAAGGCAAATTGCAGCAAACTTATGTCCCTTTTACCATTCGATCTATTCGCCATATCCTCATTATTCATATGTAATAACCACAATTCTTTACCAGACAGCGCTTGATTCAAGCCAGCCAACGTGCTCATTTCATAAGGGAGGTCCAGTAATACCGCACGAAGCTCTTGATCCTGTTGCAGCTGTCTTTGCAAGAGTTGTTTCTGCTGATGCGCATACTTCTCATAGAACCGTTCTGACGCTCTGTTCATGATCTGACGAACGTCGTCTTCCGTGCACGGCTTGATCAGAATATCTAACGCTCCCAGCCTTACAGCGGCTTGCGCGTATTCGAAATTTTTGTATCCTGTCAAAATAATCACGATCATCTCCGGATAATTCTTCCGCAAATGTCCTACGAATTCGATACCATCCATGATKGGCATCCGAATGTCCGTTAAGACCAAATCAGGCTGAAGCTCATCAAGCAGTACCAAAGCGTCCTGCCCATTCCCCGCCTCACCGACCACTTGCCAGCCCAGCTCACCACCTTGAAGCATCTTGACTAGCCCTTTTCTAAAATTCAACTGATCCTCGACAATCAATACTCTTCCGCTTCTCATTCTAGTGCTCTCCTTTCATCGTTTGTTAGAAGTGGCAGAATAAGACGCATGTTCGTTCCGCTTCCTACTAGGCTTGAGATTTCCATACGGAACGGCGGGCCATACACCAACTCAATTCTTCTCACAACACTCCGTACACCTAGACTTTCTCGCCCATCCGTACGATGCGGCAATGAAGAGCCCTGAACTCCCAATATTTGTGAAACAGCCTTCTCATCCATGCCACACCCATTATCGGTCACATCAATCTCAAGGAAGTCGTCGCGGCTGCTTGCCTTGATGATCAATACTTTATGCGAAACCATATTCCGAAAAGCATGCATAAATACATTTTCAACTAGCGGTTGAAGCAAGGAACGCATCACCTGAACATCCATAACATCCTCATCCACTTGAATGATGGTTTCCAAATCCGTTTCAAACAGTTCTTTCTGTATCTTCAAATAGTTACGGATCTGTTGGAATTCTTCTTTTACCGTCGTCAACGTTCGAACAGGCATCAAAGAATATTTGAGCATTTCCGAAATGGCAGCGATCAACGCGGCCGTCTCGGTTTCATCCTGCAGGTATAACTTCCAATAAATTTCATTGAACATGTTGTGAAGAAAATGAGGATTCAATTGCGCTTGCATGGCTTTAAGTTCCGCTTCTTTCTCACTTAATTGTGTGAGATATACTTCCTTAATTAGCCGTCCGACCTGTTCGGCCATTGCATTAAAACTTTCGCCCATATAGGCTAACTCGTCATGGGTACGTATTTCGATACGTGCATCGAAATCACCAGAACGAACCTTTCGGAGTCCTAGCATTAAATCCTTAAGCGGACGAAGTAGATTCCCCGTGGAAAGTACGATGAGAACACTGGCGAGTAAAATACTGACCAAACCAGAGTAAACAATCATTTTGAACAAATCGCGACTTCTAGATTGAATTTCGGTTAACGAAGTTCCACTAACGAGCTTGAAATTAGTTACTTCGGATACGCCTTGGACATATAAATGATGCTCCATTAATTGCGTTGAATTCATATTTTGAAGCACCGATAATTGATCTAATTGAACGGGTGAATTCGTAAATAACAGTTCTCTACTCTTGTTAAACAAATACACTTGCCCCTGGCCTGCCTTCGTCAGCTCCTTCAGTGAACCTGAGAAGAAAGACTCATCAAAAGCCATAACGAGTACACCGTATGTCGTCAAACTACTATTTTTCATAAACCTTGCCACAATGATCGTGTTTCTAAAACCGCTTGGCTCAATTGACGATGCTAATGGCAAGCTAATCCACACAAGATCGCCAGAGGTGTCACTAATTTTGGAACGAATCACCTTGAATACATTCTCATCAGGGACATTTATGGAAGAAGTCGTATAGCTGAAATACGATGGATTCCCATTTAAGTCATATAGATACATTCCTGTAATATAGGGCGCATCTGATTTGAGTTGGTAAATCTGATCTTCGATTTGCTTCTTATCATAATAGCGATCAAAGGCATCAGAGTCTTCGCTCAGATTAATGCGTGAAATCACTTTTTCAATTGATGGATTAAATACAACTGTTTGCGAAATCCGCACAACTTCTTGCACCTTGAGGTCCAACTTCGCTAACGCTTCTTCGTTCGTGCTGGTAAATTGCTTACTGATCTCTTCCTCGAATAACGTTAAGTTATAGCGATACGTTAAATATCCGGTCAAGCAGAATGCCAATAAAATAATCATGGATAAACTGAGAATAAGTTTCACCCTGAAACTGCGATTAATCATAATTACATTTCGAATCCAGGATAGCATCTCATTTACCCCTTTGTTCTTAAGTGACCGAGCCTTAAGCGATATTATAACAACATTAATCGCTTTCCCGCTAATTTTTTTCACCAAGACAAAGCAAAACCGATGATCCCAAATTAAGGATACATCGGTCTTTTATCTACCTATTGTTTGAAAGTGGTCAACAACCGCTTAACAGATTCACCATATTCGTTCGTGAACGTCTCAAATACTTTGACCTGAATCGGGAAATCAAGTTGGTTGGATCTTGCGTTTAAATCTATTGTGTTAGTACCATTGTACAAACGGCCTTCGCCTGACAAAGCTTGAACTGATTTGCCAACCGGATTTCCAACATTATCGAATAATTCGAATGAGAGCTTACTGTTAAACTTATCAACCGTAACTTGCTTATCTGGTTTCATACTCAGATCCAGCTTCAGCTTATAATCATAACTCATATTGGCTTGGAAAATAGCTGAAATGGACCAATCTTTGATGGTAATTTCATAAGGATACACGTTAAGTATTTTACTCGTCAGGTCATTTTTCTGAACAGGTACCTTGGCCGAGGCAAGCAGTGATTTATACGATATTTCGCCATTTGATTGTTGACTGTAGAGGTTCATTTTAAGACCTTCACCCGTCTCCGAAGCTGGCAGTGCATACGAATAACTGACGACATACGAAGCATTCGGAACAACACTTAGTGCTGTAGCTTCCTGTCTTCTTCCGCCATAAGCATAACCATCTATACTAACAAGCTCAGTTTGAATAGCTGGTATTGGAATCGGACGGTCACTATTATTCGTCAATTTAAACTTTGCCACTGCCGTATTGAAGCCATCATCTTCATTACTTGTTACATGTAATTCAACTAAAGAGAGATCAACATTAGAAGGTACGAATTTATTCGTTGCATCTAGTCTAACTGGCGTACCTAGTGTATATTCAGGTGCTGGGAGGACTCCCTGCTTCACAGCTCCTGTAGGGAGAAGAATATTGACACGACCTACCCGGTAGGTGTCTTCAAGAAGCTTACCTTCCCCCATTGGACCAGCAAAACTCTCTGGTGTAACTACATTCAGGCTGGTGAATTCCGTATCCAGATCTGTTGGAATGACGATATGGATATATCTCTTCTCACCTGGATCAAGTGTAACCGTAGCTTCGGCACGATTACCGGAATATACCTTACTTGCTGACTTTCCGTCGATTCCAAAATTAGGTACCGTCTGACGTTCTTTGGTTGAATTTACGACTTGCATTTGAATAACCGTAGAAACGCCTTTCGCCGTAATTTCCTTATGAATGTCTACGGGAATGAATCCAAGGGTTGAACGCAATGAAGGTAAGGTAAAGGCTTCTCCCCATTTAACAATTGCTGATGATTTCGTAATTGTACTGTCACTGCCGTTCCAGACGATATCAGCATCAACAGGGATACTAAGCAGTGTTGTTTCTACTTTCGGATATACGTCCATATCCACTTCTATAAAGTTGAGGCTCGATAGATCCACATCGTCACTTCGTTCAACTATCGACAGGTAGCTAAGTTCCAACTGACTCTTGGGTTGGATGGATTTCGGGTTTTTGGCACTTGGCTGCAATGTATATTCAATACCGTCTGCCATTAGGACCCGTAGTTCAAAGTCAGGTACACGCGTTATTTTATCAGTCGTATTTCTTATTCGAATGACTGTTCCTAACTTTGTGGAATCCGATTCGTGCTCATTGAGCATGCTTTTGATTTCAACCTCAATTTTATTTGAAAGCGTATAGCTAACATTCGTACTTGCTGTAGCTTGTGCTGCCAAGTTCTGACTATCTGCAGCCCAAGCAGGTAAAGAAGCTGTAGATAAAAGGACAGCTGATACAACAAGAGTAGCTAGAGATCTCTTCATCTTCATATTCACTTATGTCTCCTCCTCATACATAGTAGGTTAGTTACTTACTTTTATCGTGTCTTGATCTTTCAGTTGATGTTGTCCGGAAGTCACCAGAATTTCGCCTTCTTTGACCCCTGAAATAACTTCCTGATTCGTCTCATTCAATCGACCAAGTTCAAGTTTACGCTTTTGTACCTTATCCCCATTTACGATATAAACAAAGTTATTTCCGCCTTCGCGAACGATGCTAAGACTAGGAATGACAGGCACGTTTTGTTCATCATCTTTGGTTAATTCCACTTGCGCCTTAGATCCTGGTTTCAGCTTGCCATCCGGATTCGGAACTTCCAGTTCCAGATCATAAGCTTTGGATTGTCCATTAATAACATCCGATAAGTAGGTTACTTTGGCACCAGCTTTCGTCGTTACGCCAGGAATATAGAAAGTCAATTCACTCTTACCTCTAACAAGATTAGCCGACTCTTCGCTAAGTTGTGATTTGATTTTAACTGGATTCGTCTGTTGAACTTCCCCTACGCGACCGCCTGGCGCTACTGTCTGACCAACCGTTATAGTGAGATCCGTCAACTTACCTGAAGCCGGAGCTTTTACCTCAAGATTGCTTAGAGCCCTCTCGATATTCTTGGCATTTACTTGCGCTGTTTCCAAACTGGACTCCGCTTGTGCCAACGAATTCGTCTCTTGCATGGTTTTCAGCGATCTACGTTCGCTAGCCAGATCTTTTTTGGAATTATTTAGCTTCGTTTCCATCTGTTCTAAGTCGGATTTCGTTGCTGTTCCTAGATCGTATTCATTGTGAACCCTGCTATAAGCTTTCTCTAGATCACTAACCGCGGTCTCCATCTTAGCAACACGGTCTTTGGCATCTTCGATCCCATTCGATGTATTTTGCTTAGCCGCTGTAAGTCCAGCCTGTGCTCCTTTGATGCCTACTGCATTCAAATCCTTCTGAATCAGCACATCCGTTGGATCCAATCGGAAAAGCACTTCGCCCTTTTCAACGATATCTCCACGTTTTTTCAGGATTTCAATGACTTCGCCACCCGACTTGGCGACTATATCTAATTGAACG
This sequence comes from Paenibacillus sp. 01T442, assembly GCF_056398345.1. NCBI lineage: Bacteria > Bacillati > Bacillota > Bacilli > Caryophanales > Paenibacillaceae > Paenibacillus > Paenibacillus sp. 01T442. Next base: position 45,782 of record NZ_JBFTPF010000011.1, read on the forward strand.
GATGATACGACATCACCCACCTGTTCGACAGGCTCACCAATCTTTTGTTTCGTAACTTTTGCCGTTTTCACTACTTTTACCCCTTGCTCTACAGCTGTTGTTGCCGCAGGGCTTACTGCTGGTGATGACGAACATCCTACGGCTATCGCCGCGCTAAGCGCGAGGACACCGAATATCTTGGTACTCTGTTTGATCATAAACAACTGACGTTTCATATTCATTTTCCCCTTTTCCCCTGTTTAGATAATTAACGAACAGATGCGGCTTGCTCTGATTGAATGGCATTGGGCTTTCCTTTTCTCTTGAAGAGACCGCCTACTCTTTTCTTAAATAGGATCTCATATATAATTGGCACGATTACGAGCGTTAGTAGCGTTGACGTTGTAAGACCGCCAATAACGACAACTGCCAAACCTTTGGAAATAATCGTTCCTTTGGATAATCCAAGTCCTAATGGCATCAGTGCAAGTATCGTTGCTCCTGCCGTCATAATAATAGGTCTTAACCTCGTAATTCCAGCTTCAATGAGTGCGTCACGAATGGAATAATCTTGCTCTCTTAGCTGCTGCACACGGTCTACGAGTACAATCGCATTGGTTACAACGATACCAATTAGCATGAGGAAGCCGATGAGTGATGTAACGTTAATCGATTCGCCTGTTATTAGTAGTCCTAAGAGGCCCCCAATAGCTGCTAGCGGCAGTGAAAACAGAATGGCAAGCGGCGCTCTCGCGTTACCAAAGGCAATAACCATAACCATGTAAACAATGAAGATGGAAGCTATAATGGCCATAAACATTTGCATGAAACTCTTTTGAATATCGTCGGATACACCCTTTACTTCACGAGTGACACCAGAAGGCAGTTCTAATTTGGCCAACTCTTCCGTAATTTTCTTGCTGACGCCGCCTTTATCCGTCGCATCAATTTTGGCTCTTACACTTACGATTTGTTCTTGATCTTCACGGCTAATGCTATTCGGTGCATCAATCTGTTCAACGCGAGCTACTTCATTTAACTGTATCGTTTGACCAGTAGGCGTCTTGATCAAGAAAGTACCCAGTTTATCCACAGAGTTTTTGTACACAGGATTCAACATAACCTTAGTGGCATACGTAATATTATTAAATTTGAGATCGCCAAGCTTCTCTTCTGAAATCCACGCGTTGACTGATTGCAAAATTTGAGCACTTGAAAGTCCATATAAGCGTGCTTTGTTTTGATTGACAACAATCTCGACTTCGGTTTTGGAATCACTCAAGCTGTCTTTAATATCGTTCAGTTCAGGGAATTCCTTCATTTTATCTTTGATTAACTGTGAGGCTTGCTTAAGATAAAGTTGGTCATCGCCTTTCAAGGAGTACGAGAAATCAGCGCCAGTAGAAGTAGGCGGCCCTCCAGTAAACAATGTAATATTCACATCTGATCCTTGCGGCATCAGTTTCAACATATCTTCCTTATACGCTTTGACACCTTCATTCGCATTTGTCTCAGGTGTTAGCTCGAAAAACATCATCGCGCGATAAGCAAATCGATCACTGCTTTGGTTATATCCAACAAGAGATTCAATGTACTTGAACGCAGGTTTACCAGCTTTGTCTGTGTGTACTTTCAAAGCTTTTTCAAGTTCTTTGGACTTCTCATTCATCATTTCAATGGATGTTTCTCGCGGCATTTTAATCTCAATAACACCTTGTTTGACTGCTTCACTATCTGGCATAAAAGCTACTGCTAAATTAGGTACTGTAATGAAGATCGAGATGATAAGGGCAACCCCAGCCATAAATAGTGTTTTGATTCGGTTATTCAAGGACCAGACGAGCGCTTTCCTATATTTCACACCCATTGGTCCCACGTGATTGTCATCGTGACTGGCAAGCTTCTTGCTTTTAAGCACCATAATTTTCGCTAACATCGGAATTACCGTTAATGCAACAATTAATGATGACATTAGAGCTACGACAAGTGTGATAGCAAAAGGACGGAATACTTCACCAACGACCCCACTTACGAATCCAATGGGACCAAATACACCGACTGTTGTAATTGTAGAAGAAGTAATCGCACTTGATACCTGTTTCGTTGCTAATTTAATAACAGATTCATTACGATCTTGCGCTTTTTGCAGCTGACTATAGATATTCTCAATAACGACAATACTGTCATCCACGACTCGCCCGACTGCAATGGCCATTCCACCTAATGTCATGATGTTGAGGGAAATGCCTAGAGGACCCATAAATAGTAACGTAACAAGAATAGAGAGAGGAATCGACACGAGTACGATGATTGTCATGCGTGCATTGCGTAGGAAAAGCAAGATCATTAATGAAGCAAGTATGGCGCCTAATCCGCCTTCTTGCACCATGCCGTGAATGGAATCTTTAATATCATTGGCAGAATTATAAATTTTGTGGAATTTCACGCCAGGCAGCGTTTGGCCCCAGTCTGTCATAAGCTTGTCAGCACTATCTGCAAATTCTACTGCATTCGCAGCTTTCGTTTTGTAAAGCAGTACGCCGATGGCTGGCAGTTCATCTAGTCTGGCAATGAACTTGGACTCGCTGATCGCTTCAACTTTGGCAATTTGTTTGAGAAGTAGTGTATCGCCTGTTTTCGTTGTGATTTTCAAATTATCCAAGTTGTATATTGTGTCTAGTTCGCCTTTGACTCGAACCATCTGTGTGTTTCCATTGAAATCTACCGTTCCTGCCGGGCTAGATACCAATGAGGCTTTGATCAAACTAGAAACTTCGGATGGTGTTAAACCATAATTATTTATCGCAGGTGCATCAAGCTTAATGGTTAGAACAGCATCCTGATTGCCTACAGAGTCGACATGGTCAATTCCCTTGAGCCCATTAAAGCCGGGAAGAATTGTATCATTGTAGGCTTTATCCAACTCGGTTTGGTTCATTCCTGCGTCACCGTAAACCGCCAAATAATAGACAGGGTCTGAAGCAAAGCCCGCTGTTAACACTTTAGGTTTCTCAGAGCCTTGAGGCAACTTAACGTTAGAGATCAAGCTCTCTACATCTTTCTTAACATCTTCTGGCTTCTTATCTTGGTCCAACTCCAGAATAATCTGCGAGTAATTGTCCTGTGATCCGGAGCTAAGGGTTTTGAGTCCATCCAACCCCGCAACCGCCTTCTCTAATGGCTTCGTAATTTCATCCAGGACATCTTTTGGAGGTGCTACATAGGTAGTGCTAATAATAACTACCGGAAATGTAATGTCAGGCATACTTTCTACCTTCAGTGTGGTAGTAGAATAGGTTCCACCTACGACCAACAGCAGCATAACGATGAAAATCGCTGCCACATTTTTCATTGAAAACTCAGTTAACTTGGACATTCTCACTTCTCCCCTATCACCAGCTTTAATACTGAAATTGACAATTCCATGTATGCTCGATCGGATTTATTATAGCTTTTCATTGTCATTAAAACAGGTGAGTAAAGTCATATTTAAGTCATATTTTGGTAATACGAACGGGTAAAATGATTGTGACTTTATGTGAAACAAATTCTAAAAAACAAAAACCGATGCTCCCCAATATGCGAGGGCATCGGTCTTCTGATTTTTAAACTATGTTGTTATAACATTTGGAGGAGCGATTTACCGAAGAAAATTCCGCAATCGCCCTGGATAATCGGTAATAATCCCCGTAACACCAGCAGCAATCAACCTTTTAAAATCCGCAACATCATTTGCCGTATAGGGATAAACAGCCAGTCCCGCAGCATCAGCCCCTAGAACATCCTCCATGTCTATACAGTGGTGATACGGAATGCAAGGAAAACACATCTACCCCCAATTGCTTAGCATAGGCTGCATGATCTATTAAATTGGCTGCATAAAGCAATCCCACTTTCGCCTTAGGCTGCGCTAGTTTGATCCTGCGAATCAACTTGTGATCAAAGGAAGAGATCACGATATCCTTCCATCTATCCATTTCGTCCAAAAATGCCAACAACGCCTTCTCCATTTTTCCCACGTAAGCGTGTTTTATTTCCACATTGATGAGATGTCCCCGTGGTACAAGCTCGAATACTTGACGCAGATGAGGAATTCTCTCTCCCGTGAAAGACTCCGAAAACCAAAAACCTGCATCCAACGACTTCAACTCTTCCCAGCTCTTGTCACCAAGAAATCCGGAGCCATCTGTCGTACGGCAATCTAAATATGCTCAAATTATAGTTGAATGGCCCTGAATTTGCCCAGTATGAAAATCTAATGTATTTGTAAATTTTTCTAAAAATATACAAAACCTTCACTTGAATTTGACATTGGTCAAATAAACAAGCGTTAGTCTAGTAACGAAGCATACATGTTTAATAATGTTCATGGAGGAGCTTGAAATGAATGCAATAGAAAGAGATTTACCTCATGCAAGAAAATCTAAAACAACCGTAAAAGCAGCGCATCCACGCAAGGCAGCGATCAGCCAGAACTGGGCAGAGACGATCCTTGGTTATATCTTTTTGTTTCCCTCTCTTCTGCTATTTGCCATCTTTTTGTTCTATCCCTTGATACAAAGTTTCTATCTCAGCTTACACGAAACCGATCCTCGAGGCAGGGTTGCTGCTTTCGTAGGGCTCGATAATTTTACAGCGATATTCACCTCTGAACGATTCTATCAAAGCTTAGGCGTTACATTCTTATTTACACTACTAACCGTGCCTACAGTTATCGTAATTGCACTCATGCTCGCCGCATTTACGCACAATCAGCTCAAAGGCATGCGAATCTTTCAATTCATTTTCTCACTACCTGTTGTTCTATCTGTTGGAACTTCCGCTGTGATCTGGATGATGCTGTTTCACCCAAGTGTCGGCATGTTGAATTATTTGCTTCAGCAAGTTGGCTTAGAACCTGTGGCATGGCTGACGGACCCCAGATGGGCACTGCTTTCTGTCTCGATGATGACGGTCTGGATGAATCTCGGTTTCACCTATATCGTCCTGCTCAGTGGTCTTCAAGGCGTCCCTGATGAAATCTATGACAGCGCCAAAATCGATGGATCTGGCCCCATTCGTACCTTTGTGCAAATTGTCCTGCCATTGCTTTCACCGACGGTATTCTTCGTCACGATCGTGTCCATCATCGGTGCTTTTCAGTCCTTTGGACAAATTCATATTCTGACCAAAGGGGGACCCGTCAACTCTACAGATGTACTTGTCTACTCCTTGTATCAAGATGCATTTATTAACTTCCGATTTGGTACAGGCAGCGCGCAAGCACTTGTCCTTTTCACCATAATCCTAATTTTCACTGTCATTCAGTTTAAAGTGTTTGAAAGGAAGGTGCACTATCAATGATCACTCGTTTGCAACAAACCTTCGTCTACATCCTATTGATCATCTGCGCCGCACTTGTTCTATATCCCATCTTCTATACGTTCTCTTCTGCATTTATGACGCCAGAGGAAGCATCCGCCTATCCGCCACACTTCTTGCCTAGCAGCTTTTATCTAGGTAGTATCGCCGCTGTCTTCAAACTTGTACCCATCACCAAATTTGTTACCAATAGTCTAGTTGTATCTATCGTAATTACCCTGGGACAGCTGATTACATCGAGCATGGCCGCCTATGCCTTTACCAATATTCGCTTTATGGGCAAATCCTTCATCTTTGCGCTCTTCATGGCTACCATGATGATTCCTTGGGAGGTCACCATTATTCCCAACTATTTGACGGTTAAAAAATGGGACTGGCTCGATAGCATGCAGGGGCTAACCGTTCCATTCTTGGCAACGGCCTTCGGTACCTTCCTCCTGCGGCAATTCTTCTTACAACTGCCCAAAGAGCTCTTCGAAGCGGCACGTATCGATGGCTGCGGACATTTTCGCATGTTCCTTCGAATTGTGCTTCCACTCGGGCGTCCAGCCTTGGCAACGTTAGCTGTGTATGCCTTTTTAAATGCATGGAACATGTATCTATGGCCACTGCTCATCACGAACAGCGAAGCCATGAGAACCGTGCAAATTGGCATCGCAATGCTGCAATTCGAAGAATTGACGGTATGGAATTTGGTTCTGGCAGGCGTAAGCATCGTCTTGCTGCCATCCCTCTTATTGCTCGTCCTCGGTTTAAAACAACTCGTTCGCGGACTCACGGCCGGTGCTGTGAAAGGTTAACCCCTGCTTGATGGCTGCTCTGTTCAGCAACTCGCTGAATCAGATTTCCATATATTTTAGAAAAGAGATAAGGGAGAGAAACGAAAACTATGAAAACATTGCAAACGAAAAGCTCCATCCTTGCTATGACTGCAATTATGGTGCTGTTAACTAGTGCTTGCGGCAAAGCTGAAACAACGACTTCAGGCAGTACGACAGAAAGTAAACCAACGGCAAGTGCCGCTGCAGCGGATGTCAAAAAACCAACTGAACCTGTTAAAGTGATTTGGTGGCATTCGATGAGTGGAGAGCTCGGCAAAGCCGTCGATAAATTAGTGGCAGATTTCAATAGCTCACAGAAGAATGTACAAGTTGAAGCAGTATTCCAAGGTACGTATGATGAAAGTATCAATAAAATGAAAGCATCGATGGATACCAAAAGCGGTCCTTCCCTCATTCAAGTTTACGAAATCGGCTCACGCTTCATGATCGATTCCAAAGCCATCACTCCCGTACAAAAGTATGTCGATGCTGATAAGTTCGATCTTTCCCAACTTGAAGAGAACATTCTGAATTATTATAAAGTCGATGGCAAACTGAATTCCATGCCTTTCAACACCTCTAACCCTATCCTTTATTACAACAAAGATATGTTCAAAGCTGCGGGACTTGACCCTGAGAAACCACCGACTACATATGAAGAAATTACAACAGCTGCTAAAGCGTTGAGTAAAGATGGGAAATCCGGCTCTTCCTTTGCCATCTACGGCTGGTTTATGGAGCAATTCTTTGCTAACCAAGGTGTTGAATACCTTAATAATGGGAATGGACGTACCACTGCTGCAACAGAATCCATGGTCAACAATGAGGCGGGCGTCAAAACGCTAACATGGTGGAAAGAGATGGTCGACAACAAAACGTCCGCCAACCTTGGCCGTAAAACAGACGACACGAAAAAAGCTTTCTTAGCTGGCCAAATCGCTATGACATTGGATTCCACTGCTTCTCTTCGCGGTATTGTAAGCGGTGCTGAAGGCAAATTCCAAGTGGGTACTGGCCCGCTTCCTAAGCCATCCGATGCCAAAGACGGCGGTGTTGTCGTTGGTGGCGCGAGTCTCTACATCTTGAATAACAAGTCAGAAGCCGAGCAACAAGGTGCTTGGGAATTCATTAAATTTCTAACAACGCCACAAACACAAGCATGGTGGAACGTGAACACAGGCTACTTCCCAATTACGAAGAAAGCGTATGACGAAGCAATTATCAAAGACAACCTTGCGAAATACCCGCAATTCCAAACAGCCATCGATCAATTGCACAAAACGAAAGCCAACACAGCAACGCAAGGTGCGGTTATGGGTGTATTCCCAGAAGCTCGTCAAATCGTCGAAACAGCGATTGAAGAGGCTCTGACTGGCAAAAAAGCGCCAAAAGACGCGTTGGATAACGCAGCTAAGAGTATTACTGAGAAAATTGGTGCTTATAACAAGACCGTGAAATAATGCAAAACAAAAACCGATGCTCCCCAATTATGGGGGCATCGGTTTTCTGTTTTTCAAGCGATGTTGATCTGAAAAAGCTCCTCTAACTCCATCTCTAGCACTTCGCTTAGTCGCTTAGCGGTAGATGGCCCCACAGATTTAATCGACCGTTCTAGTAAACTTATGTACGCGTGGCTCAGGCCAGAATGCCGTGCCAGCTCTCGTTGCGAGTAACCTTTCATGACTCTTGCCTTAATGAATGCATCTGTTTTGGCTTTAATCTGAATATGCATCGGCGTTGATGTCAGTCCCCCATCCTCACTTCGTCCTATCTGAAGTATACCGCATATTCGCTAATGTAACAATAATTGTTTACATTAGTAATCATATATGTGAGCATACCTTTATTTAACAGGTCCGAAACTCATCGTTGTAATTACTATAGTAAACTGGTAGTATTAAAACGTTTACTAATGTTTACTTTACGGAGTGAGGATGGGCTGACATGTACTTTTACGATAAATTACGAGATATGCGCAAAATGAAAGGCTTCACCATCCGCGAGCTAGCTGATCGTTCAGGTGTGTCCGCGGCATACATCTCTCAACTTGAGAATGGCAACCGCGGAATTCCTTCTCCCGACGTCTTGATGAAATTATCTGAGGGGCTTAACACGTCTTACTCGGAACTGATGGATATTGCTGGTTATCTCGAGTCCTCCCAGGCGAACCAACAGTTTGAAAGCAATCCTGTTAATCTGCGGCGTTTTCTTCGTGAAAACGAACTCATGTTCGATGGTTTTATCTTAACGCMTGAAGATAAGGAATGGGTGGAGCGCATGCTCACCGTCCTTTTCTGGAAAGAACGTCAATCCAACAAAAGCACCGAAAGTGAACCCTCCTCATGAAGATTCCATCCACTCGATTACAGTGTTATTTGTTGCCCCGGTGACATCACGATTCCTTTAATGCCTTCTTCTTCCAGGCTTGCAACAAAGGCGTTCGGATCTTGTTCAATCACTGGGAACGTATTATAGTGCATCGGGACAACGGTTTTGGCTTTCAAATATCCCGCTGCAATCACGGCATCTTCCGGTCCCATGGTGTAGTTATCCCCGATCGGCAGAAAGGCCAGATCAATATCGTTCATTTTGCCAATCAGCTTCATATCTTTAAATAACCCCGTGTCCCCTGCATGATAAATGGTTTTCCCTTCTACCTTTAGCAAGAATCCACTCGCCATGCCTGTATAGATGTTTTCTTTAGTGCCTGGCGGATTATAGGAAGAATCGTGTAAGGCAAGGGTCAATTTGATTTTACCAAAAGGAAACTCATAAGCCCCGCCGATTCCCATCCCGTGTGTTTTTGCCCCCTCAAAGCCCAAATATCTGGCCAAATCGTTAGGAGCAATAACAGTTGCATCATTGCGCTGTGCAATGGATAACGTGTCCCCAACATGATCCCCATGTCCATGGGTAACAAGGATGTAATCCGCCTTGATGTCTTCCGCTTTGACCGTTGCTTGCGGATTACCGGTAAGGAATGGGTCAATAATCAAGGTGTGTTGCTTCAAGCGAATTTCGACACAACTTTGTCCATGGAAAATAATGTTCACTTATTTCAGCTCCTTTGGGTTAATAGGTTCATTTTATCATAGGTATCTTTGCGAATTAAAATTCTTCCAGACGATACAAATATCCCCTCCCGGAAAGTTCCGAAAGGGGACATTTTTACAGCCTAATTGGCCAGCACACTATTCATTTTTTTTTCTAGTTGTACGAGCCCTTCCTCCGGATCCATACCTCCCATTACAATACTTTGAAGCTCCTCTGACAAGGTGGTAAACATCGTTGCATATTTATCCGTTTGTGGGGCAAATTTGACGCTATGCTGCGCTTCGATAAAAAGTTTCCGATAAGGCAATTGCTTATACGCCTGGCTTTGAAGAACGGCTCGATTGGCGGGGACATGTCCGGCTTGGCCCCACAGCATGGAACCTACCTTCGAGAAATAAGACATGAATGCCATGGCCGCACGTTGTTTATCCTTTGATACATAAGTAGGAATCACGAGTGTATGTGAACTTCCCCACTGCATCGAACTGCCGAATAGAGCTGGAAGCGGCATGATCCCCGCGGGAAGGGAAGACTCACTTAGATGATAGCCTGCCTCCCAAACACCACCCATCCATAGCGCCGCTTTGCCATTATGAAAGGTATCCCACGGGGTCTTATCATTCACATCGGAAAGCTTGCTTGCATAAATCTGTTGATAAAATTTCAACACTCGAAGCGATTTGTCATTATGGATAGTTATTTTCGCCTTGCTATCATCCAATAATTCGCCGCCTGCTTGATAATACATATTGAGGAATGGCTCTTGGAAATAAGGGGTATTGACAGCAAATGGCTCCATATCCGGTACTTTAGCTTGAATCTGTTGCAGCATCTGAATGAATGCCTCCGGCGTTGAGACCGCCAGCTTAGGCGTTTCATCGTCATTCAACAAGCCCGCTTTTTTCATAATAGCTTTATTGTAATATAACATGTGAAAATGCGTGTCTAATGGCAGCCCGTACGGCTTGCTCATGAAGCTCACACTTAGAACATTGCTCTCCTCTAAGTCCTTGAAATCAAATCCAACCTCACTCGCCAATTCGTCCAATGGCATAATTTGCTTCGCCTTTACGAACGGTGACATTCGGTCAACATGTGCAACAGCTACATCCGGACCTTTGCCCGAAGAAAGAGCTGTGCTCAGCTTCACATAATATTCGTTCGATTCCAAGCGAAGCTGCTTCACGTAGACGTCCTTCTGTGAATTATTGAAATTTTGAACAATGCGTTCGGCGAACTCTCCTTCACCACCGCCAAATGGATTCCAGAACGAAATTTCCATAGGCGCTGCTGTGCTCGCTACGCTTTTCTTGTTCTCAGCTCCTTGCTGCTGATTATTGGATAGAAATGAGCATCCTGCAAGCACGAAAGTGAGTGTACAGATACATCCGATGCCAACACTGCGTTTGATCTTTCTTTTATCTAACAATCCGATCCCCCCTTTCCCCACACGCCTGACAATGAACAGCTCTTCGGTAAGCGTTTGCAATTAAGTTTGAGAAGACTAGTTTGACTTGTCTTCTTTGGCTAGAATTCGATATTCCGATGGGGATAGACCTGTTATTTTCTTAAATACTTTCGAGAAATATTTCGGGTCTGGAATGCCTACCAAATGGCCAATATCTGCTGTCTTAAGCTCACCTGTTAATAAGGTCATGGCTTTCTCGATGCGAATCCGCGTCAAATACTCCAGAAAGCTTTCTCCCATTTCCTTTTTGAACAAGTTGGCAAAATAATTTTTACTTAGGTGCACCAAACTGCTGATCGATTGCAGCGAAATCTCTTGTTGGTAGTACTGCCCGATATACTGCGCTGCCTTAATAATGCCATTGCGATCACTGTTATACACGCCGATCATATGCCGAACGAGTTCCTCAAATGCTTGCAGGAACCAAGCTTTACTCATMTGAATCGTCTCTAATTTGGATAATTGATCATAGTACTGTTTCTTTAATTGAAGGATGCTTTGCTGATCACTTGCCACCTCTGACCATAGCGTCGTGAGTAGAATTAGCAGCTCCAGTGAAATAATTTCCACGAGATCATAGTCTTTAAGCGCTGTTAGCTGTTCGAAAATATCTTCCAAGTAAGCTTGCAGCTCTTTCGTTTGAAAAGCATACACCATCGAATGAATATGCGTTGTGCTCACTTTAATATTATCCGTTAACTGACTTGATAGGGGCACATAATCAACACCATACAGAATCGCTCGTTCAGGGCCAATAAACATTTTATATTTCGCTGCGGCTTTTGCTTGCTCGTAGGCTTGATGCAGTCCTGACCACTTGGACGTACTCATACTGATGCCTACTGTACACGACATGGCACAATGATCCTTAAGATAGAGAACGACGGATTGTACCCATGTCTTCATCTCAGACAAGCCAGCAGCCGTCATTTCCGTTGCAAAAAGAAGGACATTCATTTCCCCTTGCCGATCTGGAAAAGCTTCATAGGCATCCTCTGACGAAGTCGCCTTCACATCAGCAATCGCCTTGCGTATCAAAGCTTGCCCCTCCTCAACACTCTGCGCCCACTCATTCTTCACGATATGAAGCACATATAAGGGTAGCTGAACATCGGAGAGTCTTAAACTTTCTACGATGTGTTGGCTCCGAGCGGGGTCCATTTCTTCAAGGAGCTCTAGCATCCGTTTTTCTCTGATGAGAGGCTCAAGGTCACTCACCACAGGCTTCTGATCACTTGTTGGAGACGCTGCTAGAATCGACTCCCTGACTCGCAGCAGCGTTTCCTCTAGGTCACGAGGCATCATATCTGATTTGATCATATATTCGGAAACCCCATTACGAATCGCTTCCTTCGCATATTGGAAATCTTCCAAATTGCTAAGAATAACTATTTTCATTTGAGGATAACTTTTACGTACTTCCGTAATTAACGTGATGCCATCCATAACAGGCATTTTGATATCTGTGATGAGAATATCAGGTGGGTTCTCGCGGATCAACGCCAAGGCTTCTTGCCCATTCGCTGCTTCACCGCTCACCGATAAACCAAGCTTATCCCAATCAATCATCGAGCGAATACCGAACCTCACAATATATTCATCTTCCACAATCACAACTCGAAACATGCTCTTCACCTACTTCATTTCTGGAAGTCGGATACGAATATGGGTACCCGCTCCAGGTTCACTTTGAATGTCCAAACCATAAGGCTTACCACAAATGAGTTTAATTCGTTCGTCTACATTCGCTAAGCCAATCCCACTTACTTTATCAACGGAGGGAGCCACATGTCGATTAAGGCTTTGAACAAGACTAGCATCCATGCCACGCCCATTATCCACGACCTCGAAGCGTATTCCACCTTCCGGATGGATGCCGCACCGAATATGAATTTCACCTGTTTCTCTATCTGTAAAAGCATGAAGAATGGCATTCTCTACAATGGGTTGTAGGATCAGCTTTGGCGTACGATACGTACGAACTTCCTCGTCCAAATGAACGAACGTCTCGATATTAAAGTTGAATCGGAACTTTTGAATACCCAGATAGCACTGCACATGTTCGATTTCTTCTTCGATGGTTACCGTCTCTTCACCTTTACCTAAGCTAATCCGCAACAATCGGGATAGAAGACTGACCATTTCAGCCGCATGATTAGCTTTCTGCAGGAGCGCCGTCCATTTAATAATATCCAGTGTATTATACAGGAAATGTGGATTAATTTGCGCTTGCAAAGCCTTCAATTCCGCTACTCGCTTATGGTTTTGTTCCTCATAGACCGTTTCCAAGAGACCATCAATCCGTGTAACCATGTAGTTAAAGTTTTCGCCCAAAATATCGAATTCATCATTACGACGCTTGGCTTTGAAACGGACGGTCAGGTCACCTGACATGACTTGCCGCATCAATCGAATCATTTTCAGAATCGGCTTGGAGATTGAATTAGCTAGTAAGATTGCCGTCAGGATAGAGAATAAGATACATATGAAAGCGATCACCAAAATAATTTGCAGCAATCGATTCGAATCTTTATATAGGGAAGCCTCCGAAATGACATTGACGACGATCCAGTCGTTTGTATGCAGCTTTTTGTAATTCACAATCAATCTTTCACCTTGATATTTCAGTGGAAAAACGGATTCGTCCATCGCCCCACGAAACATTTCTGTGTACCCGTCTTCGCCTAGCACTTCTTTCACACTTTTCCCCAATACACGACTATCTGGGTAAGAGATGATGTGTCCTGAACCATCAATAACGAAACTAGCTATATCCATATCACTCTTGGTCGTTCGAGCACCGATTTCTTTCAGCACATCCTCGCGAATATCCAGTACGGCAATGATTCCTACAGGACTATCGTCCGACATTTTGTATATTTGCTTGGCGAGTGAGAAGACGTGAACATTTTGCGTGTTTAAACTGTCGACATACGTTCCCAAACGCGTGGAAAACCACCGGAAATTACTCCCATCCTCCAAGGTATGCAGGAATGGGGATACTTTATCCAAAGACCGATCATTCCATCTATAAATACCTTTGATAAAATGCTGTGGTGAAAGGAACGAAATCGACTGTATATCCTGATTAATTGCAATAATGGTCGATAGCTTCGTAGTTAAGGATAGACTATCTAGATCATATTGGGTAGGATCTGTGCGATCCAATGTGCGCAGCATCGTGACAATGTCGTTGTTATTGACGACCTGCATCATCATATCTTTGTAAATGCCAAGTCTCGTGTCAATATTCTCCGCGGTCTGCTTCAAGAGTTGTTCCGAGTATTCCGTTACTTTATTGTTAATCGTTGACTTCGATATCGAATACGAAATAAACCCCAAGGCAAGCAGGGGCGTTAGCGAAAAGAGGAACAACAGCAGCATCCACTTATAGCGAATGCTGCTCGTCCATGTATACATCCATGAAGGAATTCGTTTGTGGCGTTGTTGCGTCGCAACATCTGATGCTTGGGTCATCGTTGTAGCAACCCTTTCTGGGAAGAGAATCGAACTGCTAGTTATGCTGCGAATTATCCTTTAATTCCCGACATGGCCACCCCTTGCACAATTTGACGCTGCAGGACAGCAAACACTAGAATCGTTGGAATTGCTGCAATGGCACTTGCTGCCATGATCAGATTTAAGGACATCGTATTATTCGACAAAAATGTCGGTAGTCCTGCTGATAAGATCATGTTCTCTTGCGAGGTAATGGAAAGATACGGCCACAAGAAATTGTTCCAAGATAAAATAAAGTAGAAAATCCCGACAGAGAACATGGCAGATCGAGTAAGCGGGAGACAAATGCGATACCATAAACCGAAATTTCTACAACCGTCGATTTGTGCTGCCTCGATATAATCCTTCGGGACGCCGTCCATGAACTGCTTCAAGAGCAGGATGCCGATTGGATTCGTGAGCCCAGGCAGAATAATCGCCCACATGTTATCAATCAGCTTCAGATGAAGCGTCGTTTCGTAAAGTGGGATTAGAATCGCTTCTGTGGGAATTAACAAGCCAGAAACGATGACCAGATAAAACAAACTTCTGGACTTGAAAGGCAATTTCGAAAAGGAGAAAGCAGCTAGGGAGCTGAAGATGAGTGAAATAATGGTTGTTAGCACACCGATATCTGCGCTATTCCATGTCCATCTTAGGATCTGCGAATCTTTGATCACTTTCGTATAATTATGCAAATGTAAATCCGAGACATTCACCCAATCACTTAGAGCAGAGACATTAACGCCGTCCGGTTTCAGTGAAACAATCAGCATCCAAATCAATGGAAACATAAATAAGAGAGCCAGCATCACGGCGATGATGTTAATTGCGATTCCTTTCATGTTCAACCTCCGTCAATCTTTTCTGTCTGTTAATTTGAACTGTACAAAGGCGAGGATCAGCATGATGACGCAGAATACGATGGATTGAGCCGAAGCAAGCCCGAACATATCCTTTTTGAACCCCGTGACATAAATGTAACGAATCATGGTATTCGTGGAGTCCCCTGGACCTCCGCCGGTCATAATCTGTACTTGCCCAAACAACTTTAAACACGAGATTATTTGATAAAAAACTTGTATTTGCATGACTCTCGACAAGCCTGGGAGCGTAATATGAATGAATTGCTTCCAAGCGCCAGCGCCATCTATTTTCGCAGCTTCATAATGATCTGTAGGAATTTCTTGTAAGCCCGCTAGGAACAGTACCATCACGAAGCCTACACACCACCAATCGGTTGTAAGGGTAATCGCCCACCAAGCGAGATGCTTATCCGTCAGCCAGTGAATATCACCAGAGAAACCAATGAGTTTCAAGAATGCGTTAATCGGGCCATACTTCGAATCGAAAAGTCGGAGCCATATGAAACTGATGACCGAGACCGACAGTACATAAGGCAGGAAAAACATGGAACGAATGAGCGTTCGAAAGCGGAGATTCTGATTAATCAGCAAGGCTAAAATAAGGCCGAGGACGATAATTGTCGGTGTACAGATGATGACAAAGTAAATCGAGTGCCACATATACAGATAGAAATTAGAATCACTGAAAATCTTTTTATAATTCGCAAAACCAACATACTTCTGCATCCCCTGAATGCCCCATACGTGCAAGCTCATCCAAGCCCCTCGCCCTACTGGCCACAGATAGAAGATGGCAAAAGGGATCAGAAACGGCAGCAGATACAGCAGTGCCTTCATTTCCATAACTATTCGTAACGGTTTACGTTCGCGGAGGACCCAAGTCCGATCACGCTCACTTACTTTTGTCTCCATTGGCTCTTCTCCTTGTTTCTTTCTATAAAGTTCGGGTGGAGCCCCGTTAGCGTGCGCGGAGGCTTCACCCGATTCAAACGGACGATTAATTGGTCAAAATATCATTGATTTGCTTATCCAAGCTTTTCAAGCCGTCTTCCGGAGATTGCTTACCGAATAGAATGTTCTGTAAGGACTCTGAAACCGTCGTGATAATCGTTGTGTATTTATCTGTTTTCGGTGCGAATTTCACGGTTTTCTGAGCTTCGATGAAGAAATTACGGTATGGCAGCTTTTTGTACTCATCGCTTGTCGTTACTGCGCTGTTGGCAGGAACGTGTCCGGCTTGACCCCACGTTTTGCCACCTACCTCGGAGAAGTACTTCATGAATTTCGCGGATGCTTCTTGTTTCTCCGTTGTTACATAAGACGGGACGACGAGCAAATGGGAGCTTCCCCAGTGCGTTTGGCTACCGAAGATCGCAGGCAGCGGCATCGCACCAATATTCAAAGCTTTATCGTTAAGCAATAGTCCCGCTTCCCACACGCCTCCGAACCATAGGGCTGCTTTCCCGCTGTGGAAGGAATCCCAAGGCGTTTTATCATTAAGATCGCTGTATTTGTTTTTGTACAAATCCATGTAGAACTTAAGGACATTCAATGCTTTCTCATTGTTAATCGCGGATTTCGTCATATCCCMATTCAAAATATCGCCGCCTGCTTCATAGTACAAATTCAGGAATGGCTCTTGGAAATAAGGTGTATTCACGGCTAACGCCTGCACACCAGGTACTTTCGCTTGAATTTGCGCTAATGTTTTCTTAAAGCCATCTGGCGTCAAATCTCCTAGCTTCGGCGTGCCATCATCGTTCAGCAGCTCCGCTTTCTTAAGCAGATCCTTGTTGTAATAGAACATATGGAAATGTGTATCTAACGGTACGGCGTAAGGCTTTCCGTCATAGGACACGCTTTTGATATTGGAATCTGAGACTTGTTTCAGATCAAAACCAACCTTGCTGGCAAGCCCATCAAGCGGTAAAATTTGCTTCGCTTTGACGAAAGGCGAGATCCGATCCACGTGCGCTACAKCCACATCTGGCCCCTTCGAAGATGAAAGTGCTGTGCTTAGTTTCGCATAGTACTCGTTCGATTCTAGGCGTAGCTGTTTCACGATGACTTYCTTTTGGGAGTCGTTATAGCCTTTGACGATCTGATCTACGAAATCGCCTTCGCCACCGCCGAACATATTCCAGAAAGTAATTTCTACCGGATTCGCTGCTTTGCTTGTCTCTACGGCTTTCGTTGTCTCTGAAGCTGTCGTCGTAGTCGTTTTGGTATCGCTTTCTTTTGTGCTCGAGCAGCCTGTCGCTACCATAGCAAGCGCAATGCTTGCGGTAAGTAAACTTGTTAATTTCTTTTTCATTGTGATGAACAACCCTCTCTCATTCGGTTTATGTTAGTTGCGAAAGCCCTTTCACTCAGATGTAAGGGCTTTCCTTGGTTCTAACTTTACAAGGAATCGCTCCGCGTCTAAACCGATAAAACCGTCAACTTTAGGGAACAAACGTAAGAAATCCTCAGACTGCATTTTAGCTACATGGTGACGATGTTACGATTGGAGGGGTGAATCGTACGTTGGATGCGGATTGATCAAATTAGATATAGGAAATCCATTTATTTCGTCGGAGGGGGCTGCAACCAACTCTAACTACGTCAATATCAACTACTTTATCTACTCCCCTTCATACATCTCCATCTCCATCTACCTCAACCTCAACCTCTACCATAACCTTAACTAACATTATCTACTCAACTGCAAGGTCAATTTATGAAGAAGCAACTCTAGTGAACTAGTAGATTTACATATCTCATTCCGATCAATTTAGCTATAATAGAACAGACTGCCTAAAGACTATTTTGACTTGTCAGATCATCTTTTGGTCAATCGAGAAGAAAAAAAGTGCCTAGTCGGGACTGAAACCCGCTATTCGAATAAACGCGTTATCTCGGCACTTTAATAATCGCATGCAAAGTATATTCAAATGAGATACTCAAGGAGGAATACTCATGTCGACCAAGCCCAAAATACTCGTTACCCACAAATTACCGGAAACCGTTCAGGATTATTTAAATCTCCATGGTGATTGTACGTTCTGGAATGAGGAAGGCAGTATGCCTCGGAGTGTCATCTTAGAAAATGTCTCGGATGCGGAGGGAATTCTGGGAGGAACAATTGACGAGGAGCTGCTAAGTTGCGCACCACGGCTGCGTGTAGCGAGTACCTCTTCAGTCGGGTACAATCATTTTGATCTAGATGCAATGAGAGCCCACGGGGTAATTGGTACGCACACACCATATGTACTGGACAGCACCGTCGCTGATCTCGTTCTCGCGTTGATGCTAAGTGCAGGACGAAGAATCGCAGAATTGGACGCATATGTGAAACAGGGCAAATGGCAAAAGGGTACGATCGGTACCGAATTATTCGGTGTAGATGTTCATCATTCGACGCTCGGGATTATCGGCATGGGACGGATAGGCGAAGCGATTGCCAAGCGAGCTGTGTTTGGCTTCGATATGAACCTGCTGTATCACAGTCGCCGTCCAAAAAAAGAAATAGACGAGCGCTTCAATGCCCGCTTCTGCGAGTTGGATGAGTTACTAAGTGAATCCGACTACATCGTTGTGATGACGCCTTTAACTCCAGAGACGAAACATATGATCGGCGAGGAGCAGTTTAACCTGATGAAGTCATCAGCCATCTTCATAAATGCCTCCCGAGGAGCAACCGTAGACGAGCAAGCGCTGATTAAGGCGCTTCAACAAGGGAAAATTCGAGGAGCTGGTCTCGATGTTTTCGATATCGAGCCCACTCCCGTAGATAATCCATTGTTGCATATGCCGAATGTGGTAACTTTACCTCATATCGGCTCGGCGACGGCACGGACTCGTAATGACATGGCTGAACTTGCAGCCAAGAATCTTGTGGAAGCTCTGAACGGCCGTCA
Source organism: Paenibacillus sp. 01T442 (assembly GCF_056398345.1). Classification (NCBI taxonomy): domain Bacteria; kingdom Bacillati; phylum Bacillota; class Bacilli; order Caryophanales; family Paenibacillaceae; genus Paenibacillus; species Paenibacillus sp. 01T442. The sequence goes on from NZ_JBFTPF010000011.1 coordinate 64,728, forward strand.
GGCCTACGTTGTGCAGGAGCTAAAGGATTTGGTTCCGAATTAACGGACGTGACAGCCTCTATTATCTGAAAATGAGGCAGTTTTGAATTTTAATGGACACCAGAGGCGTTATTGACTGATTTGCGTGCCAACATGTGTGGCAAGGGACTGAATAGCGGCCGTGGCGGCCGTTACATTTGGACTCTCTGCTTTTCTCATCAAATAACGGCTCTCCTGTCCGTAACGGAGTAAAAATCAAAGCTAACCTTGCCTCACAACTAGTTCCCTCTGCTGCGCTTACCTCAAAGCTTATACTTTTAATCTATTGAAAAAAGAGCCCAAGGGCTCTTTTTTMAATAGATTATTTACAAGCAAGTTAGTTGATCGATATATTGTCGAAACTTACACTATTCCCGAAGCCACCACGGACCCCGATCGTACCATTGGCAAATGTTGTATCGGTAAAGTTAATTTTTGGAGTGGCCATATCGCCTACGTACACCTTGCGTGCCGATACCGCTTGCCCACGTTTTGCCATCACTGCTTTTCTTCGTGAACACATTACAGCTTTGCCTACCACAAACCTCAAAGGTTACGATATACTGGCCATTGTTCATTTTTTGCCATACCGGCATACCAGGCCGCGCTGCTGCATTGCTTGGGTCCCAAGCAACATAAATCTTACTTCCCCAGCTTGCGCCGCCGTTCGTAGAAAGTTTCTCCGAAATAATTTCACTATACGATGGACTCTCCGTCACATGCTTTTCGTTCGCATACATGACAGCCAGCGTGCCGTCGCTCAAAATTTGCATATGCGGCTCGTACACGCCTTTATCAGGATTGCCGAGTGTACTAGGAGCACCTGTTTCTCATCGATGGTGCTTAGATAGCACTGGTCTCCCCACGTGGAGTACAAAGTTACGATTGCTTCAAATCAGCGTTCCTTAGCAGCAAATAGCGCACTGTTGTTCCGCTTCGTCAAACCAAGCAGAACAACAGTGCGCTATTCGTTACACTTTATAGGTAGACCGGCACACTATCCCTCMCGCAACCCTGCAGCCAACCGTTCAAACGTCAACTTCAGCTTGTCCTTCGGAATTTGCGCGATAGCATCGCCAATACTTATCTCGAATGAACAGATCCCCTCGCTGGACTCACGTAGATAGTGGATCAGACCTACATCCGTCTCCGCATACAATCCAACTAGGATCGGCTCGAGCTTCTCTTTCGGCATATCAATATGAACGTGGAACATATTCGTAACGGGTACCCGCGGCAAGGTAGTCACGAGTTGACAGCTATTAAACAGCGCTGCAAGCTCCACTGCTTCTTCATAGTATTGACCCATCTTCGGCTCACGCTGCTTGAAATAGTAGCTCGCACAAAGGTAATACGGATACAGGCTGATCAAATCGCCGCCATGCCGCCTTTTCCACACCTTCGATTTTGCCGTGAAAGCCTCATCACCAGCAAGAATAGCACCTGCTATCCCGCCGATTCCTTTGTAGAAAGAGATATACACACTATCGAAAAGCGCACACAGCTCTGCCGCAGACTTCTGGTAGTAAGGTAGTACCTCGTACAATCTCGCACCATCCAGATGTAGCTTAATTCCATGGGCACGACAATGTGCCGAAATCGCAACGAGCTCCTCGAAAGGCGGCAGATCACCACCAATTTCACGCTGTGGCAATTCAATCAAGAGACATGCGATTTCTTCCTTGAGCTCAAGAATTTCATCCAATCGAATCAAGCGATTCTTCTCGCCGAGCAAAATCGATTCAATCTGGTGCAGCTCCTTCAATCCATCCTCTTCATGGATCTCCAAATGACTTAACGGATGATAAGCAACCTTGCGGATTCCCTTCTCATCACACCAAATTCGTAGGGCAATCTGCTGCGCCATCGTCCCGCTAGGGAAGAATACAGCCTTCTCTTTACCAAGATAAGCGGCCATTTCTGCCTGAAAGCTCTCTATACTTTCGCCAGTTCCATAAATGTCACTTTCAATCTTGCCATCCAGTCCATCTAAGGCCTCTTTTAAAATTTGAATATTTCTGCGACCGTGGCCACCTACGGGATACGAGGTTTGGCGAAAGGCTGCTGCTAGTGGAGATAATGTACTATTCATGTGGATTGTGCTCCTTTGTTTTTGCCATCTGCTTAGAGATCTTTGATGTCGTTTGGATTATAATGAAATGAATGAAGAAATCCCCTTGTGAAAAGGAGCATCCCCATGAATGAAATCCTGATTGGTTCTAAGGAACAGCTTACTGCAAACCCCTACGAAGTGAAAGTAAATGGCAAGCGATTTTTCCTTACGGAAGCGGATGGTGTCTACACGTTGCTCTCTAGTCGTTGCCCTCATGCCGGTTATGCGGTGGAACTTGAGAATGGTGAACTGGAATGTCCGCTGCATGGCTGGACCTTTGAAGTACATACAGGCCGTTGCCACAATGTACCTAATGCAAGGCTTCAACCCTTTGATGTCATCGAAAAAGAAGGTCTTTTATACGCACTCATGGACTTGTCTTAACTGTATATTTTACCAATGGACAAGCTATACTATGGGCTGTTGTTATCCATTTCTCTTTAACAGCTTAGGAGGCGGCATGTCCACAAAATCAACCCCAACCAAGAACAGCACGATGGCGTGGTGGCAGCTATCACTGCTCGGCGTCGCCTGTACGGTCGGAACTGGCTACTTTCTAGGTGTCGGTATCGGCCTCACCATGGGCGGCGCTTCCATGCTTTTCTTGTTCATTTTAGCTGCAGCAGGCACGTATTTCGTACTTGACGCTTTGCTACAAATGACAGGAGAGCATCCCCAACAAGGCTCCTTCCGCTCCTATGCCAAATTAGCTTATGGACGTTGGGCTGGATTTAGCAGCGGTTGGATTTACTGGGGATCTCAGTTGATGATCATGGGGAGTCAATTAGCGGCTCTCTCCCTGTTTACACGATTCTGGTTTCCCACGGTACCGATGTGGTTGTTCGCCTTTTTCTATGCGAGTCTCGGTGTAGGTGTCATCTTGCTCGGTGTCCAAGCCTTCGAGCGGTCGGAGCATATTTTCGCACTCATCAAAGTTTCAGCGCTGCTGATATTTCTCCTCCTTGCCGGTGCCGCGGTACTCGGGTGGATCAGAGGAGGTCTCCATCCTCTTTCATTTCCTATTTCAAAAGACACCTTTCTGCCCTCAGGGCTCAAGGGCTCTTGGTCATCCTTCATCTATGCGTTCTACGCTTTCGGCGGAACGGAAATGATGGGGCTTTTCGCCATGCGTCTAAAGAAATCGAGCGAAGCTCATCGAGCAGGCTCCATCATGATTCTCCTTTTAGCTATCCTCTACATCGTCTCGCTCTTCTTAGTCTTAACCCTCTTACCCTTGCACGCGCTTCATGAACAAAAAAGCCCCTTCCAGGTCAGCTTGGAAAGCTACCCATTGCCTTATGTTCCGCATGTATTCAATGCTATCCTCATTATTGCTGCTTTCTCGACGATGGTGGCTTCCTTATTCGCTGTTACCTCCATACTCGTTGCCCTTGCGAAGGATCATGATGCGCCATTCATGTTCACTCGTACTACAAGTGGAAAGAGGCAGATTCCGTACAATGCTCTAGCCTTAACTTCCGGTGGAATGGCTGCCGCTGTTATTCTTTCCTTGCTTTTACCCGATGAACTTTACACGGTTATGTCAACGGCAGCAGGTCTCACCTTGCTATTCATCTGGTTATTGATTTTGCTGTCCTCCGGACGACTATTAGTTCATACGCCTGCTAAAATGTTCAAACGCTGGGTGGGCTTGCTTCTTATTCTGATTGCCATTTCTGGGGCTGCTTTTCACCCTACCACGCGTCCTGGCTTCTTCGTTAGTCTGTTATTCATCGTGCTGATTGGATTCATCACTTTCGTCGTTCACTTCAGCTGGACTCACAAGATCAAAAAAAGGACTTGACATTCACGCTACGTAAACCTTTACAGTTAAGTTGTCAGGAGGTGAGCAGATGGAATACACGGTACAGCACTTGGGGAAGTTGGCTGGAATCAGCACCCGTACACTTCGCTATTATGATGAGATTGAACTTCTTATACCGGCAAGAATCAACTCATCCGGATATCGCATTTATGGGCAAAATGAGGTGGATCGGCTACAGCAGATCTTATTTTATCGAGAGTTGGGCATTCCTCTGGAGCAAATTAAAGACATCATGTCGTCCCCTACTTATGACGGAACCCGTGCACTGATGGACCATCGAGAGCAGCTTCTCGACAAGCGGCGACAATTGGATATTCTCATTGCCAACGTCGAACAAACCATTGCTTCCAAAGAAGGGAGACTTACCATGTCGAACAAAGAGAAATTTGAAGGCTTCAAACAAAAACTAATTGATGATAACGAGAAGAACTATGGGAAAGAGATACGTGAGAAATACGGCGATGACAAAGTGAATAAGAGCAATCAGAAACTACAAAATATGACGCAAGAGCAGCACGAAGCAGTGACTCGCTTAGCGGAGGAAGTAGCAGATACTTTAGCTGAGGCTTTCAAGCTAGGTGACCCAGGAAGTGAGCTTGCACAAAAAGCGGCTGATTTGCACAAACAATGGCTCATGTCCTATTGGACAGAATACAGTAAAGAAGCGCATGCTGGGCTTGCTCAAATGTATGTGGATGATGAACGGTTCAAAGCCTATTATGATGTGAAGCAACCAGGTACGGCAGCGTTTCTAAGAGATGCGATCCACATCTATACAGGGGTACACTAGCACGTTTTCTATGATTTGATACAAACATCCAATTCTTTTACAAGAAACTGAATATAGTATGATTACCAGCCGCCAGCCTCAACCCTCTTGTCATCTTTTTCATAATACGAAAGAAGCCTAAAACTCTCTCATCAAGAGTTTTAGGCTTCTTCATTTACAATTAGGCCGAATGAGCCAAGGTATCGCCGCTTGGTTTAACCAGTGATTTACTTTGCCATACACGGCTTCGCCAACGCAAATACATCAACAAGCCTCTCACCCACTCATCAACTGTAAAAGCAATCCAGACACCGAGTAGGCCCATCTCTAAATGAATCCCGAGATAGTAGGCTAATGGAACAGCAATCCCCCACATCGAGACAACCCCCATCATCACCGGGAATCTAGCATCTCCAGCAGCACGTAAGGAATTAATGACAACCAAGTTAAAAGTTCTACCGGGTTCTAGAATGATAGAAAGAAGTAGAATTGTCGATCCCATAGCAATGATATCGGGATTATCGGTAAATAGTCCGAGCAGTTCTTTACGGAAGATCGACGTAATGCCCACGATGACGAATGTCAGAACAAACGTAATCTTCAAGCTTCGGATCAATTTATGATAAGCCGCTTGGAAAGCCCCAGCACCCACCATGTGCCCAATAATAATTTCTGTCCCCATGCCAATGGCCATTCCCAGAGCCATGAAATAATTGGTCACATTCATCACATACACATGCGCACTTAGCGCTGTGGCCCCGATAATATTAATAAAGCTGAAAATCATCAAATACTGCGACTGCCATGAAACATGCTCTCCTGCAGAAGGTAAACCAATACTAAGAATTTGCTTCACAATCTTAGACTTGAAGCTCACATAGTGCTTAAGAAGAATAGGAACCTGTAAGCGACGATACAAGATGATCACAAGAACAATGAGTCCAAGAAGTCGACTTACAACCGTTGAAACAGCGGCCCCAGTAACTCCCCATTCAGGGAATCCCAGATTCCCGAAAATCAGGAGACTGTTACCCACAATGTGAATCACATTAACCCCCAACGTAACGAACATCACGTCTCGGGTCTGACCATTGGAGCGCAATACCGAAGAAATCGCATACGACAACGCTTCAATCCAAATAAATCCGGAGATGATCGTTAAGTATTTTTTGGCGATCGCAATTTGCTGAGGATCCAAATGCATCAGATGCATTAACGGCTCACCAAACACAACTAACGCGATACTCACCATAATGCCGAAAATCAAATTAATCGTAATGGCTGTTGCAGAAATTCGACTCGCTTCCTTCACCTTACCTGCTCCCAGATGCTGAGCCACAGCCACACTCGTCCCGATACCCACAAAACCAAACATTAGAATACAGAACACAATGATTTCATTCGCTAAACCCACGGCTCCCGTTACTTCATCCGATATTCGGCTTAACATGAAGACATCCGCAGTACCTAACATCATACGTAAAACAGAGTCAATAAAAATCGGCCAAGTGACTGCGAATAGACGGAGTTTTTGCCAAGATGCTGTTGAATCTATGTCTTTCATTCGTCTTCACCTCAAGTTATTGCAAATGCAATTAGCATAGAATACGAAAGCGATTGCAGTCAAATGAAAATAATTAACTTTTTTTCATGGTTATTTGATTACCTAATACAACTCGTAAGTTACTCACCGAAATAAATGTCATCATACCAGGCTGATCCGCTATCTCCTGTCTTCGTCAGGGTTCTGAGCTGAATTCTGGCTTTCACCGCTCCAATGCCTTGTGGCGGGGCAATTGCGTTAGCTTCCTTCTGAACCCAGCCTGAAGGAGTAGACGAGTTGTAGCTCACATTGTCATCGTATAATAATACGCGCGTTCCAACTTCCTGATTGCCGGAATTGTACCAAATGACATATGCTGCTTGTTTATACAACTTGCCGCTGTGCTGCTCCTGTCCTCTAAAACGGTAGGTGGAGCTCGGGTTAATCGCAAAAATATCGCTGTTCAAATATACGATGGTGTTATCGAGATTCGTTCCACTGAACGTATATTTCTGACTATAATCACCATCTGCCTTAGCAACATCGTCTCTGGAGAAGCTTACGTTAGAATATGCGCCATTGGTATACAAGCCGCTCCAATTGTTAGCTAATCCATTCTGATCTGTGTCTATTTCAAAACTTTGCGTAGCCAGTAACCCTTGACCTAGGGAAGTGACTTCCATATCATCCAGCCACAGGTCTATGGCATTCTTCATGTCTGTCCACAGAAACACGGTTAATTTGCCGCTTACTGCTCCCGCCGGGGCGACAACCTTAGCTTGGGCCTGGAGCCATCCGGTCCATTGTGGAGCGGTGGCATTTCGATCAATAAGAATATCGTTCTGGCCGCCAATCCGATATCCGTCTTTGTCATACCAGTATACTTTGCCTGTGAGCCTGTTCACATTCGTTGCCGTCGCAACCGTCGCAGCAGCGATCTTGTACCAAAACTTCGCCTCATAAAGCCCGTTTTCCTTAATATCGAACCTTGTACTGGTGACGTGCGTGTTCATAAAAGCTCCGCCTGATGCATTGGCGATGGATAACTTCAGGCTCCCAGTTCCTCCATGATAGGTCACGTTATCCATGGAGATCGCTGCGGCATTATAGTTAGCTATGTCCCAATTATTGCTATTAGTGTCAAGCCCGCCGTTAACAATCAGATTCCCGATCACAAATGGAGTTACAGTCACTTTCACACTAACTACCCGCGTAACGCCTGATAAGGTCACTTCAGCGGTGATTTCCGCCGTTCCTTCCGATAAGCCTGTCACCAATCCACTGCTGCTGACGGTAGCAATGTTCACATTGCTGCTCGTGAATGTTTTCGAGGCAGTACTCAGATCTGACGGAGTTCCATCATAGAGTCTTCCCTGCAGTGATATTTGCCGTGTGAAGCCGATCTTCAGCGTTTCGCTTTTCTTGCCGGCGTTCACAGTTCTCAGTGTATTAGAGATGATTTTCTCCCCAGCCTCCGTGAAAGTAAACTGGTATTGAGTCGTTCCGTCATAAGGCGAAATGAGGGTTACAGTCCCCGCGCCATCCGTCTTGATCTTACCGCTCACAGTATGATCCGGCTTCCACTCGACTGATATATCACTGACAACGTTGGCAGATATCAACTGCACTCCTTTATACGCAAGTCTAGATCCTTTCATTAGACCGACAGTAGACACATAGTTATCAGTCTCCTTCTTGTACATCAGGGCGAATTTGGCATCCGTATTCACATGGGTGGTGATCGTATTGCCATATGCAGTCGTATAAGCGCCGCCAGGCACGTTGATCTCGCGAACATCTGCATCGATCTGATTAATGGTCATCCCTTGCTCTCCGGATCGCTTTGGTCGGTAGACTGTGAAGAACTTCTCATTCATTTTGGCTGTGGGTGTGTACATCTGAAAATCGTATAGATTCGTATTGCCGGAGTCTCCCTTGATCTGCTGCTCGGGCATGAGCGAGTAGCTACCGGAAGCCGGAAGTACAATCCCCATTTCAAGACTTGAATTCGTTGCAGGATCAGTGAAGGTAATCATGTTCCCGTTCACCGAGCGAGGTTGACGTGTATGCAGATTATATTGTATGGTCGATGCTGCGGTCGGGGTAACTTCATCTATGATAAAGAAGATGTCCGGCCTAGCATATACGATATTGCGCTTGAAAGAACTCATTTTCTGCACAGCTCCGTTGTTGTAGGCATCTTTGGCTTCGCTCGAATAGAAATCAAAGAGCGGCGATGCGAACTCCCTTTCGACCTGTGCCGCAGACCCTGATTTCTTCCATATTTGATCCTCGCCATTCAGGGAGATCGTATTGTGACTTGCCGTTCTGATGTAATCTGCATAGGAAGGGTCGGAAAATAGCGTTCTGCCGCGATCCTGAACAAACTTGGCGCCGTAGCCTTCCAGAATGAATGAATTCCTGTCTAGATGATAATGACCAGCTGGCCATTGCCCTCCAGCAAATCCGAGCATAATATCGTCGCCTTGCTCCCAGCCGCTTCTCATGAACATGTAACCTGTTCCAGCCTTCGCTGAATTGCCATCAAAGTTAACATACAGAGGCAACTGCGGGTATGAGGCCTCGGTTTGGTTGGAGAAAATCAGGTTGAATACAGGATTGCCGGATACGGAGACGAATAATTCGTTCTCATTCGTACCGATTTGCCACACCCACTTGTCGTATGGATTCTGAAACTGTTGCGATGCATAATAATCGGCTATGTGATTGGCATTCATATACAGGGTATTGCCATCATTAAAATTCAACGTTTGCAGCGGCTTGTCTGAACCGATCGAAATATTATGAAGAACGAACTCAATCGATCGCTTCAGTCCATCGGTCTTTAGACCAGAAGTCCAGCTTGGATTGTAGCGGGACAACACCTCAGCGCCAAATATTGCAGAAGAAGTAGAATAAATCCAATAGTTCATACCTTCATCGGTGTCCCCGTCGGGCTTGTAATAGTTATTGATAACAGTCTCCAGGTTGGTCTTGGCTTTGGCAATCTTTGCGGTGTCGTTAATGACAATCGCGCCCACGGCGAGAGCACCGTTGAAGTCAAGCCCTTGATTATTGGTTTGCCAGAACGTTTGCGTGTTCACGAACGCATCCAGATATTTGACACCTTTGTCCCGGATAGCGTTGCGAATGAGCGTTCTTTCTTCATCTGTCAGTGTATTATAAATCCAGTCGTAGCCAAGACTAGCTGCGACAACCGCCTGYGCTTCATTGAACGGTGACCAGCGCCCGTCGGGGTTCGGCTTTTCCGTTCTGCGGTACATGAAGGATTGCGTCCACTCCGGCGTATCGGCCATGGTCAGCAGAATACGGCGAGCCATATCGGCATAGGCCAGATTGCCTGTCATTACATAAGCGTATGACAGCTTGGTAATTTTATCCGGCCAACCCAACGGTATATCGTTGCCGTCACGTGAATAATTGCCTTTGGCAGTGTCAGCCGGAGGCAGATAACCATCGATATCGTTCTCCGGCACATAGCTGAGATATGCGTCGGCTTGCTTCTGCACCTGATCGAATATATCTTTGTCCACACCTGTCTTGATTCTATTCCTTAAGGTCGCAACATCGGAGCGAGAGAAAAGAAGACCATGGGGAATACCTGTCGTCAATAGGTCGTCAACGGTACTCTTCATCTGGGTTTGGCTATGGTTCGGTTTTGGCTCCGTGCCCGGCTTCTTAAGCATGATCCAATGAAAGTTCGCGCCGGCAATTTCGTCATGGATTTCCACGGCTCCCGCTCGATCTCGTATACCCAGTTCAATGCTCGTCAACATCTTCGGATTTGCCAAATCCAGCGGAACTTCCTTATATTTGCCGTCCGTAATTTCTCTTATGCTTTCGACTGTCTCCGGCATCCCACTCGTATCGATGTAATTCACCCTCATAATGATTTCCTTGCCGCCGGCGCCGCTAGTGTCGATAATGACCCGATCGTAAATACCCTGCACATCCAAATTGAATTCTCGCTGGTAGAGTACCTCGTTGTATGTCCCTGCCGTCTGTTTATACCAAACCATAAGTTCACTGGTTTCCCGAGATATCCCGAAATTCCCAGCTGTGTTGTTGACATTATGCTTCAGCTTCCAGTATTGCTCGCTGTTCATTGTCCTGATCCACATCGGATCCAAAATATCTTCCACACTATTGTTGGCGATGAGAGAATAGGTTTCATTTTTGCCTAAATAAGCATTATCTACATACACCGCTCCCTCATTAGATAAGCTCGATGGCGTATAAACACGAATAGCAATCTGCGCTACTGTTGCGTTTGCAGGGGGGATCACCGTCAGATTTTTATTGAACCAGCCGCTCAACACCACCGAGTCGTAAAGGATCGTTTCGTCCCATATGTCCTTGGCTGCAATCTGCGTGCCGACAGTGTCAAAGAAAAGAATTTGACTTTGTATTCGATGAAGTTTGCCTCTCAAATTGAAGGATAGCTTGGCCAACATGGTTTGGGAGCTATCGATCGACCGTTTGCCGCTTTTCAGCTCCGCGTATGCCTGATCTGTGGCCGGAGAGCCAGCCGGAATGGACAGCTTCCCGCTGGATTTACCGTCTTTGGCATAAGTTGCGTCAACCGTCAGTGACGCCGAGTTCTGATCCAGATCAGCAAATTCCCAACCGTCTATCTTGCCGTCGGGCATATTGGCCATAGTCGCGTTATCAACTACATCCTCGTATTCAAAGGACGGATTCATCAGTTTATTCTTACCGAAGTACATGTTATCCACATAGAAGGTTCCGGCGGCCGTTGTGCTTTTGGAAGTGACGGCTACCTCGAAAATGGCTCTATCGGCCGAAGCAGGTGGAGTCAGATTACTCTCGAACATCTTCCATCCGGCATGGTTCACAGGATCATTGTATACGAGGATCTGCTGATAAATATGGTCTGCCCGAAGCGGATTAACCAGATCGGCCGTACTGTACCAAAGGACCCTTATATCGACTTCGTTATTCATATTCGAGCCCAAGTAGTTCAAATAAGCCCGATATAGGTATGTCTCCGATTCTTGAATTGATTTGACATAAGCAGATTTAATCTTTACGTACGAATTCAAAGCTTTTGTCCCGGACGGAATATTGAATTTCAAGCTCTTATTCCMTTCAAGTACCTGTTCATCAGACAATGCGGCGGTGGCGCTGCCGATGGTTTTGGTCACGGTCCAATTATCCGGTACGGTATCCCCGGCTGCATCCCGTTCGAAATCCGCATTCGGCAGTATATTTCCAAGCCGCTCCTCATTGCCTTCGACCAAATTAACATCATCTATATAGATGATTCCACTATCGGATGCGGCATTTTCAAAGCGCAGCTGAATGCGTGCTGTCGTTGCATTAACCGGGGAGTTGGGAGTGCCCGCCGCTTTATACTTCCAGCCGCTGAATGCGGAACTGTTGTTATTCACTGTCTGATTCCAGATCATCAAGTCGCTGCCCGCTATGTAAGCTCCACTTTCATCGTACCAGACAACCCTTGCATTAACGGCAGATAAAGCTCCGCTGAACCCTGTTTGGAAGGAAACTGTATAGGCGGTACTTTTTTTAACAGGTATCGGAGCGCTAAGCAACTGTGCATAATGAGTTTCTGCAAGAGAATTTGCGGTAAAAGTAACTTTGGCGCTCTTACTCCCCTCAATCGCGTAATAAGTATCGAGGGTAACGCTTGCGCTTGTTACTCCTACATTAGAGAGCACCCAGTTGTCCGGTTGGCCGTTTGCGTCGAGATCATCTTCAAACCCGCTATTCGAAACCAGATTCGACGGAAGGCTGTCTGCAGAAGCAAGGGGAATCCCTCCAAACTTGGCCGGTAAGGGACTTAGGGTAAAAAACATGCATACAAGCAGAATTGAAATCAATGTCTTGTTAATCCTTCTTCTCTTCATGAATTCGCACCCTTTCGCATTTGGTTTGGATCTGCCCAATTCCAGAAGGCTTCATCCTCTTTAAGGGTAAGCGTTTTATTTTAGGGCAACAATCTCACAATTTGAATTTGATGTTTAAATTATGAATCGTTCGAAACAGAAAGATCCCATGATGAGGACGAGAATGCCCGTCTCATCGCAGCCCCCATCTCCGGAATTGGCAGTGAAGTAGGCTATGTGTAACCGCTTTACATTGCCTGTAAATTTAGTTATGATGCAGGAATATCGCAACTGATAGCAGAAAGGGGGAACGCTTATGTGGATATTATTTAAAAAACCTAGTGGTTACTTGCGTAAACTTGTACTATCTTACCTTGCATTAACTGTCGTTATTATCAGTTTATTCGGTGGTTATTTTACGAAACGTACCAATGACCTGCTTGCCAAGGAAATATCCAAGGAAAGCTTATATGAGCTTGAGCGCGTTAAATCCTATGTGGAAGACAATTACCTGGAGCGTTATCATAACGCATTATTGGATAAAGCGATGACAACGATTCGAGAATCCAGTATGGAGGAGGTTCATTTCTTCCTGGATCACCCTATCGACGGGAATTATTTCCGTGCAACTCGTTTAGTTCATGATTTGAAAACGCTATCAATTACTCAACCCGGACTGGACAACGTAACGATTGTGTTTGACAGATCGGGGTTCATTGTAGATACGAATTACTTTTATGCAGATCCGCAGCGTTCTCCGAACGGTCCATTAATCGATCATTTACAAACGATTGAGCCCCATAAATGGTTTGTTCGCGATCAAGTGAATGCCGAAGTATCAGACCATAAGGTTCTGTCATATATCTATACCTTGCCTTATAAATCTGCTGGCCCCAATGTCAAAGGCTATATGATTGTGGATGTTAATGCTGAAGAACTGATGAACAATGTGCGTAACATGCTGCGCCACTCAAAGGAGCAAATCTACCTGTTTACAGATACGGGGATGTTATCCTCCGATCTGACAGATAAAGATCCGGTTCTCGATGATAACCAAATTGTTGCGCCTCTCTTGCAGAGTCAAGTAACATCTATCCCTTACCACAATGGCACCGTGCTTTCCGTACTCCCCCCCGAAAGGTCTCAATTGGGGTGGTCTTACGCAAGCATTCGTCCGGTTACCTCCTATTTGTTATTGACGCAAACGTTGAAAAAAGAAATATGGCTCGTCATTGCAAGCATTCTGCTCATTGGTCTGTTATTGTCTTACTTACTGTCCGTAAGATTGGATAAGCCGATTCAGCTCCTGACGTACCGCATCAATCAATTGCATCGACATGTCCGGGATAAGCATCTGCAGGATATGCTGAGTGGTACGTTATCCGTTGATGAGAAGCAGTTYCCCTTTCCTGAGAAGGGTGCATTCGCTGCCGCTCTCCTCACACCTGTCGAGCCTCATCGCAGGGATGAGCTGAGAGAGAAGCTGGAACAGAAGCAGCAACGATTGTCTCTCATCTCAATCCCATGGGGCAAAGAACACATCGCGATCGTGTATCAGTTAGACGATACGGAAGAAACCGATGAAGTGTCACGGGTGGCCGAAATCCGTAACGAACTGAATGCCCTCCGCCTCAAGATCGGGGAGGAACTCAAATTCTCTGCCGGTATCGGTTGTATCGTGGAGGAGGCTGAGCAATTAATCGTTTCATTCACGGAGGCTCAGGAAGCAGTACAGTATAAATTTCTCCTTGGCGAACAGAGTATCGTAATCTATCAGGAAATCAGGACAAGAAGCTCCGTCCTATTGGATTTAATGCCTGGGGAGATATTCGAGAATCTGATCCACGGAGGAACTCGGGAGCAGATCCAACACTACTTTGCCGACATTCATACCCGTATGCAAGCAGAAAGCTATTCGATCCAGGGAATTGAGCTATACCTGAACCAGCTTACGTTGTGTTTGACCAAGATCATGCTGGAAGCCATGACCGGTGACTACGCCTTCAAGAGTCCGAACGAACTGATGAACAGTCATAAAAAAGAAACTTTTACGGCTACACTTCAGTCCCTGGAAGCGCTTAGTCTGGAGTTGGCGGTTCGGCTACAGTACCGACCTGAATCATTGCATTCCGTATTAGCCMATACCTTGAAGTCTTATATCGAGGAAAATCTTCAGCACGACATTTCCTTGGACGAATTAGCAAATGTCACATCTTATTCCAAGCAATTTATTTGTAAGGTATTCAAAGAGCAGTATTCGCAGACCATTGCCGATTATTTAACGAAGATCAGAATAGAGAAAGCCAAAGAGCTTCTGGCAGACGATCGTTTGTCGATTTCAGATGTGGCCGAACAATCGGGTTATAGGAGTCCCGGGTATTTCGGAACTAAGTTCAAACAGTATACCGGTGTAACCCCCATGCAATACCGTAGCATGCCCCCCATTAACAAAAGTGTGGTTCACTCAGGTTAAGGACAAATTCATATAAGTCACTAAAACGTTGTTTCCGGTAAAAAGCCGGCAGTACAACGTTTTTTTTCTGACTGTTTCATATATTTCAGTCTCGTTTCAGATGTTAACATTGAAGCCTGCCAAGAACGCAATTATGATTTGGCTATCACATCGAATACAAGGAGAGAACATTATGAAAACGATTACGTTCCGTTCTTCGATCTGGAAGGACTATGCTAAGTGCAAGTATTTGTTACTTATGCTTGTACCCGCTTTAGTGTATTATTTGATTTTTGAGTACGGACCACTCTACGGGGTGCAAATTGCATTTAAGGATTTCCGGATTCGAGAAGGCATTTGGGGAAGCTCATGGGTCGGTTTGAAGCATTTCCATTATTTGTTCACAGCATCGCAGGACTTTCCGCGAGTCATGAAAAATACCGTTATTCTCAGCTTCTATCATATCGTTTTTGGTTTTCCGGCGCCGATTGTGCTCGCTCTGCTATTTAATGAAATCCGCATCAATGCCTTCAAACGAATTACACAAACGATCAGCTATCTGCCCCATTTTCTATCGTGGGTCATATTAGGCGGATTACTCATTACTATCTTGTCACCGAGTACAGGCGTCGTGAGCGGCCTGATTCATTTTTTTGGATTTGACCCTGTTTATTTCCTTGGGGATCCCGCATATTTTCGATTTACTCTTGTTGTCTCCTCGATATGGAAGGAAATTGGGTGGGGCACCATTATTTATCTGGCTGCACTCTCAGGCATCGATCCCTCCATGTATGAAGCCGCTGTGATGGATGGTGCTTCACGTTGGAAGCAAACTCTTCATATTACGCTTCCAAGCATTCTTTCGGTGATTTGCATCATGTTCATATTCCGGGTCGGCAACATCTTAAATGCGGGATTTGATCAGGTTCTGAATCTTTATAGTCCGAATACTTACAGTGTTGCCGATATCCTGGACACTTACGTGTACCGTGCGGGTCTTACACAGCTGCAATATAGCTTAACCGCAGCCGTGGGACTGTTCAAGAATGTGGTCGCGTTTATCCTGGTCATGCTGACCAATTATGCCATCAAACGAATGGGACAGGAAGGGATCTTATGAGCATGTTAAGCAGAATGAGCCGAGGAGAAATCATGTTCCAGTTTGCAGCGATGACTGTTATTGTTGCGCTATGCATCAGTGTTTTGTATCCGTTCGTTCACGTACTATCCGTTTCCTTAAGCACACCTGAGGAAGCGCTGCGTCCTGGTATTCATTTGTACCCTAAGCATTTCAGCATGTCCTCCTATAAGCAATCCTTCCAAACCAATGGAATATGGGTCGGCTATTTCAATACCTTATTCCGAACGGTCGTGGGGACCTTCTTGTCCTTAGTCGTTATGACGCTTGGCGCGTATGCGCTGTCGAAGAAATACCTGCCCCACCGTCATTTTTATACGATGTTGATTGTATTGACGATGTTTTTCAGCGGAGGGCTAATCCCAACGTTTTTACTCATTAAGAGCATAGGTCTCTACGATACACGTTGGGCTCTGATCATTCCCGGTCTCATCAACACCTTTTATATGATCATTATGCGCAATTTTTTTATGGAGCTGCCACAGGAATTAGAGGATTCTGCCAAAATCGACGGCGCTAACGATATTCAGATCCTCTGGCGAATTGTTGTGCCGATCTCCAAGCCGATTCTGGCCACAATTGGACTGTGGATGGCTGTGTATCATTGGAACGAATGGTTCCACGCACTCATCTATATCCAGGATCAATCCAAGATCGTGCTGCAAATCCTGCTTCGCCGCCTCATTGTGGAGAATGATGATATGCAGATGCGGGAATTGATGGCGCAGGCCTCCGAGGACGAGGTTGTATCCGAGTCGGTTAAGGCTGCTGTCCTTATGATAGCCACAATCCCCATACTGGTTGTGTATCCATTTATTCAGAAGTATTTTGTCAAAGGCATAATGATCGGTTCACTAAAGGGATGATGCCCATAACTATTGAAGGGAGTGATGCCTAACGCATCTTCTGCATCTTAGCGGTAGATTGAACTCCATGGCTTCATAGCGTTATTCTATAAACTAATAAAAGGGAGGCTTCACCATGAAACATCAAGGTTTGAAAATGACAATCGCATCCGTACTCGCCGCATCTGTTGTCTTGAGCGGCTGCACCAAAACGGAAGTAACGCCGAGTCAAAGCGGCAATCCAACGCCGCAGGTACAGAAACCTGTAGAAATAAGCTGGCTTAGCTTTGACTTTCCCGAGCAAGACGGTTCCTTGGTACAGAATTGGATAGAAAAGAAATTCAATGTCAAAATCAAAAATATGCGTATTGACCGGCAAAACTGGAAAGACCAGCTCAATTTGAGATTAGCCACGAATGAGCTTCCCGATATGTGGTTGCTTTGGGGGACGGCTGATGTAAGCACGTATTCCCAGCAAGGTCTGCTGGCTGAACTGCCCATCGAGGAAATCAAAAAGAAGATGCCAACACTTGCTGAGTTTATTGATAAGAATCAGCCGAGTGCGTGGAACGACGGCCTCATTAACGGCAAAAGCTACGGTATTCCGATTACCAACCTTGAAGGTGTACTCCCCCTTCATCCGTTTTATAACGGGGATTGGCTCAAAGCCATTGGATATAACCAGCCTCCCACAACATTGAAAGAGCTGGAAGATGTCCTGTATAAATTCCGCAATAATGATCCAGACGGCAATGGCAAGAAAGATACCTTTGGCTTGACTGGTTACGGGAAGACTGGGGCGGCGGACTCCTTTCAGTACGTATTCGGCGCCCATCATGTACATCCCAAATCCTGGTCCAAAGATAAATCCGGCAATCTGGTCTATGGGATAACGACAGAAGGTGCTCGCGAATCGTTTAAGCTGCTCAACAAATGGTTTAAAGATGGCGTCCTCGACCCGGAATTCATTACAAATGACGGCAAAAGAAATGACTTCGAGAACAAACGCGTGGGCATTTCAACCGAAAACTGGAGCAACTTTAGAGAAAACGGCAAAATCGGGCAGTTAGCTAAAAAAAATGGCATCAACCTTATGGTTGGCAAAGCGCTTGAAGGTCCATACGGACCCGGCAAATTGGCCATGTGGGGCTTAACGGGCAATTATATAGGCATGAGCGTTGATGCAGGCAAGAATCCGGCTAAGAAAGAAA
The DNA here is from genome assembly GCF_056398345.1 of Paenibacillus sp. 01T442. Classification (NCBI taxonomy): domain Bacteria; kingdom Bacillati; phylum Bacillota; class Bacilli; order Caryophanales; family Paenibacillaceae; genus Paenibacillus; species Paenibacillus sp. 01T442. Next base: position 82,530 of record NZ_JBFTPF010000011.1, read on the forward strand.
AAATATATGAAATTCTTAATTCGTTCTACTCCGATAAAGACAGCTACTTGATGTCCCAATTTGGGGAAGATGGGGTACATTACTCGATGGAGAACGGAARACCTGTAATTAAGGACGATTTCAAGGATAGTAAGAAGCGGATCAATATGGGATTCKGCAATTACTATGGCCTGCTTTCACGTAAATCGAAAGCGTTCGAGCCGTTTACTTACTCTGCAGAAGAGATTGCACAGCGGGACCAGCTGGCCCAAGGGGTAGAGCGCGTCGTCAATGAAGCGAAATTCATCATCCCATCAGCTGTCAAATATCCGGATTTGGTCAATATCGAACAGGAATACTTCATTAAGTTTATTACAGGAGAAGTAGATACAGATAAAGGTTTTGACCGTTTTGTGGAAACATGGAACAAGTCGGGAGGCAAAGAAATTACTGAGGAAGTCAATAAGATCTACAAGGAGCTTTCCGTAAAAAAATAAGGCAGCTCGCATAAGAGGAGTACATGATGATCTACAATCAACTTGAATTTCATAATGTTGTGGAATTGGAAGAAAACAAACTATTCCCCGGACTGCGCTTACATCGATATCCAAGAGACGTACGGAATCGATTAAGTACAAGAGGATCCCATATATCCACACAATCCAGCGGTTGCGAGATTCGCTTCGTCACCGATGCCGAGGCCGTGAGGCTGTCGATCTCCTCACTGGAAGAAGACGGAGATCTGATCGTGTTTAAAGGTGATTACTTTCACTCCAACCACCGATTGCAAACAGGTGTCAGACGTACGCTTTTATTAGAAGAGCCCGAACGCTTCAAGAGGGAAAGCCCTGACAGGAAGTTGGCGGAAGAGTCGTCTTTATCGTTCTCGCCCCATGTGTGGAGGATAATGACTTGCCGCTATACAGCGGTATTTCACGAGTTGGATACTTTGGGTCGGAGTGTCCGCCCGCCGCATCAGAACGAAGTGCCTGCGTTAAGATGGCTTGCCTACGGTTCGTCAATCACGCATGGRGGCGCCGCAATCCATTACTACAATTGCTATGCTCAACAGGCCGCAAGACGTCTTGGCGTTGATGTTCTTAATCTCGGTTTGAGTGGCTCGTGTCTCTGCGAGAAAGAAGCTGTGGATTACATTGCAAATCGGAATGACTGGGATATAGCTACGCTGGAGCTAGGAGTCAATATGAGAACGCTCTTTACACCTGAGCAGTTTAAAGAACGGGCATACTATTTAATCCAGACCGTGATTCAGAAGCAGCCTCAGAAGCCTGTGGTCGTCATTACCGTCTATCCGAATGCGGCRACCTATTCGCACATGGATTATCCAGCCAGCAGGAATGAAGCTCAATTTAATCACATATTACGAGAAATCGTCGCCGAACTGGACCACTCTTCGCTTTATCTTATTGAAGGTTACGAGATTATGAAGGAAATGTCATCGCTTGTATTTGATTTGCTTCACCCTTCCGATTACGGCCACATGCTCATGGGTGAGCATATGGCCGCAAAGCTGAGGGAAATTCTTCAAGTTAGGAGTGAGAAATCATGACAGCCTTTCATTCTGATGCTCCTGTATTGATCTATGGAGCCACTTTTGCCGGTCTAGGGATGGCATACAGCTTAGGCAAACAGTCCATTCTTGTTGAGAGGTCCTCACTAGTTGGTCATGAATATGTTAACAGCTATCGTCCGGGACACGGGCTTGCCAACAGACCGACTTCCGGTATCGGACAGGAGTTATATGACGAGCTTGTCAGGCGCAATATTGTGCAAGCGGACGGCGCCGTCCACCTTCCCGGTATTTCACCGGTTCTGTATCATTTCATTCGAAAGCATGACCTGAATATACGTATGATGACGGAAATCACCGAAGTAAGATCATCAGAAGACGGATATGAAGTGATGCTTTACAACACTTCAGGCTCGCAAACGGTGCAAGTCCGAAACATTATTGATACGACTTCAACCTGCGGCTCATCTCATCTGTGGAATCCCCCCATCCTTGCAAAAAGCATTAATGCTATTCTTGATGGTCCTCCACTGGCAGCATCGATAGGCGATTCCGGGCGAAGCTACGAAATGGTACAAGGAGGATTTCCATCGGAGATTTATTTCCAATTTAAGGTAGATAACAAGGACAATTGGATCGTGGCTCGTGACAAATTACATCAATTCTGGATGAACAGGCCGAAGATGCTTCGTCCATGGAAATTGGCGGCAGTTGCCGATACGTTCGATATTAAGGTAAACAAGGGAGCTCAAGTCGCGGCAATGGGCTCGAGCTGGCTGCCCTCTTGCGCTTATGATAATTTCATGGAAGCCTTCGAAGCAGGACTATCCTATGCAAAGCAGGAGGTGAGCCCGAATGATCTTATCAGAGATTGTAAATAAGTCCGTTATTGAAACCCTTGCTCATAATCATTTATTTGATAACGAATATGACATTATTGTTGTAGGACTTGGAACTGMCGGGGCGATAGCTGCTATCACAGCAGCGAAGATGGGGTTGAAGGTGCTGGGTATCGAGCGACTCAATTGTATGGGGGGCGTGGGTACGGCCGGTGGTGTGCTTGCTTATTATTACGGTTCCAAGGGCGGCTTCTACGAAGAAATTGATAAGCAAGTTCTAGAACTGGAACGCGATTCTTACACACCCCAGGTGACGGTGAACGGCGAGTTGAAGAAGTATGTGATGGAACAGAAGGCGCTGGAGGCAGGTGTTGAATTATGCTATGAGGCAACTGCAACTGGCGTCTATCTGGAAGGGTTGACGGTCAAAGGGATACGCTGGATCGACGCTGATGGCGTTCATACCGCTGGAAGCCGCATCGTTATCGACAGCTCGGGAGATGCAGAGGTATGCACGATGGCCGGCTGTCCGACTCGTAAAGGACGCGAGAGCGACGGCCAATCCCAACCTTTTTCTAATGTCATCGTCGCCTTGGAGAAACAAAGAGTTACTTTTGTTTATACCGATTCCGGCTATGTGGATCAGGCAGATGAAGAGGATTTGACTCGGGCGATTGTCGATTCTGCGCTTCTGCATACGCACTTGAAGGATCGATACGACGATCAGCAGCGGTTTCTCCGCCTAGCACCGCTGCTTGGTATCCGCGAAGGAAGGTTTATCGAAGGCGAGTCCAATCTTACCTTTAATGGTTACCTGCACAATCGCCTCACCGATCAGCCCTTATTTTACGCATATGCTAATTTGGATAATCATAGTAAGGACGTTGCATTCGAAAGCGAAACTCAGCAGGATTGGACCGTAGCAGGCAGCATGTGGGGCGTAAACTTCTCAGTCCCTGTCCCGCTCGGGGCACTCATCCCCAAAGGAATGAAAGGCCTAATCGTTGCAGGGCGGTGCCTGGCGCTCGACCATGATCTTGCCCCTTGTGTGCGGATGAAGCGGGATATGCAGAAGTGCGGAGAAGCGGCGGCTATGGCGGCCTATCTGGCTACCCGGCATCAAACAGATCTCTTGAACGTACCTTATGATGAATTAGCGGCACTACTAAGATCAACCGGATGTTTGAATCCGCACAATCATGTGGGAATGAAGGATCGAATCGCCTACGAGGATGAGAAGAATCCGATTATTCATTGGTTGAACGAAACGGTAAACATTCAGAAAGGCTTAAGCAGTGAAAAGCCAGGCCTAGCCATATGGTCAGCAATAAGAAACGGTCCCTCCATGAAACCGCTGCTTCTCGAATGGCTGCAACAGCAGGAGAATGAACATTTGCGCAAGCACAGTTCCTTTGCATTAGCCCTTATGCAGGATGAAGCAGCGCTTCCTATGCTGCGAGCTATGGTCGTGGAACGCGATTCCTTCGTGCCGAAAACGAGCATCAAATATAATAATGCCAGAGGATATACAGCGATCTATTTGCTGGGTAAATTAAAGGACACGGTTATTGTGCCTGAATTGATCGCCTTGTTATCCGATTCTTCCGGAATAAGAAATATAAATGGTTCTACCGAATTTATTGCAGACGATGAAGAGCTATACTTTCAATACTTCACGTTCAGCCTCATGGCATTGTTCAAAATCGGGGACGCACATGCTCATCTGCGCAAGGAAATTGCTGCAGTTATAAGGAAAAGGGTTGAGCAACAGCAGATATCCTTGTCAATTTCGTTTAAACAAACTCGCAGCGACTTTTCGCCTATTCGCTTCTCGATGGAGCATAAAATAAGGCGAATCTCCTCGAATTTCCTTCGCAAGTGGGATGACATTCAAACGCAAAAAATTGCAGACTGATCCGAGAAAAGAAACAGCGGCGGACTAGGAAACGGAAATATGTCCTAGACTGCCGTTTTTGTTGCTGCCACTATTGGCATCGGTGAGCACCTTGAGAGCCGCTGGCCCCGGCATAGTAGAAAGCCCTAACGGCATTTACATCGCCTGGCATGTGTTCGAAGATTATGCTTCCTGCGGTAGTGTGGCAGTGCGGGAAACGGTTCTTTATGCCATTAACCGGTACGTGAACCATCTCCTGTACGTTACGCCTGTCAAAAGGGGGCAAAACATCGAAGTTATCGAAGATGTCATTCCTTTATATGATGTAGAGGTATGCGTTCTACTGCCTACCAGAGCGAGCCGCGTATACTTAGTGCCTCAATTCAAAAAAACCTTAGAAATCAGATACGATTCCCAAGGTTTACATACAGATCTCGCTTACTATTTCACTTCCACCCAAGCCCCTTGCTTGTCTGCCGAAGCCATCTCAGCGACAGCAATTTCAATCGTTTCCCGTGTACTAGCCGGCGTTGCGGTTGTAACCGATTCCCCTGCGAGAAGCGTCTCAATGAAATATTTCAGCTCCAAGTAATAGCCCATCTCTGGTGATAGCTCTGGATTGAATCCAGCCGCATCATTCGGGTTCACTTTCAGGCCGCTCGCGCCAAAAATAATGTTCGCTTTCTCGAAATTGACACGGTACTGCATATCAAAGCCATAATCACCTTCGAGCGTCCAGTCAGCTTGCGCATTGATAACTTTGCCATCCCCGTACAAATAATTCGTAGACACGACATCATAGCCGCTGCCTGGAACTACATTTCGTGCCAAACACGAAACGGATTCAGGTTTTCCGAACAACCAATTAACCATATCGATATCATGAACATGCATATCGAGTAAAGCTCCGCCGCTCTTCTCTTTATCGATTAGCCATGGTCCCCAAGTCGGAGTAGCGCCGCCGCGGTAGAAATAACCGCTTGTTACTTTACCGTAAGTCCCCTTCTCTACAGCTTCTTTCAAATACACATAGGCTGGCCAAAAGCGCAGACACTGTCCAATCATCAATTGCTTGCCATTCGCTTCAGCAGCTGCAATCATCTCTTCACACTCTTGCGGATTCGAAGCCATTGGCTTCTCACATAGCACGTGCAGACCTTTATTTAGACATTCAATCGTAATATCACGGTGCAGGTAAGTCGGGAGAGCTAGATCCACGTAATCCAACTGTTCTTTTTCAATCATTTCGGACACACTAGTGTACTTCGCATAGAGGTTGAAATCGATCGCCGAATCACCTGTATCAATATTTCCAGCAACCGCGTTGCCTTCTAGCTTAACCGGGTCAATATCACATAACGCTACAACTTTAATCGCAACACCTTCTGCTTCTAGGCGTACATAATTCTCCAAATGTGTTCTTCCCATGAAGCCTAGTCCAACTAGTCCGATTCTTAGCATGATTATTTCCTCCCCAGAATAGCATCCATTGCGCCTGATGTGTTATAAACAATTTGCTCACCGTGATGCGTATAGCCTGGGATCATTTCAGCGATCACATAGTCATCATAACCGACGGATTGAAGGGCTTTCATCACTTCCGGATAATTCACATCGCCTGCAAGCAGGTCAACGAAACCATGCAAACCGCCAGCTGCGCGGCGATAATCTTTGAAATGTACTTTTTTAATACGATGGCTCAAAATAGAAATCCAGTGCTCCGGATACCCGGAGAATATAACATTCCCTACATCGAAATATGCACCTACATAAGGTGAATTTACTTTATCAATGAAATCCCGCATTTCCAGCGGTGATAATAAAAATTTGTTCCACACATTTTCAATCCCAATCGAAACCTTCAAAGACTCGGCAACGGCCGAAAGCTCCTGAATGGCTTCAAGGGAGTAGTCATAGGCTTGGTCATATGGAACCACTTCAGAGTCAGGGATGAAATCAACACCTACCGCACCAGGTACGACCAAAATCGTATCAACACCAAGTGCCGCGGCGTGCTCTAGCTGCTTCTTCACAATGTCTTTCGCCTTCTGACGCGTTTGCGGGGCACTGCTTGTCAAGGAATAAGACCAGAATAAGCCTGTCGCTAAGCTGCTTACCTCAATCCCTGTTTCATCAGCATGCTGGCGGTACGCACGAACTTCACTTTCCGTGCTTTCCAGACTAAGTTCACCCGTTTCGTTCAAAGCTAACTCAATGCCGTCGAATCCGGCTTTTTTCGCAGTCGTAATGCAATCTTTCACGCTCATAGAGCCTGGAAATGACCAAATATTTATCCCTTTTTTCATTGATAATCGCCTCCGCTTCTTTCCTTTATTATAAAAGAGTGATGTCCCATTGGATTTATCTATTAAGCCGAATTATTTGCACTTTAGCTAAATTGAATGTGGTAAAATGGCTATATTCGGGAAGAAAATCGCCTAGAGAGGACGGACACCATGGATTTCCCAAGAATCTATTTACAGGAATCACTTTCGATCGAAGCGCTCATTTCCTTTCACTATTTTGAATATGCCAAAGGCTTTGTTTTCGACGGTGAGCAGCATGACTTCTGGGAAATTCTCTACGTGGACAAGGGGGAAGTCGAGGTCCGTGCCGACGATGTCATCCATACCCTCCAGCAGGGGAATATGATTTTCCACAAACCGGAGGAGTTCCATACCGTTCATGTCAGACATGCGCATAAGCCGCCGAATCTCATCGTTATCGCCTTCGTCTGCCATTCTGAGGCTATGTCTCAGCTAGCTAATAAAGTCGTATCGTTAGGCGATCGCGAACGCAATATGCTTTCAATCATCACGCAAGAGGGATTTCATGCGTTCCTCCCTCCCTTCGATTCTCCTTCCGTTCATTTGTTAGAAAGAAACGAAGAGGCATCGTTTGCTAGTGAGCAGCTCATCAAAGCTTATTTAGAAATTCTCCTTATCACCCTTATCCGTAAACTAGRAGCTCGGGGAAACGTTCAGGAAGCTCAGAAATTGAAACAGTCCTCGTTGCAAAAGGAGAAAGCTGAGGTTGGGCTCGTCGGTCAGATTATGGCCTATTTGAGCGATCATCTGGCAGATTCCTTTACCCTTGATGACCTCTGCCAAACCTTTCACCTGGGCAAAAGTCGTATGAAGGAGCTCTTTCAATCCCAGAAGGGTATGGGCATTATGGAAGCCTTCAAATTACTCAAAATCGAGCAAGCCAAAACCTATATGCGTGAAGGCCCTTATAACATAACAGAAATTGCGAGCTTGCTTGGTTACACAAGCATTCATTATTTTTCTAGAGATTTTAAGAAAACCGTCGGGATGTCACCATCGGATTATGCGAAATCTGTGAAAGCTAGGGTACAGCGGTAAACGGAATACTTACACAAGAAACAGCCTGCCAGTAGATTTCTCTACTAGCAGGCTGTTTTTTTCAATATAACGCATATGCAATTATTTCATTACTTTGATTAAACGTTTAGCGATTCCCGTTGGCGTATCAATGGCTTCATAGACATTAATCGTGAATGGGGAGCTGAATTGATCCAAATTAGCCCCTGTCGCATCAAGGATTTGGCTGCCACTAATTAACTTATTAGGCCCATTAAAAGAGGCGTCTTTAGAACCTACAACACGTCCTAAGCTATCCACGATCTCAAATCTTAATTTGGAGAAATTGTTATCAACCACAACATTTGGAGCCTGTGTAATAGTTAGATCCAATTTCACCTTGTAGCTGTATGTCCCCATCGCATATTGCATATTAACGTTTATGTCCTTGAACGTCACATCAATTGGGTACAAGGAAATAATATTATCCGTCGTTTCCTTCTGAAGGTCCGTTTGCAACGCAGCAATCGTCGTCGTATATGGAGCTGCAGCCTGTGCATCTAATATTTTCAAAGCAAAACTTTCACTATCTTCGGATTGTGGAACAATATAGGAATAGCTGACCACATAGCTCAATCCAGGATTCAGCATCGTCGTCACATTCGTTTGACGAACACCTTGGTAGGAGGCACCTAGCTTACTTGTTAGCTCCGTCAAGAATGCTGGTGTTGCTACTGGCGTTGTGCTTGCGTTCGTTAATTTGAACTTCGCTACGGCTGTCTTATAGCCCTCACCTGGATTCTCATGCAAATGCAGCTCCATTAAGGATACTTCCGTCGACTTATCAATCACTTTGGCTTGTGCATTGAAAGTGATCGGTTGACCGATCGTATACGCGGCTGCGGTTGTATTAGCCCCATCTACTGGCCAGTTCATAGCCAACTTAGCTGTTGCCAATTCCGAAGGTTGTCCTCCGTCTTTCGGAACAAACGTATCTGTCGATAGCACGACGACATTCGTTAACGTCACACCGCTTTCCACTGGGATCGCGTAGTGGATGTAGGTCGTTTCTCCTGCTGCCAAGACAACTGGCGCCACTTCTGTACGTTTTCCTTCATAATTCTTCGACTCTGATTGAGCATCTATACGGAATGCGGGTACCGTTTCACGACCTGCTCCCGGATTGTTTACAAGAACAGTCACAACGGCTACACGACCAGCTGCTGTGTTCTGTAGGGAAGATTCCACCGTCTTATACGTAAGTCCTGAATTCACACCAGAAATCGTGAACTCTTGTCCCCACTCTGCACTAGCGATGCTTTCCAGTGCTGCACTGCCCGTACCGCCATACCATACTTGATTAGTTGGCATTGAAAGCAGCGTAGTCTCTACCTTCGGATAAGCATACAAGTCGACGTTCACGAACGAAAGGCTTTCAATCCTACCGATTTCCTTCGAATCAATCGCTGCGAAATAAACAAGCTCTGCAATTTCCTTTGGTTGCAGGGAAGCTTTATTACTTGCACTTGGTTTCAGCGTGTAAGAGATCCCGCTAGATGTTTGCACGCGAAGCTCGTGCTCTGGCACACGATTTTGCGTTGTGCCGCCATTGTACAAGCGAACTGTCACAGCAAGCTGTGAGCCAGTCGCAGTCGGCGTTTCACCTACACTTTTGATAGCAGCGCGAATATCCTCCGTTAACCCATAATTCACAGTTGGTGCGACAACAGTTGGCGTGGAAGGCTCCGCAGCCCATGCTGCGGTACCTCCTTGAACGATCATTGCTCCCAGCATAATGGCTGTTAGACTGGATTTCCATGGTCTTTTTTTCATCTATAACGTCTCCCTTAATATGAATTTCAATGATGCTATTTGGCAGCTGGTGATGCAGTTGGTTGTGCGGATGCTGCAGGGCTTGTCACCTTTTGACCGTCTTTCAAAGTGTTCTGTCCAGTGATGACCAGTTGTTCGCCTTCCTTCACGCCTTCCAGCACTTCTTGGAATTCGCCGTTAATGCGTCCAAGCTTCACTTTCCGTTTCAAGTATTGGTCACCTTGTTGAACGAACACGAAGGTATCGGATTCTTCACGAATGATACTAAGTGTAGGCACGACAGCAACGTTCTCTTCCGTCTCTGTTGTCAATTGGACCAGATAACGTCCACCCGGTTGAATCGTACGATCTGGATTCGGAATATCCAATTCCAGCGTATAAGTTTTGGAAGCAGCACTCATGATTGGCGCTAAGTAGCTAATCTTAGCTGTCCCTTTTTTATCAGGCGTATTCGGGTTATAGTACACGAGCTCCTTCTTGTTTTTCACAAGTTGGTAGTTCGTTTCAGCTAGCTCAGTTTTGATTTTGATAGGATCGATCTGCTGAACTTGACCAACCTTTCCTGCTGCTGCAGATGCTGTTTGACCAACCACGACATTGAAATCTGTCAGAATACCGCTGCCTGGAGCTTTCACTTCGAAATTATCCAAAGAGCGAGTAGCATCCTCCAATGTTAGACGTGCGGATTCTGCTTGTGTTTCAATGCTGGAGATAGAATCCGTATTATCGAATGCGGATAACTTACTATGCGCAGCATCTAAGCTCATTTGAGCATTATCCAACGCTTGCTTAACTTGGTCTACCTGGCGCTGAACCGCAACTCCAGCTTCAAAATCATTTCTGATTTTGTTGTAATCTTGCTGAGCGTTATTCAAAGCCGTTTGTGTACGAGCTACGTTATCAGCTAAATCTTTCCGTGTATTCACTTTATTATCTCGAGCTTGCTGCAAGGAATCCTGTGCACTCTTCACTTGAAGCTCACTCTTCCRTTTAGCAGATAAGGCATCTGTATTATCAATAACGAAAAGGACATCACCTTTCGTCACATATTCGCCTCGTTTCTTCAGAACTTCCGTAACTTCGCCATTCGCTTTCGCCATCACATCGAGTGTTGTTCCGGCTACAACATCTGCCACCTGTTCAATCGGATTACTTATTTTCTGAAGCTTGATCGCTTCCGTTTTGACCGCTTTAGGCGTTAACTGTACGGTTGCCGCATCCTTAGCTCCTGGTGCCGAGCAGGCTGTTGCCAACACCGTCGCAGCGGTTAACAGCGTGATGACCCCCATCCAGCGATATTTGCTATGCCCTCTTCGTGAACCTTCGTTAATCATCGATGTGCCTCCTTATACTTCTAACGAACTCGTTGTCATTTTTTCTTTAGCTTTTTTCCGATTAAACATGTTGCTAATGCGGTTTTTCATACTTTCGATCAACTCGTAAACAATAGGTACAACGACTAGCGTCAAGAGCGTCGAAGTAATCAATCCACCAATAACAACAACCCCAAGACCTTTACCGATCAATCCGCCTTCTGCAGAGATCCCGAGCGCGAGTGGCACTAACGCCATAATGGTTGCTCCGGCTGTCATGATAATAGGACGAAGTCTGATTTTCCCTGCTTCAATAAGCGCATGACGAACGGTATAACCTTCTTCGCGCAACTGTTGTGCACGGTCGATCAGTACGATCGCATTCGTTACGACGATACCAATCAACATGAGGAACCCGATCATGGAAGTTACGGTTAATGGTTCTCTAGCAATGACGAGTCCTAAGAGCCCTCCAATAACAGCTAGAGGAAGTGAGAACAGAATCGCAAATGGTGCACTTGCGTTCCCGAACGCCAATACCATGATCAAGTAGACGACGAAGATCGCAGCAGCCATGGCCACAAATAACTGGGTAAAGCTTTCGTTAACATCTTCGGATACGCCTGTAATTTGCGGTGTAACACCCTCTGGAAGCTCTAGCTCTTTCAAAGCCGAACTTAGCTTGGCACTTACTGCCGTCTTATTGTCTGAATTAATTTTGGCAGAAACTTTCACGAGTTGCGCCTGATTCTCTCTTGCAAGGGAAGCAGCGCCTTTCGTTTCATTGATTTTGGCAACTTCCTTCAATAGAATGGTCGAGCCATTCTGAGCCGTTAACGGGATATTACCCAACTTCTCAAGGGAATCTTTGTCTGTTTTTTCCAATGAAACCGTTGTTGTATATACAATATTATCGAATTTCATATCGCCTAGATTTTGCTTTTGAATCCATGTACGTGCTGAATCTCTTACGGAAGCTGCGCTTAGGCCATAGGCTCTAGCTTTCTTCTGATCAACAGCAATTTCAATTTCTGTTTTGGCATCGCTCAAATTGTCGGCAACTTCGGAAAGCTCAGGGAACGTGTTTAATTTCTCTTTCACCACTCTAGCTGCTTTCTCTAATTGAAGTTGATCATCACCTTGGAGAGTGTAGGCGAAGTCCGTACTTGACACTCCGAAGTCACCTTCCATAGATTTAGGTTCAACTTCAGAACCACTCGGCAATTCAGATAAAATATAAGCTTTCGTTTGATCCTTCACTTGTTCAGGATCCACTTTGTCATTCACTTCAAGGAAGATTTGAGACGCATACGGAATTTGCTCATCATCTTTACCCGCATAACCAACAAGTGCTTCAACAAATTTAAATACCGGTTCGCCTTTTGAATCCTTCAGGTCTAACAACACCGTTTCGATTTCTTTTGTTTTGCTATCCGTCGCATCAAAGGATGTTGAATAAGGCAATTTTAATTGGAAATACATGATGTGCGATGGACCTGATGCAGGTAAAAAGGCAACTGATAAGAACGGAATCGTTCCAGCCATCGTCCCAATGAGCATGACTAAAGCGACTAGAAGCGTTTTAATTTTATTTTTTAAACTCCACGTGAGCACTTTTTCATAAAACATGGTCAACTTCGTTGGCTTAGTTTCATCATGCTGTACTTTACCTGGTTTACTACGCAGCACTAGTAATTTCGAAAGCATCGGAATAACCGTTAAAGCTACAATTAAAGATGAAAGAAGTGCACAAGCAATCGTTAAAGCGAAAGGTCGGAAGAAACCACCTACAACCCCAGTTACCAAAGCAAGTGGAGCAAATACCCCTACAGTAGCCAAGGTAGATGACGTAATCGCCATCGAAACTTGTTTCGTTGCCAAAGCAATAACGGATTCTTTCCGTTCCTGCGCTTTTTCCAAGGAAGCATAAATGTTCTCAATAACAACAATCGAGTCATCGACAACCCGTCCAACCGCGATAAATATACCACCAAGTGTCATCGTGTTGAGCGTGAGGTTTAATTGCGACATTAATAATAATGTGATCAAAATGGAGAGCGGAATCGAGACGAGTACGATCAACGTCATTCGTACATTGCGTAAGAAGACAAGAATCATAAGTGAGGCAAGAACCGCGCCTACAATCCCTTCACGGACAAGTCCAGAGATCGATTCTTTGATTTGATCCGCACTGTCAAAGGTGCTTTTGAACGTAATGTTCGGTAACGTTGTTTTCCATTCTGTAATGTTCTTCTCAATTTCATCGGAGAATTCAACGGCATTCGCACTGCCAGCTTTGTATAAAATCATCCCAATTGCTGGCTTGCCATCTAAACGTCCATTGAAGTCGGATTCGCTAATGGCCTTTATTTTGGAGACTTGATCCAAGGTAACAATGGCACCTTTAGGCGTCGTAATCTCTACTTTTTGCAGATCATACAAACTGGATAAGTTGCCTGTTACTCGGGTCATTTTGCTATTACCATCGATTTCAACAGAACCGATCGGTGTTTTCGTCGCCGCGGTATTAATCGCATTGCTCACCATGCCTGGTGACAAACCGTAGACATCTAAGGCTGATGCATCTAGCTCAATATCGAGTGAGGTGTCTCTAGCCCCGATAATGTCCATATGATCGATCCCTTTAATACCTTCAAGACCTGGTTTAATCGTATCTTTGAACGTTTTATCAAGCTCTGTTTGGCTGACTCCCTCGTTCGCATAAGCGACTAAATAGTTGGATGGGAAGGATGCTGCACCGAAGGTAGATGCTTTAGGAGCACCTGCCGTTGCCGGTAAGGAAACCGTGGAAAGGGCATCCTGTACTGCTAGCTTCTTTTTGTCAACATCGACATTCTGTTTGAACAAAATAATAACCATGGAGAAATTATCACTGGAAGTGGACTGGATGGAATCTAAATCTTCCAGATTCGCCAGCTTCTTCTCAATGGGTACCGTAATTTCATCCATAACGTCTTTAGGTGCGCCCGTGTAGGTCGTTGTAACGGCCACAACAGGGAAGGAAACGTTCGGCATGTTCTCTTCCTTGAGCTGTGTTGCTGAATACAAGCCGCCTACAAAAAGCATGATCATGATGATGAATAACGCGGAAACGTTTTTCATCGAAAACTGTGTGAGTCGATTCATTCCTGTACTCCCCTCAACTAATGATTGTGAGATAAAGAATACAGGTTCAATATGAACTCAATATGAACAAAACAAAAAAACTTGGTGAACAATCCCAAGTTTCTTGTTCAACTCTTTTTATTTGGTGAGTGCGTTGTCGGTAACGTTATAAGAAATCCCGTGCCTTTGCCTACTTCACTTTGCACCTCAATCGATCCATCGTGCATATCAATGATCTTCCTAACAATAGCAAGTCCAAGACCACTGCCGCTATCACGCTGCCTGGCTTGATCCACCTTATAGAAACGGTCAAAAATACGACCTTGTTCATCGATTGGAATACCGATCCCGTTATCTTGAACCCATATTTGAACCCGGTCACGCAGTGGAACAAGCTTAATATAAATATGTCCACCCGTAGCTGTGAATTTAATCGCATTACCAATCACATTTATCCACACTTGACTTAATTGATCGCTGTCTGCAAATATTTTCACACGAGGCAGGGCTAGATCCAGATCCAACTCTTTCAAAGACCATTGAGGTTCATAGAAAACAACAATACGACGCAACTGCTCGTCCAAATCATAGATCGTTGGATGAAACGGATGATGTTCGGATTCCAGCGAAGCTAGCTTCAGTAGATTCTCACTTAGACGAGAAAGACGTTCACTCTCACGTTCTATGATCTCCAAGTATTTGTTCCGATCATTATCATCGATATCCGACTCCCTTAACGCTTTGGAAAAGCCGCGAATTGAGGTCAGTGGAGACTGAATCTCATGTGAAACATTTGAAACGAAATCCTGACGCATCTGTTCCAGCTGCTTAAGCTCGCCAGCCATATGGTTAAAGCTCTCTGCGAGTTTGCCTAATTCGTCCTTATTACTTACATTCACATTGACGTTAAAATTACCTCGAGCCAGCTTCTCTGTCGCTAGGGTCAGCTTCTTCAAAGGATTCACTAAATATCGCGAAGCGATTAGAATAAGAATGCTCCCCACACTGAGGACGATGCCGAGAACTGATACGATCAATGTCTGGAGTTGGCCGCGTGCAGCATCTGTGATGTTCGTATGTATGAATAATGCGTAGCTCTGATCGCCAACGATCAGCGGCACGCCGACTTTAATGCCGTTAATGCCGCGTAAAGGTGCACTGAAATCCAGGCTTTTATAGATATGACCCTTCAATACGTCAGCAACTTCGGACGATTGTATGGGCGGCCTCCCTTTTACATCCACAGGAGTCTGCCCTAATGAAACGCCGCTGGAATCAAATAGTGTGAACAAATAATTTTCATTCAGTCGATTGCTTCCTGCTACAAAGGAATACAGGTTCTTCGGCTGCACTTCATTGCTTAACGTGACAATTTGATTTCCTACGGCTAACATCTCAGATTGAAATTTTGTTGATATCATGTTCGTAAAAAAGTACTCGGCCAAAGGAAATGCGACAAGCACACTGACCACTACAATCGCCAGAAAGGTTAAAACCACTCGCAAATATAGCGATTTGATCATACCTTCACCTCAAGCCTATAACCTAATCCGCGTATCGTTGTAATTTGAAAACCATCCGAATAGGGCTCAAAGCGTTCCCGCAAACGTTTGATATGGACATCAACCGTTCGATCATCACCTTCATAATCCATCCCCCAAATTTGCTCAATCAGCTGGGTACGCGTAAAGATTTGACCCGCATGACTTGCGAACTTGTAGAGAAGTTCAAATTCCTTCAATGGCAACGTAATCCGTTGGTCTTGATAGCGTACTTCAAATGTTGTACGATCGATGGTCATTCCACCAATGAGAATGACTTGTGAGGAATGAATCCGGTATCGCTTTAACAACGCCTTGACTCTCATGACTAACTCTACAGGATCAAAAGGCTTTACTAAATAATCGTCGGTGCCGAGCTGAAAACCTTTTACCTTATGAATAGATTCACTCTTCGCGGTCACCATCAACAACGGAAGTTCCGGGTAATGCGATCGCAATTCTCGGCACAGCTCCCAGCCATCCATCAGCGGCATCATGACATCCAGCACGACTAAGTCAGCAGGAACGGATTCCATAAGACTTAGCGCCTCTTGGCCATTGCTGGCTTGCACAACCGTTAGGCCTTCCCCTGCCAAATAAACGCGGATCAACTCTCGGATATCAGCGTCATCATCAACAACCATAATACGAGTCATGCAGGCACCGCCTTTCTCCAACCATACAACTACAGTAAATAAGCGATCGGATCCTTAGAACCCGCTTCTTCGAAACCTTTCAAACGCAAACGACAGCTATCGCATTCACCACAAGCTTCTGCTTTACCATTGTAGCAGGATGTTGTCAGTTCATAAGGAACACCGATTTTCAATCCTTCTTCTATGATCTTCGCTTTTGTCCAGGAAATCAGAGGTGTTTCAATCGTAATTCCCTTGCCTTCGACTCCAACTTTTGTAGCTAGTGCGATAACTTCTTCTACTTTGTGGATGAATTCAGGCCGACAATCCGGATAACCGCTGTAATCTAGCGCATTCACACCGATATAAATAGCCTGAGAGCCTGTTACTTCTGCGTAAGAGGTTGCAATGGAAAGAAATAAAAGATTCCGTCCAGGTACGTAGGTTACTGGGATTTCTTCAACTTCTGCCCCCTCCATCACATTTGGAACATCTATCGAATCATCTGTGAGTGCACTGCCACCGAAATCACGCAGGAAATCCAATTTAATGATTTTGTGACGCGCTGCAACTCCATAATGCTCAGCAACTTGCTTGGCATTTTCGATTTCAATCTTATGACGCTGTCCATAGTCAAAAGAAATCGGAAACAAGTCATACCCCGCTTCCTTCGCTAGTCCCATACATGTCGTACTATCTAAACCGCCGCTGAGAATAATGACGGCTCTTTTTGTGTTTTCACTCATCGTAAGCACCTCTTTCTTATAATTGGAAAATGGCACTGTACACATGGTGTACAATGCCTGCTGGCTAGACGCCTCGCATCGCTGGATCCCAAATAATCTTATGCAACTGCATGTTCAGCTTCACCTTCGATAATCCTTCGGCCAGCATAAGATCTACCAGCTTGCGCGGCGGCATCGTTTCCCACACGGGACTGAACATCGGCAGCGCCTTCGTCGGATACTCTTGAAGTACATTAACTGCTGTTCCGAAATCGAGATCGCTTCCGATGACGAACTTCAACTCATCTTGCTCGCGCAGCAGCTCGAAATTACTGTAAATCATCTGATCCATTTCACCGGAATCCGGCAGCTTGAAGTCCATCACGTAGCGCACCTTCGGTGATGTGACTTGTGAGATGAATGGCGCTAGATCAATCGCACCGTTCGTCTCGATGTGCAGGTCGTCGACCTGCTCCAGTTCGGCGAGCGCCTCGATCAACGCGAGTGATTTGTTGCCGTACAGGAGCGGCTCGCCGCCTGTCAGGCAAATATGCCGGGAGCGGAACGTCTGAACCTTGCTGATAATTTCAGCAATGGTCATGACGTTCTCGGCTTCCGCCGGCGGGTAGCTGTACGTAGTGTCACACCACGAGCAGCGCAGGTTACAACCAAAAAGACGGACGAAGATGGTTGGGAACCCGGCACGGGTTCCCTCCCCTTCAACCGTCTCGAAGATCTCGACCATGGGAATGCGGATATCTCGCATTACAGATCCTCCTCCATCATCGAGCGAGTGATGGCTGCATAGCTAGTCGGCGTTTCCCATAGGCGAATCTCGTCCAAAGAAATGGCTGGGTACAGCTTCTCATCAAGCAATGCTTGGTGAATTTCTTCATAAATCCAAACCACCATATTCTCAGCCGTCGTGTTCATCGGCGGCAATACGTCGTTCAAATAGCGATGATCTAAGCGATCAATCACACGTTCTTTCGTAATTCTTTTGATATCTCCAAAATCAATTGCGATCCCTCGGCTATCCACTTTTCCCCGCATAATCACTTGCAGTTTGTAAGTATGGCCATGTAGACTTTTACATTTTCCCTCATAACAATGCAGATGATGCGCACTGTCAAACGTAAATTCTTTGGAAATCAAAACGGATTTATGGTGATATTTCAATTGGTTCTCTTGGATGTCACGCCCCAACTCTTGCACATTTCTTGGGATTTCATAGCTCATTACTTATCACCTCATATATTCAAAAAAAACAGTACTCTATATTATATCATAAATAGACAGAATGTCACCTTACTAGGATGGCATGGAAGAATTTCGCTCCTTCTTTTGCATCCAATCTAAGTGTCCGCGTATTTCTTGCATGCGTACATTCTCATCACGCAAGTCTGCTTCAATTAAAGCAGTCAACTGCTCAATCTGGCGGGCAACAGAATCCGGAAGTTCCACTTCTTCAAGTGATTTCACAATATAGAGCAAGCATTGCAGGGTTTCGTCCATAAGGCTCTTCTTTTTCCCCGTCAATACGACCTCGCTCAAAAAAACAAGGTGATTCAACTCTTTTTGCGTTAATTTCAAGAGGAACAACCCCTTTCTTTTTCCATTATCCAACATTTTACGACAACGGGAAAGACTCTCTTGACAATCACAACTATAACATTTATGATTACAGTAAATTGTTACAAAGTTGTTTACAGTTCTTCGATCGATTACCAACGACTTACAGGCATGCTTTTCGAAGGTTGAACAACAATATACAGAACTAATTCTTATCCTTGGAGGGATCCGTAATGAGCACACAAGTACAAAATGAAGTTTTGAAAGTAATTGAAGACCGTCATTCCGTTAAACAATACCAAGCTGGCCACACAATCCCTAAAGCAGATCTTGAACAAATTCTAACTTCCGCTTCTTTGGCACCATCTGCTTGGAATCTGCAACATTGGAAACTTCTTGTTATCGATGACCAAGCACAAAAAGAGAAATTGCTTCCAATCGCTTACGGTCAAAAACAAATCGTTGAAAGCTCCGTTGTTATCGCCGTTCTTGGTGATCTTGAAGCTAACAAAAATGCGCAAGCTGTTTTCGGTCCAGCAGTTGCTGGCGGGTTCCTTCCACAAGCAGTGATGGATACGCTAGTTGCACAAATCGAAGGCGCGTACCAATATCCACAAGTTGCTCGCGATGAAGCGATTCGTAACGCCTCTTTGGCAGCAATGAACTTGATGCTTGCAGCGAAAGCACTTGGCTATGACACTTGTCCAATGGGTGGTTATGATGCAGGTAAATTCGTAGAAGCGTTTAACGTTCCTGCTCGTTATGTACCAGTTATGTTGATCAGCGTTGGTTTGGCAGCTACACCAGCACGCGCGGGTGGTCGCCTTCCATTAGATCAAATCACAGTATCTAACTCTTTCTAATAACAGTCAATGTAATAAAAGGCATGCCTCTCATGTTAGGGTGAGAGATCATGCCTTTTTTGCGCGCTTGGATTAGTGGAACTGTTCGGTTTCAAACATAATTTCATCGATCAGCTTGTTCCGATAGAGCATCGATAAATTGAAGGTTTCGTATTCCTTCTCTTTATCTAACTCGTCTAACAACAATGTAGCGATCAACTCTCGATCATCTGAATCACCGGGCTCACGGAAATCAATAAACCMTGTGAGTTGCCGCGAGCTGATATCCACCGTAGCGGTTCCGATCGGTAAGCCACCATAGGATTGTTGATAAATCTCATAAGATAACGTATCCAAATCGTCTCTAACCAAAATGATGGAATAGTCATCTCTCGTCGGTATCCACATTTCATCTTCAAATTGAATGTCATCCACCAGATCCAGCATATCAATATGCGTTAGTTCCACCGTATCTACGGTCTCCCCATTAAAGATCATATGAAACACGAACGAATCTGTTTGTTCTTCATTGAAATCTGCCACCATAAGTTCAGTGACAATATCCATCTCTTCATCAAATGGATCGAATTTCCATGTAATATCCMCGATCACTTCGGATCCATATATATGCAGGATGGCTTCCGCGATTAACTCGGCGTCCTTATCATACACGTGATATTCGACACTGCTCCTGTTTTCATTCACAATAACAAGCTCATATCCCTGTTCTTTCTTCCGTTCTTCGAGCATATCCAACTGTTCCGAAGACATTTCCGATTCCTGATCATCCAAGCTAATATCTTCCCTTAGCCAAGAATAATCTAACCCATCATCATGTAAGAGATCTACACTCGATATATAATCATCTTGATACGTTATCGGCTCAACGGCATGATCCGTCACAATGACGAAATCATAATCACTGTAACTAACCGTAACTTCACACTGAGCGATTCCAAGCGCATCAATCACATCCTGGATATAGGACTGAGCAAAATCATAGACCGCTTGCTTATTCACAATCGTGATGGATTGTTGCTCCAGATGAATCGCGCCTTTAAGACGATCCGATTCCCTGTAGACTAGCGTTAACGTACCGACAAACTCCCCATTGTACATAATATCGCAGACTTCGCCGCCTGCTGTTTTCAGGTCGGGTCTTAGCATAATATCGGCCACGACTTCGTCGCCTCCTCTACAGATCTTGTGTCATTCTTCTGTAGCATGCCCATTATCGACCAAAATATGAGTAATCAGGATATTCGTCTATACACATCTGTCCCCACTTACATATCTTATCTTATAACACTCATCACGAAAGGAGGGAATGTCCATGTCAGCAGTAGGAACTTCGTCAGCTGCAATTCTCGTGCTTTTTATCCTTCTTGTTATCATCACTAGCGCATTCGTTATTTAATCGATGAGCTAAAAGCAAAAAGACGATTACCAGCCCACTGAGGCATGGTGATCGTCTTTCTCATTTGGGGTGTTGATCGACTTGATTAAGCCGTTGCCGCTCTGATTCAATGGCATCTAATTTAGCTGATAATATCTCCGTTGCACCTGGTTTTTCCTTGAGCTTGGAAAAAATCTGCTTCGCCCTCGCAAGCTTCCCCGAACGCATAGCTAACTCGCCAAGCGACGTCGCTGCCTTCCACTCGCCAATGTGATAATCAGCGCTAACACTGCCGCGGTAATTAGGCAGACTGGATAACGACTGCTTAATACTCATTTCCGCTAATCGCAGCAGCTCATCTGCTTGTCGTATACGCACTTGCGCGAGCAAATAATGCGCATCAGGGAAATCAGGTGAATGCGCCAACGCTTTGTGGCAGTAGGCTTCCGCTTCGGCGTAATTTTTGCGTTGCATCATGATTTGTATGAGGAGTCGGTAGATTTCAGGCATCCGGCCGAATAGGGGCGTTTGTAAACCTAAGCGTTCGGCTTCGGTTAAGGCAGTGAAAGCTTGTTCCTCTAGTCCGAGTCCCAGCGATTCACGTCCATAAAATAACCAGTGACCTGGATTCTCAGGTTCTTCTTCGATCATGAGTTTAAGTAAGCGAAGGTTCCGTTCTAGCTTACCTTTATTCTGAAGGATGGCAGGTTCATACCCAGTATGATCCAATCGGATTTTAACTGCTCTGCGATATTTATCTAGTTGATAAACTCCTTTTTCCGTAGCGATTTGCTCATGGATGCGTCCGTAGTAACGAAGTCCTCGTTGTGCTGGGAACATCCGCACTTGAGAGAAGTCATGCTGGATGGTTCCATTTATTCGATTCAAATGCCAAATAATCAGTACTGGTATGATATCTAACTGGTTATAAATGCTAGCAACGTCCMTTATCGCATGGACATCTTCTGGAATGAGGATCTCATCGGCATCAATCCAGATGACCCAATCCGTTCGCACATGCTGAAGACCGATGTTACGCGCTGCGCCAAAGTTATCCTCCCATTCAATTGGGACAACTCTTACCTTTGGAAATTGCAAAGAAATGTTACGTGTATCATCCGTCGATGAATCAATAAGTAGAATTTCATCTACTGCACCATGTAGCGCAACGATACATTTCGCAATGTTCTCTGCTTCATTATGCGATAAAATCGCAGCAGTTACTGTCACCTTGGGGACAACCAATAGATCCCTAATGTCCTGGCGCGGCTCTCCTTGAGGGAGTTGCTGTATTGACTTGTAGATGTTGTTGACCCATTTGGCTTGTGGATCTAGTAACCAAGCGCGGTCAAATACCAGCTTCGCTGCGCCAGCCTGTTTTTGAAGGAGCAACGTTTCCCCTAACATTACCCAGAGTTGAGCGTCAATTGGTGATTGCTTAATGGCTTGGAACAGCTCACACTCTGCTTCTTGGAGCTTGTTAGATTGGATAAGGGAGATGATGTTATTATAATGGGACATTTTCTAGTCTAACGAATGGAATCTTGAATATGCGACTGCCCCTCTCTTCGCTAGAGTCTGGAATAATCGTTAAAACAGTTCCATTTGAATTCACGTTGTCCAGTGTCAAAGTATAAACCCCTGAGTCGTAAAAGCCATACGTCACTCCAGTTACGTTTGTCATAGAAACAAACTCGTTGAAATTATTGGTGAAATATTCCCAATTATAATTATAATCTCCTAATAATGAGTAAAGGTTAATTGACTGAGACATTCCCGAGAGAGTTGGCTTCATAACTTTAACTACAATATCATTTTGAAACCACACTGTTTTATTAACCTCTTCATTAAGTGCAGAGTATAATTTCAATCGGGATTGGGTATTCGCTAAACTTCCAGCAGTAAATTTAATGTATTCCCGCTCGTTTTCTTCATACATGCTTGGTATTACAGCATGATTAATCTCTGATTGAGGTTGTTGAATATCGAATAAATATAAATCATCATCAAACCAATCTTGTATATCGGTATTTACTGTAAAACTACTTTCTCCTGCACTATTTGAAGCATAAAGCTCCATATTTTGCGGAATATTTTCATTAAATCCCTCGTATTCACTATAATGAAGATTAATAGTAGATGATAAAGAAGGTGAAAACTGATTCAAATTATCCTTTGCTTTCAAGTTTGTTACATGGATGTCTCCGTTTAGATTTGGGTAGGCTGCATTAAGCCGAGATCTGACGCTTTCGTATGACAAGATGTTCGTTGGTTGAGTGAAAGTAATTGGGTAGTTGTTTATTGTTTGACTACCACAACCATAACCATTTTTAAAACTTACCTCAGCTGAATATTGAAGATTTTGAAAAGGTGCATCATAGAAAATTTCATTCAAATCAAGTTCTGAATTTGATGATAAGTTAAGTTCATTACCTTCTGTGGCTAAGTGATTAGCAACTGGGTTATTTTTCATAGTTGGTACCTGATTGTCAAGCACCTCAATTGTGAAAGGTTGGGATGCCACTACGCCACCACGACTATCAAGAGCAACTGCCGTGAATGTGCTTTCACCTACCTGAACACTCTCAACAATCCAACTATTAAATTCTGACTTGTAGACAAACCTAGCTGCTGGTGTAGTTTCTGAATTATCAATATTGTCAAACACGATAACGGAAATATCATCTCCATCAATATCTCTAAAAAATGAGCTTAATTCCTGTGTGGATAAATAAAAAAAGGAACCAAGTTCTAAACTACCATTCTGAAACGGATTGTATTGATTTTGGGGATTCAAGGTAGGCGGATTATTTCCTTCCACATTACCTGTGGAGTTTGCTGGCCCAATTCCGCTAAGTAAACCTTCTACTTCATTTGGGGACGAACTATGTATAGCTTTTGTAGCTGCATCACTAATATCAAAATTTCTTTCATTCGTAATCGACGGATCATTAACAACTGTCACATCAAAAGTATCCTGACTAGTGTTATTATTCCATGAAACGGTGAAAGTCGCAGTCCCTTCCCTGTAAGGGTGAATTTTCAATAAACCTTCAGCGCTGTATCCTGGTTCGTTATAAGCAAAAAGATCCCCACTACCATAACTATTCACACTCGTTACTTCGAAATCATTAATATATGCACCATAAATAGCTTTCAAATTACGAACTGGAATTGTCCCATGCAAAGGAACGATTAAATTGCCAATCTCATCAATGAAGTAAGTATCTGGCTTGGGGGCAGGGTCTGCATAGGCAACATTTKAAACATCCATGATAAAGGGGGCACTTATTAAAGCAGCACTAACCATAATCGCGGCAGTTTTCTCTTTCTTAGAATAAGGCTTGCCTGGTTTTTCCAATTAATATCACACCACCATCATCTATTAGTCTTTCTCTCATTCTATCATACGAAATATGCACTAAAAACCCCATAAACGACAAAAAACCTCGAAAAACGAGGTTTCTGACCGATTTCTATTTAGAAACAGTACTTTCGAATGGCTTCATGAACGCCTTCATTATTATTCGAGGATGTCACAGCATCTGCTGCCTCTTTCACATCATTCGGCGAATTCTCTACTGCAATCCCCAAACCAGCAAAACTCATCATTTCCAAATCATTATAGTAATTGCCAATCGCCATAATTTCTTGGGCTTCAATCTCTAAAGTAGCTGCCAAAGCTTTCAATGCGTTCCCCTTATTCGCAGTCGGATTCATCACATCAATGAACAAATCTCCACTGCGAATCATCCTCAAATTACCATATAGCTTCTGATCTYCCCACTCCAGTTGAACACGATCCAACACATCCGGTTGAGCAAAAAGCGTAAATTTAACGATCGGCACGCCAAGCTCTGAAACAGACGTAACAAGTTTAGGATTGATGAGAAATTTCTGATACATCTTCCTCTCATACTCACCGACACGTTCGATATACATATTAAATGCTGTACACACATCGAAGTGAATCCCTTCACGACGAGCATAAGCCAACATACTTTCGATTTCGCTAATTTCAAAAGAAAACTCATTCACCAGCGACTGCCCTCGCTCATCGGCATGAACGGTTACCGCTCCATTATGAGTGATCATCGTTCCTTCCAACCCCAGTTGCTCTAGGATCGGTAACGTACTAGCCGGCGCTCTCCCCGTGCATAGCACAATATGACAGCCTTGATCATGAACCTCTTGTATAGTTTCAATCGTTTGATCCGTTAATTCGTGATTATCGTTAAGCAGTGTGCCATCAACATCCAGTGCGATTAATCGATAGTTCAAGGTATCCTCTCCMTCGCTCTCTTCATATCGACTAATTGTACCATAGGTGCAATTTCAGTTCACGATTTTACAATAAAAACAACGTCTTCTCAAGATCTCTACTTCGTTATTGAACCCGATGAACACCGACCGATTGCTGGGCATTCCCAATGATTTCGATAGGAATATCTTCCTTTCTCACAACACCATTACTGTACCTAATCTGAAAATGAATCGTCTGTGCGCCTCGAGTCAGTCCCTCCGTTAGCGATTGGAATTTCACATCAAATAATTCGCCACTAAACATAGTACCATCATTTAACTGTGGTGTTAGCTTTTCAGAAACATATAAGGTCTGACCATCCAAACCAATCGTGTCAATCCAAGCGATGACTTCGTCAACCGAGGTAGCTGCGCTCTGACTTTTCACAACAAATATTTCACCAGAATAAAATTGTTTAGGATTTACTTGTATTTGGTGCCCTTTCTGATTATGCAAAATCAACCAATTGTCCGTGTAAGTCACAACAGATCTTATCGTTAATGGCATAGCAGTGATCGATTTAACTGCAATCGATGTTAGAAACCCATCCATCGCGGATAGTGTAACTAAGTAATTACCGGGTTCAGTGAACTTTTGCGTGAAATTTGTAGATGTAAAAGACGTAGTAACCCCATCTGGTCCCTGAACGGTCCATAAGTATGAAAGCACATCGCCATCAGGATCAGTTGAAGTATTGGTGCTCCGTACCTCATCTCCCTCCCATACAGGCTTAGGAGTCCAGTCGAAATTGGCAACAGGAGGTTGATTGATATATAACCAAGTTTGTGGTGAGTAATCTGACCAGATAACGCCATCGAACACCCTAACGCGAACTCTTAATTTTTGACCAGCCGGTAGATCGGTGTTTACTGACCAACTGCCGATTAATGAAGAAGAGCCTTGATAATACTGACCTGAATCCAGAATCATTGTATCGTTTGCTTCATTTGTGATTTGAATTTGAAAATACGTAAATGTTGTACCTGGATCCGGGTCTGCTTGATTCCATTTTAGCGTTGGCCGCAAGGTACTGAATCGTGTTGGTGAAGCTTGTGTGCCACCCGGTTCTATCATTGTTGCTGTTGGTTGACGGTTAGTAATTAGCCACCCTATGTTCGACCATACTGACCAAGCAATTCCATCAAAAACCCTTACTTGAACTTGGTACTTTTGACCTTGTGAAAGTACTATTGTTGTTATCCATTCTTGTGTAGTTGCAGATGTTCCTTGTGGTTTGATACCACTGTCAACAACGACATTTCCAGACTCATCTTTTAGCACAACTTGGAAAGCCGCAAAGGTTGTTCCTGCATCCGGATCGGCTTGATTCCAAGTAATTGTAGGTTGACGTGTATTCACATAACTAGGACTTGTTTGTGTTCCTATCGGAAATGTAAGTACGGCTGTCGGTGGTTGATTTGGCAACGGAATCGTAATCTGAATTGTTTGTTCTACCCAATCGGACCATGCACCATATTCGTCAGCGACTGCTGCTCTAACCGTATACGTACCAGTTTCATTAGGCCGTGTGAGCTTTCCGAGCTGAGTTACGCCACTTGGCGTTGTATAGCTGTATCTGTTGTTAAAAATACCTCTCGTGCTCTGATAATTTTTCTCCGTCGCTTCAGTTGAATAGTTTGCCGCGCTTAGCCATCGATCCGGGTCGTAGCCTGTTTCTGTCCATTGAATTGTATGATCTGGATTCTCTGCAATCGTGAATTGTGCTATGGGCCTTCTATGAACCAGAATTGAATGAGTGGCAGGGTCTGACATTTTCTGAAACATGGCAAAGACAGGTGATGGATACTTGAATCCAGCTGGCGCAGGGTCGTCCGGTTCTTGGAATTCAACCTTGAATACCCCTACCTTTGAAATACTAGGACTTGGCGATTGAATAACGACGCCATTATAGCTGTTAGTTCCTATAGGATCGGAAGCACCATCCCCAGCATTTAGGAATTTATAAGGTTCCATATTCGTAAATTTCCACGTTGCTTTATTAGGAATAGCAGGATCGTTCTCTGGATCAAGATAACTAGTGCTATACGTAATTGGCATATTTACAATCGCTTGATTGGCAACTGCTGTATCACCACTTTCGTAAATCATGGCATTGAAACCTTGAAGCTCTACATACGGGGATTCTGAGAAAAGGCCATAAGATCCTGCAACCGCAAATGTATCATCATAAGCATCAATGATTGGAATTCCTGCTGCGTAGATAATAATGTGATTAGCTCTTACTTTGGCTTTGATATCTGTGTACACCCCGAGCTTCGAATTATAAGTTTTGCTCATAATCGTAGATGAAATACCATTAACAATTTTGGTCAACTTGATGAGATTCGGTGTCATTTCTACTCTGTACATGTTTTTGTTATTTTGTACTCTAAAACCGATGCCTGCTGTGACGCTATCACTATACGTATTAAGATTAAATTTGGTTTTAACACTGATATCACCATTATAAAAACTGGCATCATTGTTAGATAGAAAACCGTAACTAGCATTTCCAGTTGAGTTGTTTACATCTGTTTTCACAGATAGTATCCATTCTCGCCTTGACTGATAGCTTCCGTAATCCGATATTCCTTGATACACGACTTTTATTGTGCCATCCTCTGTCAAGTTAATGCTTTTTATACCCTGTGTGTTAGTACCATTTCCTGAATCGGAGAAATTCGTAAAAGCCAATCCTGTTGGTATATCCACTTCTTTCAAACCTGTACTCATATTATAGACCAAAATGTTCGTTTCACCGTTACCTATAATTAATTTTCCGTCTGCGGATATTGTAGCTTTTGGAATAGGACTTCTATATGAGATGTCGCCATCATCTGGCCAATATTGCACTAAATATCCGTATGTTTTCACTCGATCTACTGTCGTAGTTTGATCTGTTCCTAGATCGTAGAACATCAAATCCCAAAAACCATTCTTACCAATAGTGGTGTAATAACCGTTTTCTACCGTCTGTTTGATATAAGCGATACGATTATTAAATACACCTAAGTAGTAAATTAAATTATTATGGGGATCGGAGGCATTCCCACCACCTATTAGGTCTAGCAAAACTGCACCCGTATTTGCATTTAAAACTATTCTTACGGCACCGTATTTAATAACAATCTTAGACTCATTATCGGAGAAGTAATCTATGCTGATACCTGTCCGATTATATKCCCAAGAAGCTGGGGAAGGCGAATATTCCCACATTACAGATCCACCGCTGTTATATTTAACTAGGCTACACGAATGAGCGTAATTGTCATAATAGCCCCAGTAACACTTATTCTTGTAGATGTTACCACTTGAATCCTTATTGAAAGTCGAACTAAACTGAGTGGTTCCACGCTGAATAACATAACCGTCCCAATCATAACCCCAATTCACCGAGTCCATCAGTACCCCCTCTGTAACTTTAGGGTTTGGACCAGTAAACATTGCTGGATATGTAGTTGGTTCAGGTGGTGGACAAGTAAGAGAATCAGACCACGCAGATCCACATGTTAATGTTTTGGTACCCGTATATGCGGGAGTTACCAACTGGTTGTTAGGGTTTTTAGTAAAATTCAAGATGTCAGTAATTCTGGTCATAAGCTCATTATAAGTACTATTTTGCCAATAGGAGTTATAACCTCCTTGTCTTTGAAAAATCATATCAGAATTAAATTCCATCTTGTTTGAATAATTTAATTTTGGTATTACTTCCTCTCCCCAACCGCCATTGTTTGAAAAATTCGGTCCGTTAGCGAACGTCGATCCATAAGCAATTGAAGGATTGTCTTCATTATAAAAGTAATTGGCATCGCTAGCATTCTGGCCTGATCTCCAGAGATGCTTAGCAAATCTGTTTTCTTTGCTAAAACTAGCATAATAACCCTCTAATTYACCTGTATTACCACAATCGCCACAATAACTTTTTTCCGTCGAAAACCATTTTGTTACCACATTGGAGCTAGTAATTGATTTGTACGGCTCGTAATTCGTTACATTCCTCGTACTAACAGAGTTTTCGCCTGCATTATAATTATATAGTTTTGGTGCTGAAACACTTGTTGAAGAAGAGGCAGTCCAATTTGCCGAATTAACGATTGTATTGGCCGTTGGTGTAACAGTCGTTATGTTGGCGGGTTCAGGTTGAACACCAAAAGCTGAGAAATCAACTTCGGGCATTTGGTTGACCACTTCAAATGAAAAATCCTTTTCCGTTGATTTCTTCAGACCGAGTCCTTCTTTTAGATGAATATGAACATTACATTTCTTCACTACTTGAGTAGGTGTATAGGTAAAGTTTCCATTTGCATCAGGTGTAATAGTAATGACTGTATCATCTGCCAATGATCCATTATTATTTTTGTCGCAAGCTAAAGTAACTGTATGCTCCGATATTGGGTCACTGTCTGGGCTAAAGGACTTGTCTTGAAAAGACATGGAAACATTTCGTACCCCGATATCATTGTAATCTAGTTGTGCGACAGGTGGTAAGTCTTCTAAGGCGTTCAAAGTAGAATGCACTGTATTAAGGGACCGCAGTCCCGCGCTATCTGTTACGTCCAGTTGAATGTCGTAATCACCGAAAGATGGATATATTGGCAGCTTAGTTCCGTGCCAGTCACAATTTGATATTGTCCTAGATTTATACGGACTGTAGCTATTGGTACAGCTAATATCTGGTGTATACGATCTGCCTTCAACTACCTTTGAGGGTAAAGTAATGATAGGGACTGGGTTTGGAGGCACAACACTCATGGTTGCCGAAGTTTGTGACTGATTACCGCATTTATCCGTTGCTGTTACCTTGATACTATGCGTTCCTAGTACATTAGCTAGAAAATTTATAGTCCAACCGTCAGGCTCGTGATCCCATAAACCATAATCGGTTTTAAGCTGTCTAACCCATGCACTAGAGCTACCATCGAAATCCCAAGTTAAAAAATATGGATCTCCGTCAGGGTCATAAGGCTCATCGTGATCGCCCGGAAAGATAGCTGGTTTTTGAATGACTCGCAGCCAAACACGTTCATCTACAGCGAACAAATTCTCGGGAGTAATACTTCCACCGTCATAGGCATGGAACCAACCAACATGTACGACTGGTGGATTATTAGAGCCTACACAAGATGCTGGCGAAACAACTTGAAATGTTTTTGGCCCAGCACTGGCTTCTCCACCACATGTGGACGTGACTTTAAGTGAGACACTGACAGTCCCAATTGTCATCCAGCCTGGGTCTGGCGGTAGTCCACCAACATTGAACGAAAAAGCACTGGAATTAGAATAAACCTTTGAGTTTCCATTTTGTGAGACCGTATAAGCAACCTGTTGAATTCCACAACCGTTGCCACCAGTAATAGAAATGCCTTCGGCTATAATACCGTTGTAACTCCCGAATTCAATTGAGGGTTTTTCGATTTTAAAATTGGCTGTAATTACTTCTGTTGAGGGTGATATGGAGCAGGTAGTTTGGGGAGTGATTGTTATGGTTTTGGTGTTGTCGGAGGTGTTCGATTCACCTGTGATAGGGTCAATGAGAATAGAGATTCCATAGGGGGAAGTTCCTGAGAAGGATTTGGTGAAGGTACCCGTCTTTTTCTCGCCTGCGTTGATACCTGTGTAGTTAAAAGTCTGGAACGCTGTTCCATCGATTAAGACTTTTACGTTGAAGGAAGTTGAAACATCGGTTCCACCTGTATTTGTAAAGGAGAAATGGAAGTTTGTTGATTTGTTTGTCTCAATACATTGTCCATCTTCATCTAAAACAATATTGCCCAAGTTAGGTGGGCCTGTTGCAGTTTGATAAGTGATTTTAATGTGGTCTGGGTAAGTGTAGGTTTTGGATTTGAGATTAACTTTGAAAGCGGTGTAGTAAACCATTACTTTTGCGCCGGGAAGTCCGAGTTGCTTATCATAGTCCGATTCATAGTTTAAATCTTGAGTATAAAATACTTCGTATCTGTCTGAAGTAATACCTTTTGTTTCAATATAATGTGTTTTAGCTGCAACAGTTACACCGTCATCAACACCTGCTGGTCCAGAAACACTTGCGTCTGTAAAGATTTGTGCTGTTGCAGTTATATCAGATGCATTGACCACTGATGAAGGTATAGGAGTTCCACTAACTGTCGTGTAACCTACTTGCCTATTCGCTGTTAGAGATAAACCTGCCCCCACGCAATTTGGACTTTTAGGCATCATAGATCCATTAACATTTTCAGTGTAGTCTCGCCCTGAGTGATCTGAACAGCCAAGTGCACCATCTTGATACCAGTCCAGGGTTTTACCTGAAGTGCCAGGAGCATAGCGATACCAAGCGAAATATCCTTGTGCTGAATCATTGCCGATGGACTCGACAACGACAGGGTCTCCTGTTAAATTTATCCCTACTGTACCCCAACTAGATAAACCTACAGCAGAATCAATTTTCATAACAGGTTGTGTGTCCCCGTTCATATAAAAACCAATTTCCTTGATTACTTTTCCGACAGGTGCAGTTACAGAAAAAGGGTTTGTAGTTGTACTTTTTGCATCACTATATATAGCCTGATAGCCAGCTTGAGAATTTCCAGTGTATGTCATATTTCTTGTTTCATTAGCAGCAGAAGCGTTTGCAAATGGCCAACTAAATTCCAGATAATTAAGAGGTATAATTTGCATTGCGATTATTATAATTAGACAAATACTAATATGCTTTATTTTAGCCGGCAACAGAGATCGCCTCCGTTTCTAGTGAGCGTCTTATTTTTTGGGAATTAAACTGTAAAATATTTTTTTGTTGTAGTTAGGTGTTGGTGGTATTGCAGGGGCGCTAATTGATATACCTGCATAGGAACTCAGAACACTCTTATTTTTAGAGATAATGATTGCGGGCACGTCCCCTAATTTATTAATAAACAAATGTGTAGGAGTATTTAGTTCTCCATCTATCATCGCTTGAGGATCACCATTTTCAAAACCATATAACCCAAATTTGGGGAGCGTAGATGTGTTTTTATATATAGTAGTATCATTGTTGTAATCTACATGCCCCTTAAAATAAAGAACATAGCTATTCATGTATCCATCTTTTACAAACTTACTAGTCTTAACAGTCATGCCGTTATGCCATTTGAGCTCACTTATATCTCCTAAAAGCCCTAAATTGGGATCGTTCGGATCTTCTAAATCTATAGCAACGATTTGATCCATCGTTCCCTTATACAATCCATCACCGGTTTCAAGAGTAAGATTTTCCGGATTCCATTTTTCAATCTGTTCCCCTCCGAAAATATGTGGCATWACCGTAAATATATTAGTATGTTTCAATTCTAGTTCAGCATTCCCAACGGCATACTTATCAATTTCTAACGTACCTCCTTGATTCACTTTGAGAATACGCTCAATTATTGTTACTGATTGAGCTCGTGTAGTCGAGCTCTTTGGCTCTAATGCCCCTTTTGCCATGCCTTGAATAAGTCCTGTTTTGGCTGCGTTATACATGACTGAATCATTATCTATTTGAATTGCTTTGTTCTGTAACGTCACGTCTATTGCACGTAATGAAATACGAGACATCTCTAAGCGAGAAATCGGATCATTGACGTTATCTATCGAGAAATCCGATTCTCTCAGAATACCTTTGTTTATAGCGGCAGCAATGTAGGGAGAAGACCAATCCGACCMTGATGAAACGCTTTTCACAGGCTCCTTTATCGCCGTTATGACCATTTTCACAAACTCAGCACGGGAAACATTATTTTCAGGCTTAAATGTGGAGTCTTCATATCCGTCGACATACCCTTTTTTCACAGCGCCTTCTATGGCAGACATAGCCCAGTGGTCAGAAACGTCTTTTAGTTTTATCGCAGTGACTGCACTCGGAGTTGGTAATGGTGAATCAGCGGCTGAGGTCGAGGATTGACAAGCCGTGAATAATAATACAGTTGAAAGTAGAATAAAAGATTTTTTCAAATAGATCTCCCCCTGTTTGAATATACCCAATTATTGGTAGTATCTCATTTCATAATTGTAAATGTCTACCTATTTTCGACATATTTCCACTAAAAACAGCAAAACCGCCTAGCATTGCTACAAAGCAGCAATAACTAGGCGGTTCTTCCGCACAAATCAATTTCACTACCATGAAAATACCATATTCTAGTATTTTTGTATAGTTAATTTTGATTCTCGTTGGCATTTCGTAGAGCCGAGAGCTCTTCTATACTTAATTCTCTGACTTGACCCAAGGCCAACTCAGGATCAAGTGCTAGCGGGCCCATCGACATCCTTTTCAGAAAAACGACTTGTTTGCCAACAGCTTGGAACATGCGTTTCACCTGATGGAACTTACCTTCCATAATCGTAAGCTCGATTTCTGAAGGGATTCCAGCGGCTTCATTTCCGGTCTGTAAAATCTTCAAATCACCAGGCAACGTCTCATAACCATCATCTAAAGTTACTCCATGGCTAAAAGCTTTCCGATCCGCTTCGTTAACCTCCCACTCAACTTTAGCGTAGTAGGTTTTCGGAACGTGCTTGCGAGGTGAGAGCAGGTTATGTGCCAGTTTGCCATCGTTTGTGAGCAAAAGGAAGCCCTCTGTGTCCTTGTCCAATCGGCCTACTGGGAACACCTCGAACGGAGCATATTCTTCGTCCAAAAGATCCACAACCGTGCGATCCCGATTATCTTCCGTTGCCGAGACCACCCCCTGCGGTTTGTTCATCATAAGATAAACAAACTCGCGATAAGTGACGAGCTCTCCATTCACGGTAATGGTGTCCTTATCAGGATTTACTTGCATACCACTGTCTTTGACCTTCACACCGTTGACGTAAATTGCACCTTCTTTGGCKAGGCGCTTAAGTTCAGAACGGGTGCCAATGCCCACATGGGCGAGTATTTTATCGAGTCGTTGTGTTTGTTTCATGACCGTTTAGGTCCACCTCCAGCCGGGCGGATATTCGTTCTTCAACATCCCGTTGAGCCATTTGCCCCAGCCGACGGGATGGTCGTCAATGCAGACTAGGCAGTAGCCTTTGGCTGCCTTGGTCTCTTCCGGATCGCGGAGTATCTCGCTCTCCGCGACTTCGAGCGTCTCGCCCTTCAGGTATCGAAGGGCTCGCTCGTCGCTCGAAGCCAAGCTCAGAGCTCGCTTGGCCTCGCGCAAACGCAGTCCCATGGCTAGCGCATGGGACGGTTCAAATCGGCCGCGGTGCAGCGCGCCGATGTACCAGCCAGGCCGCACGACTTTCAGTCCGTGCAGCTCAGGCAAGCCCGCCGGCGACGCATACGCGTGCTCGCCGTAACAGACCAGCCGCCTCAGGGCGAAAGGCTCGCTGCGCAGCAGCTCACCGGAGAACGCCTCTAGCGGCTCCAAGCTCACCCCCGTGCTAGGCGGTGCCTCAGCACGGCCCTTCCCGCGTAGCGCGGGACGGCMGCTACGCTTCCCCGCTGCCGCCACAAAGCCGGCAGCCCCCGCACTTTCCCTCGCACTCGCACTCGCACTCTCACTCGCACTCTCACTTGCACTCGCTCCCGCACTCACTCTTTCCTCAACACCCAAACCCAAAACCGCCAAAAAATGCCCCTCACCCCGCAACTTATGCGGCCACAACCTCGCCGTCCCTGCCACAGCATCCCTTGCCCTTGCACTATACGCATCCGCCTCACACCACGGTTCCCTCAACCAATCCGACCGCCMAGGACTGAATCCATCAATAGGCACGACATCAAACGCAGAATGCTTGTCCAGAAACTCCGCAATCTGAGCCTCATTCTCTTCCGGTGAGAACGTACAGGTCGAGTACACGATCCTGCCTTCAGGTGCCAACATCACCGCAGCTTGCGCCAAAAGTTCTCTCTGCATCGCAGCAAATTCCTGAACAGAATGACGCTCCCATTGTCCCATCATTTCTTCTTCCTTGCGGAACATCCCTTCACCTGAACAGGGCGCATCAATCAAAATTTTATCAAAATACCCCTGGAAAGCAATCAACATCCGCTCTGGTTTTTCATTCAAAACTACGGCATTTCGGACACCGAGCAGCTCTAAATTTTTAACCAAGGCTTTGACCCGATCTGAATGAATATCGTTCACAACTAGCACACCTTCACCTTGTAGCTTCGCGGCAATTTGCGTCGATTTCCCACCTGGGGCTGCGCATAAATCCAGAACCCGCTCCCCTGGTTTTATCTCTAACAGCTCCACAGGTGCCATCGCACTCGGCTCTTGGATATAGTAAAGTCCAGCATGGTAATACGGATGCTTACCTGGGCGTTCCCCTTCTTGATAATAAAAACCATCCGAAACCCAAGGTATAGGCGTCAAATGAAATGGACTCTTCTCCAAAAATTCAGCACGCTCCACCTTCCCCGTATTTACCCGCAATCCATAAACGCGTGGTTCATCATAGGAAGCAAGAAACTGCTCAAACTCCTCTTTACCTAATAAATCAATCATTTTCTCCCTAAAAAGGGGTGGTAGCTGCTTCGCCATTCGACATCTTCGCTTTCTATATAAAAT
Source organism: Paenibacillus sp. 01T442 (assembly GCF_056398345.1). Taxonomy (NCBI): domain Bacteria; kingdom Bacillati; phylum Bacillota; class Bacilli; order Caryophanales; family Paenibacillaceae; genus Paenibacillus; species Paenibacillus sp. 01T442. Next base: position 117,884 of record NZ_JBFTPF010000011.1, read on the forward strand.
CCCATTTGATCCGACAATTTGTGTTTCCATGGTACAGTGTAACGGTATTATAGCTGAGTTGTCACGAAACAGCCAATATTTTTACGAAATCCTACAGGATATGCTATACTTTTTATAGAAGATAGTAGAAAGTAAACATTTTAAAGAGGTGCATACATGAAGAAGTTGCTTATTTATTTAGGCATAGTTGTTATTTTATTCGGTGGTTTATACTTCGTTAATCAGCAATCTACCAAATCTTCGGATAAAGCGAATGCTGGTAATCCTTACGGAGTTGCCGCATCCAAGCTCAATCCAGAGACTGTGAAACAGTTAAACGATCCGAACTACCAGAACTTAATTTTACCAGCAGATTTAGATGCAAGATTGAAGAACAAAGAGACATTCTTCCAGTACTATTATGCGTCAACTTGCCCTCATTGCAAAGTGACAACGCCGGTTCTAGTTCCCATACAGAAAGAGCTTAATCTTGATGTTAAGCAATTCAATTTGGAAGAGTTCAAAGATGGATGGAACAAGTACAAGATTGAATCAACACCTACCTTAGTTTATTACAAAAACGGGGTAGAAGTAGATCGCATTGTTGGCGGGGTTCCTGAGGCTGGATCTACAGTCGGCAATACGCCTGAAGTATTCAAATCCTTCTTCCAAAAATATAAAGGTTAACGCCATTAAATATCGAAACCTACAAAAGGACTTCTTCACCCATTGGTGAGAAGTCCTTTCTTTTCAATGATGCTCACTACCTACCGGTGGGTCCAATCTCAAATCTTCCACAAGATCCTCAAGCTCTTGATCCAAAATCTTAATATCCAAATCATAGGGAAGAAACGGTTCCTCTTTCAATTTCAGCAGCTTCTCCAGATAAACCTTGCTATCCTTCACTAATAAACCTAGATCAATCCCCAGCGTATGAACAGGATAAGGTGCCAACTTGTCCAACCCCGCACTAAACAGTTTAATAGAACCGCTTGGATTGCCATTCAAATGATGATAAAGGCCTACTGCAATTTGCAGCAGACCTTGATATAGCGGATTTCGGCCTTCTTCCAGCCAAAGCTCCTCCATCACTTCATGACATTCGAAATAATCCCGCTGATCGTTAAAATAGTACAGAAAAGCGACATACAATCGGTCATATTCGCTCATGGGTTAGCTATTATCTCCTTTTTTGGCACGCGAGATGGCAGCCTCGATATCGGCAGATAAATCACTAAGTCCTTCTTCTGTTTCCCAAATCTCATTGAACCGCAATTGAAACTGAGCAGCTTCTCGTACGCGATGGTAGAAATACAACTCTTGAATATTATTCAGCACACGATTGATTAAATTAGAGTTATCTTCAAACATCCGTTGGGAAGCAACAATTTCTCCGCGGATACTCGACATTTCTTGATCCAACTGATAGGCAGCTTCTGCCGCCTTACTTAAACGAGCCCGAACCTCAACTGGCAATTGCTCTTTATATTTATAATTCAAAGAATGCTCGATCGTTGCCCAGAAATTCATGGCTAACGTTCTGATTTGCACCTCTGCCAAAATTTTCTTCATTCCAAGTGCGGTTTGCACTGGATATTCTATAATAATATGAAAGCTTCGATATCCGCTTGGCTTTTTATTCGTAATATAATCCTTMTCATAGACAACACTCATATCTTGTCTGCTGCGGATAAGCTCCGCCAGACGTTCCGTATCTTCTACGAACTGGCACATAATACGAATGCCCGCGATATCTTCAATTCCTGATTCTAGCTGGTCCATCGGCACACTCAAACGCTTCGCTTTCTCCAGCACACTTGAAATTTTCTTAACGCGTCCCGTTACAAATTCGATAGGTGCGTACTCTTCACGACTTTTGAGTTCGCCACGTAATGTTTTGAACTTTACTTTCAATTCCTCTACCGCTTGTTCATAAGGCAGTAGAAATTTCTTCCAGTCTCGTCCATCCATCCATGTATCCTCCATTCTGAATGAAGTTAGTGCGAATCTACGCCTATTGCCTGGGAAATATGTGTGAAACCATCCCTCTTTAACAATTCTTGAAGCCCTTTATTTATACGCCCAAGCAGACCTGGTCCCTCATAAATTAATGCCGTATATACTTCAATAAGACTTGCTCCAGCCCGAATTTTGTCATACGCATCTTGCGCAGTGAAAATCCCGCCAGCCCCAATAATCGGCAGCTTGCCATCTGTTAATTGATACACGCGTCGAATAACATCTGTTGAGCGCTTTGTTAATGGCAATCCACTCAACCCGCCCGCTTGCTCGCGATTAGCATGACGTAAACCTTCTCTGCTTAGCGTGGTATTCGTAGCAATGATCCCAGATATTCCGCTTTCCTTAATGATCTGTACAGTGAGATCAAGCTCATCGTCCGTTAGATCAGGCGCTATTTTGACAAGTACCGGTTTAGCCGCGCCACCATGCTTCTTATGTTGCACTTGCATTTCATCCCGCACCGTAGACAACAAGCGTTTCAAATCATCGCCATGTTGTAAATTACGCAAATCAGGTGTGTTTGGTGAGCTTATGTTAACAACAAAGAAATCTCCATATGTATATAACGCTATAATACAAGCTCGATAATCTTCCTCAGCCTGCTCGTTAGGCGTCGATTTATTTTTCCCTATGTTTACGGCAACTGGAATCACACGTTTTCCTGTTTTCTCTAAGTTGTGTGCCATTTCAGCTGTACCTACATTGTTAAACCCCATCCGGTTAATCAGTGCTCTATCTTCTGGAAGACGGAACAAACGAGGCAGCTCATTACCAGGTTGTGGTTTAGGTGTAATCGTACCAACTTCCATAAATCCAAAACCCAATTGTGAAAATCCTTTGACCGCTTTTGCGTTTTTATCAAGCCCTGCAGCAAGGCCGACTGGGTTACCGAAGTGTAATCCCCATAGGTCCTGAGTTAGTTGAGGTGATTCTGGGACCCCATATATGGATTTAAGCAGCTGCTTGCCTCCTGGTAAATTCCCAACAACACTCAGACCGTCAATCGTTAAATGATGCGCTTTTTCCGGATCCATTCGGAACAAAAAAGGCTTAGCTAATTTCTTATACAGCATGTCCTATGCACTCCGTTCTCTCTAAGTACTCTAACAGTCAGTTTAGCTGACAATGTAGAAATATGCAATCCACTTAAGACCTTAAACCTTGTATTCACACAAAAAATCCCTGCTCCACAAAGGTTGCAAGGGAATGCTTTAGCTTATATTTATTTCCACCTACACTTCTGTGCGTTGCAGCAATCGCTCCAAATGCATCGTTAAGTATCCCGTCTCATCATCAGGTACTTCTAATTGCAGGGAATCACTTAACATTAACGATAGAACCTTGGMCTTCACGTAAGTGTCGCCGTATTCTTCTTTAATTTTGGAAAGGAGTGAGTTTTGTAGCGTTTTCTTTGACTTAACCCGTTCAATTACACCTTTTAAATGGGAGATAAAGCGAAGTGTCKAGAACGAATCATCGAAATTAAAGCCAAGTTCCTTCGCAGATTCGATCGTTTGAGAGACCACTCTGACAACAGCTAGAGAATCGGATGCTTGCTCTTTCTTACGCGCACTGTTGAAATGCATCGTCAAGAAAGCAACCTCATCCTCAGGCAATTTCACATCTAGATGTTCATTCAGGAATTCAACAGCTTTCTTAGCAACCTTATATTCCTCCGGGTACATGTATCCAATTTCATAGGCAAATGGATTCGTAATGAAGATTCCGCGCTTCTGCCGCTCAACCGCAAAGTTAATATGATCTACGAGCGATGCATGGATCGTTTCAGAGAAATCGCCTTCCAGCATGCTTTGTGCGTAGGCAATCACCTCTTCGGTGATCCCGATGATTTTCACATCGACGGCATTTAGGATTTGTTCATAGTTTTTCAGTACTTCCGATGTATGTAAAAGGAACTCTTGTGTAATTTCACCTTCACCAATTAGCATACCAGGTGTTTTCTTGAATCCGATCCCCTTACCAAATGCAATGGAATTTTTCCCTKAGCTTAAATGCGCCATCACCACGTTATGGGATAGAACATGTATGATCGTCCGTTCAATCATAAGACACCTCCCAATTTATAGTTTCGGGGTCCCCGCAAAGTAATCGGAATAGACTTCGAAGGCATACGTCACTTTGTGGGGTATATTTAGGCTTGTCCTGATTATTTCTCATTTTGTACCTAGTAAAGGTTTAATGCTTTCACGAATTTGTTCTGATTCTGTCCMAAAAACAACGTGAACGTTGCCTTTTCCTAACCGGATGACACCGATAGCACCTAATTCCTTCAGCTCGTTATCTTGCACGAGTACCTCTTCTTTAACCAGAAGACGCAGTCGTGTAATACAAGCATCAATGGAGATAATATTAGAAGCTCCGCCAATATGATTTAGAATACGTGTTGGGCGATCTACCAGAGAAGGTTTCTCTTCAGCAGCTTCTACCTCAACAAATTGCTCAAAATCATCCTTACTTGTTACTTTCATCGGAAAGAAGTGTAAATAAGCTCGAAAGGTTATAAAATATAAAATGAAGTAAACGGCTCCAATGAGTAAAATCCAATAGGGATTCGTCGCCAAGTGCCAGTTCAACACGAAATCAATAAAGCCTGCCGAGAAACCAAAACCCATTTTCACTTGAAGGATATTCAAAATGAGCATGGAGAAACCTGTAAGAACTGCATGAATCACATAAAGACCAGGGGCTACGAACATAAACGCAAATTCGATTGGCTCTGTAATGCCTGTTAGAAAACTCGTCAGTGCTGCAGTTAACATGACTGGAGCTACAAATTTCCTTGTAGAAGAAGAAGTACTTCTAACGACAGCAAGCGCGGCTGCTGGTAAGCCAAACATAATAACAGGATAAAAACCTGTCATAAACATGCCGGCTGTAGGATCCCCTGCGAAAAAGCGTGAAATATCCCCATGTACCATTTTTCCTGCTGGAGTAACGAAATCCCCTATTTGAAACCAAGCGATATTATTAATGACATGATGGAGACCAGTTGGAATGAGCAAGCGATTCATGACACCGTAAATGAAAACCCCAATGTTTCCGTTATCTACAATCCATAATCCTACTTCACTTATCCCTCGCTGTACGGGTGGCCAGATAAGCCCAACGACTACACCAAGGAAAACCATAACTAGGGATGTCACGATTGGAACAAACCGTTTTCCGCCGAAGAATCCAAGCGACTTAGGTAATTGAATATGACTAAATCGATTGAAGAATGTAGCAGAAAGCATCCCCACCATCATCCCACCTAGCACGCCTGTATCCAATGGCTCTGAGCTGCCTGAAACCATTTGAAAATGTTTAAGAACGTTATCAAAGACCAAATATCCAACCGCAGCTGCTAAAGCAGCAATGCCTTCTCCAGATGTTAAGCCAATCGCAATTCCTATTGCGAAAATGAGTGGCAAATTATCAAAAATTGCGCTTCCACCTAGCTCGAAAATTTGAGCCACATGAACAAGGAATGGATCATTAAAAGACATTTTACCAATTCGAAGAAGAATGGATGCTGCCGGCAGCACCGCAATAGGGATCATCAACGATCTCCCCATCTTCTGAAATGCATACATTACACTCATCAGATTCACCTATAGCCCACAAGTTTGGCCGTTTCTTGTTTGCTTTTACCTATCCCCATTATAGTAGAAAGAACACCCCTCCGAAAGGATAAATTCCTCTAGGTTAAGGTGTTTTTTCTATGCATTGCCATATACAGTTATTTCACAGCTCCTGCCGTAATCCCACTTGCAATCTGGCGTTGATATATCATATATACGATCAAAGTCGGTAATGTTGTGATCAGCAATCCGGCGAATAATGGACCCCATTCTACACGATATTGCATCTCAGCTTGCATAACAGCCAAACCAATTGGAAGCGTGTACTTCGTAGGCTCGTTCGTAAGAACAACCCCTAGGAAGTATTCATTCCAGTTATTCAACATGTTCGTAATCATCACCGTAATCAGACCTGGCTGTGACAATGGTAACATAACCCGGAAGAACGTGCCATAGTGTGAAGTTCCATCAATAATCGCTGCTTCTTCAATTTCTTTGGGTAGCGATTTGTAGAACCCAACAAGCAAGAAGATCCCGAAAGGCAAGTTCAGTGCCGCGTAGACGAGGATTAGCCCCAACCACGTATTGATAAGGTGCAAATCATTCAATAAGAAGAACAATGGGATCAAAGCAAGTGCGAACGGAATCATCATGGAAGAGATATAGATCGTAAGAAGAAATTTGTTCCCTTTAAAATCGTATCTCGCCAAAATATAAGCCGTCATCGCTGCAAGGATCATCCCCAGTAGCGTACTTCCTACCGTCACCACAATGGAGTTCAGGAAGTATGTACTGAAATTGTATTTACTCCATACATACGAGAAGTTGGACCAGAGTAATGGGAATTTAGGCAATGCCCATGGTGCATTTAAGAAAAATTGTTCATTATTTTTGAGCGCATCGAGCAATGTCCACACAAGTGGATAGAGCACGGCTACACTCCATATGATCAGAATGATCCAGACTAACATTTTCGCTAATGGATTTTTGATAGCCATACGATGGTTTCCCTCCCTCAGTATCTTTGTCTATGATGACTTTAGTGCATTTCGATCGTTTCTTGGCGCATGATACGTTGCAAGATCAGTGTTGTAATAAGTGACACGATCAGAATCATGACACCAATGGCTGCTCCATAACCGAAATGATACTGTTGAAAAGCCATCCGATACAGATAAGAACCCATAACTTGCGTCGTATTATCGGGCTGTCCGCCATTGGTCATTAGCTGAACAATTACGAAGGAGCCGTTGAGTGTAGTAATAACGATGTTAACGATGGAAACCTTAATCTGCTCCCAGATGAGCGGCATGGTGATATGGCGGAATTGCGCCCCTTGACCAGCTCCGTCTATATTAGCTGCCTCATAATAGGAAGCAGGAATATTCACGATTGCAGCAATCATTAGGATCATGTAGAAGCCGATACCTGCCCAAATTGTTGGGGGTAGAAGCATCCAGATCGTGTGCTGTGGAAATCCTAGCCAAGTAATATCTACTTTTTTCTCAGTAAAGAGAGACAAGAAAGCATTCAAGAAACCGATTTGCGGATTGTAAATGAAATTCCAAAGTACGCCGATAACAACGACTGAAATGACATTCGGGATAAAGAAGATGGCTCGGAAGAAACCAGAACCCTTCAAGTTGAATCTTGTTAACGCTACGGCGAAGAAAGTCGCCAGAATCATAATTCCAATTACTTTACCCACAACTAGGAAATAGTCATTTCCAATGGCTCTAAGTACAATCGGATCTTTGAAAAGCTCAACGAAGTTATCAAAACCAATAAACTCGCTATTTTCAGACATTCCTGACCAATCATAGAAAGACTTCTGTAACGCCTGTATAACGGGATATATCGTAAATACGCAGAAGAATAGAAAAGTCGGAATGATGAATGAAGCGATGAATAAATTCCGTTTCAGCTTTTTCGAGTTGGTCTTCATTCTATCGTCACCGTCCTATCATTAAAATGGCGGAGAACGCCTTAGGCAGCTAAGCCTTTGTTGTTCCCCGCACTGCTTCATTCAGTTCCTATTTCTTTTGTTTTGCAACAACATCAGATACACGAGTTACCCATTGTTCAGGTGTAATTGTGCCGATTGTCAAAGCAACTGTTGCATCTTGCATAGCTTTGTCTACGTCAGCAGCAAAGGAAACGGTTGGTACAACTACAGTATCAGGGGATGACAAGAATTTCGCAGCATCCTTAACGAAGTTAGGAGCTTTGGAAGAAGAAATATCACCTTTAACGTTGGAAGGAGCACCACTTAGCTCAGCCCATTGGGAAGCTTGTGTTTTGGAGAATACGAATTGCATAAATGCTTTTGCAGCATCTTTGTTTTTCGCTTTTTTCGCGATACCGAAAGTAGCTGTGGACGTGTTAGCTACAACTTTTCCACCTTTATCTTGCGTAATGGATGGAATGAATCCGAAGTCAAAGCCGCCTGGAACGTCTTTCGCCATTTCGTTTGGTAACCATAGACCGTTCGGGATGAATGCGTCTTTATGTTGTAGGAACAAGGATTGGGAATCCGTGTGGTTGATTTGTACGGATGCTTTGTCGATGTAGCCTTTATCACGCATTTGAACGATTTTGTTTAGACCTTTGATGATTGCAGGGTTTTTCCAAGCCTCAAGATTGTTTGTGGACATATCTTGCAGCAATTTGTAGTCATTGTTGTTCGCAGATACAATCGCTGGAAGCAATACGCCACCGTTGATGTAGTACGGATATTTACCAGTGTGGATGAATGGATTAATGCCAGCACCTTTAATTTTCTCACTTACAGCCAAGAACTCTTCGAAATCTTTTGGCTCAGCCCAACCTTTGTCTTTGAAAAGAGCTTTATCATAGAAAATACCCCATGAGCTCATTACGAAAGGAATGTTGTACGTTTTACCGTCAAATTGTTGTGGCTTTTGTGCAAGTAAATCAATGATTTTCTCGCCATCCACGTTTTTAGCGTCTTTGATCCAATCCGTCAAATCTTCCAGTTGTCCGTCTGTAACCATTTGGCGGTCGAACAACTCAGGTCCATCGATGTATACAAAATCAGGTGGGTTACCAGCGATCCAACGGGGTTTCATTTGCTCGTTGATTTTTGGTCCCGCACTTTCTTTAATTTTCAAATCAGGGTTTTTCGCTTGGAAATCAGCGATAACTTTTTTCCACCATTTGTCGCCGTATCCGCCAACAAAGTATTGGATTTCAAAATCACCAGTAAGTTTAGTTGAAGCTGCTGCAGTAGGAGCTGCGGATGCTGCAGCTGTTGGAGCCACAGATGCTGCTGGTTTTGTTGTTTCTACCGGCGTGGATTTACCGCAACCTGCAGCTACGAGTGCCATTGACGTTGCCAAACCAATTGTTGACCATTTTTTCATGTTCATGTGATCATCTTCTCCCTTTTTTAATTCATCTAATAATTTATTGGTGAAGCGTGTACCCGATAGTTAAACTTCGTCTTAGTTTGCACGATCAACCCCTTTCATGATTCAAAATTGGCAAAATAAAAAGGGCATAGTTATAGAAGAAGACTTGCATTTCTTCTAATAACTAATGCCCTTGCGGTAACATGTTATTAAAACTGACATATTCAATTGTTTTATGTGTTCCGTGTGATTAAATCTTACAATATAATGACATGAACGTCAATACTCTTTTTATAAAATTGCTCATTTTTTCTTATTCGTTGAATGCGCTTACTTATGATATGATAGAATCATCTCGTTTAATCCTAATGGAAAAGGTGATTCTTATGGCCAAACGCAAACCAGTAACCGCTTCGCGGAGACAGAAAAACGAAGTTRATATGAAAGCGATTTACTGGACAGGATCGATTTTCTTAGTTGTCATAGTACTAATGACTTTACTGCTCATTTTGAACAAATGAATTCATTAAAGTGATTGAAAACTTCACATTTTGAATTGTAATCGCTTTCCGAATGATTGTCAAGAAGAAACTTGCAGCAACTACATACTGAAAATTTATTGCGTGTTAACCCGAAAAAGGAGGTGCAAGCTTCAAACTTGCACCTCCTTTTTTTCAATCCAGCCATTTATAGACCTTATTTGGATTATTATCTTTCGTCTCCAAAGGCAAACCGATCGCTTGCTGAGGTATTCCACCACCTGCGCCTATTCCTTCACCCGCTTCAGAAATAGGTAACACGCCCTTCCCAATCGTCACTTTCGTTTGCCCTGGAACCATGTTATATAATTCTTCCACATCCTGCTGCAGCATTCGAATACAACCATGAGACTCGTCTTTGCCTATACTCGCTGGTTTATTCGTCCCATGAATCGCGTAAAGCGTATTAGACAACGTCATGCCGCGGCTGCCGAACTCACCATTCGACCTGCCATTCGGGTTACGTACTTTTTCACTGATCATAAACTCACCTTGCGGCGTCTTATCTCCACCAAGACCTACAGGATAACGCCTCAGGATGAAATCTCCACTCACAACTGCCAGTTGATGCTGTTCAGTATCAATGATAATCCTAAGAGGCTCAGTAAACGGTTCTGGCGAGGCCACAGGCTGCGAACTGCTCGCCGCTAATGCCTTCTCTTCATTCGATTGCGGAGATTGTCCTCCAGTAGCAGTCCCTGCTGTTAGATTAGATGCCTGAGCTGCTTTCCCACTCGTAAGTTCAGCGACCTTTTGTAGAGCAACAGGAAAAGACTCCTTCATTTGCGGTGTAAGTCCTGGCAATAGATTATCTGGATACGGCTTCGTTAACTGTTGTGGCTTATCTGGTAAAACACCCGTCTTTTTTTGATAGGCCTGAATCGCACTTTGCAAAATAATCGCTTCTTCACGATCATGCATCCAAGCTTGAATGACGGGCACTAGCTTTGAGCTGTCTACCACCTGGCAAGAGCAAATTTGTGCCTGATAATACTTTAACACCGCTTGATTTCCACCCGTCCCTGCATGCTCTACACTAAGTAAGGGACTAACCGATCGATGCCATTCTTTCCATTTGCCATCTTGACTTGGAGGCGCATCCATGATTACAGATTCTCCCGTCCCTCTGACAGGAGGTTGTAAGATCTGTTGCAGCTTCTTGCCCCAATCCCCATCAGAGAAATACAGCTTTAATCTGGGATTATCCACCTGAATGTCGGTTTGCGCTGGAACCGCGCTCAACACCTCAGACTGCTCTGTTGTATCGACTACACGCTCCACCCCATCCGATTGAGCAAGATCCATCCCTGCAGGTAGCGCTAGTAAAATTAACATCACAAGATATGGCAACCATTTCCGTTTACCACGTGATCGAGCTTGACGATCTCCAGCTGCAACTCCTTCTTTGATTTGCCGCGGAACCGTCAAGTTGGGAGGCAACGGCTCGTCCAACACGATCTTTTGTTGCTCAAAAGCTTCATATATTTCCCCAGCCTGTGCAAAACAGTAAGCCGCCTTACCTGCTTTCCCCTGAGCTGTATACTCTCTGCCTAGTAAATACCACGCCATTTTATGGTCTGGATGCTCTTTGACATATTTCTTGAGATACTGAGGATCCTCGATCGGATTATGTTGGAAGAATTTCGTCAATTGATCGTTTCGATTATTCGGCTTCAAGCGTTCATGCCTCCAGTCCACTTTCCACTATTCTCCGTTTTTATCGGCAATCGAGGCACAAAGCTGAAGTCCAAAAAGAAAAAGGCTTGGTCAGGGGATCTCCCGTTCCAAACCTTTTCAAACTACAAATCTATTTCACAAATGTTTTCACACGTAAAATGGCTGTTTGTACCGCCGCATGCCACTGCACGTCCAATCCAATCTGTTCAGCGAAGAAGCGAATAGGCACATAAGTACGATCTTGCTTCACATAAGGCGCAACATCTGTATCTACTTTCAAATCTGGCAGACCAGTTTGCTTACGAGTAATCCCCTTTTCACCAATGGTTAACTCTACGGTCAAATCACCTTTGGAGAGCTGTACAATTGATTTTCCAGCCCGTTCAGCATAAGTCACCTTATACCCAAATGTTTCACTAATCGCACGAACTGGCACCATGGTGCGCCCATCTTGAATTTCAGGTTGCGCATCAAAGGAAATAAGTTTGTTACCGCTAACTACCTTCACTTGTCCATCATTCGAAACAGCTCCTGGCAATTGATAAGGTGTAATTTTGCGGACTTTGTTATTCGATGCATCCGCTACAATCACATTACCTTGTGTTGTTACCAGTACATCGGAAGGATTATAGAACGCTGCAGATTGCTCAACGCCGTCCGCCTCCCCCGTTTGAGGCGTACCCGTTACCGTAGTGACTTGGCCATTCCACAGATATCGAACCGAATGATTCAAGCTATCCGCGATAAGAAGCCCCCCCTCAGAGGTCACAGTCAGACCCTTCGGGAAGTCAAACTTCGCTTTCAAAGCTTCTCCATCTGCATAATCACCTGCTGCATACAACTCATTCTTCCCATAGATCGCAAAACCACCAACAGTTGGCGTAGATCCAGCTATTGTCGATACACTTCCTGATGCAAAATCAATATAACGGATACGTTGGTTCCCTGTATCACTAACGTAAAGATTCCCTTTGCCATCCAATGCAAGTCCAGAAGGCTCATTAAATGTCGCCGTAGAAAGGCTACCGTCGTGATATTCGCCCGCGAAGGAAGCTTCGCCTGGACGAACCTGAATCACACGTGTGACAGGCGCAGAGAGCGTCGTAACGCGACCATCTGTTGCGATTTTACGAATGGTATGATTAAGTGAGTCCGCCACATATACGGTACCGTCAGCACTAATAGCAATATCACTCGGGTGATTAAAAGTAGCTTCCGAACCCTTACCGTCTTTATTTCCTGGCACGCCATTCCCCGCAACTGTGGAGACAGTCCCATTAACGTCTATTTTACGAATGGCATGATTGCCGGCATCTGCCACATAGACATTGCCTTTAGCATCAAGCGCTAGTCCTGTCGGCTCATTAAAGAAAGCTTCTGAAGCTTTTCCGTCAAGAAGACCTCCTGTCGGGAAACCTTGTGCATTTTTCGTAACAGCAAGAGCAGGACCAGCGAAAGTGGAGACTTTGCCATCCTTCACTTTACGAATCACATGGTTGCGTGTATCCGCGATGAGCAAGCTGCCATCTGGAAGCTGCAGCACGCTGCTTGGGGCACGAAATGCTGCTTGCAGCGCATCCCCATCACGATCTTCAAAATCGCCGATGCCTGCTAGGGTCGATATATCCGATAGAATTTGTCCAGTGCTAGATTTCAAACCGTCCGCTTCTAAGCCAGCGGCCAAAGCAGACGATCCTCCTATCAACGTAGCAGCAATTATACTTGAAACAAATATGTGTTTTAAGGGTTTCATTGGAGTCTCCTTTAATTCAACTGATAAACTTGATAAGTTAGAATACTATACAGGTGGCAGACCAATATTTGGCATAGGTGTCCCAGTACCTACCGACTTTGATTGAATACTTGTTAGTGGAATATCAATAGTTTCAACTCCACCATTCGCCTTCTTGCGAACAATCACAATTTTACCAACACTGATGTCAGTAGCACCAAAAGTTACCATCGGAATACTGACTAGCTTTTTCTTTCCAGTAACCGAAATATTCGCCGCACTTCCAAAATTGGTTACAGCATATATAAGTTCGTTTTGTGTACCTTGTGATTCATAGGCTTTGATATAATCCGCACTTTTAAGTGGATCATTGAAAATAGCTGAATTGGCGCTAAACGGAACCTCTGAATAATAATTATAATGCGCATTGAAACCGTACAGTAAATGGACTTCTACACCATAAATATCTTTACCATATGTGTCGATGAAATCAGTCAAATTGATATTCAAATTAAAACTAGTACGGGTTGCAACCTCTCCAATTGGTATATCAACTTTATCTACAACTTCCATACTTACAACTGGCGTTGGTGCGGGTGTCCCTGTGTCACCACCACTGTTATCATTGCCATTATTATTGTCACCTGAAGCCGGTTGCGTTGGCGGGGTCGTACTAGTACCTTTATTCGCTTCCTCTTTTGCTGTTTCGAACGCCTTCTTCTCTTGCTCTGATAAAGTAGCCTTTAACTTCGCTTCCGCATCAGCTTTCGCCTTAGCTTCCGCAGCTAACTTTTCTTCTGCAATTTTTTTCTTTTCTTCTTCTAGCTTTTTCAATGCCRCAGCAAGCTTCAGCTTAGCTTCTTCAGCTTTTTTATCGTTTTCCAACTTCGCTTTCAACTTTGCTTCTTCAAGCTTCTTAAGCTCTTCTTGCTTCTTCTTCTCTAATTCAGGATCCACACCTGCCGTTTTATCCAGCGGCTTAACTTTGGATAAATCCAGCTTCTTATCCGTTGAATCGATTTTTTTATTGACTTCAGCAATAATCGCGTCTACCGTTTTTTGATCTAGCTTCTTATCAGCAATAGCTTGTTTAGCTACGTTACCGATTAGATTTTCTAAGTTTTGTTTCACTTTATCGAGGTCAGACTGGTTTTTAATACTCAAAGAATTTTTATCACCCGTAAACGTTCCATCTGCAATTTCCTTTTGCTTTTTCGCAATAAACTCATCGTTTTCTTTATCTATTTCTGCTTTATTGAGGATTAATTCTTTAATAATTTCTGGCGAAGCATTTTTAATAAAATCCTCTAAGTCGAAAAATTCCACTTTCAAATCCAGATCATTGGTTTCATCTCTTGAATCCAAGGAAATTTCTTGTGTTGGGTTCACGTATGTAATCGTTGTGGTTTGTGTCTCATCCGAATTGGACGTTACTGTCGAAGCGGATACTCTTCCTGATCCAACAGCCATTTTGGTTTTTCCAGAAACAGGATCAACGGAAACGTAGAATTGCGTTCCGCGTACCCCCATTACCGCCGTTGGTGTTTCAACTTCAAATTCATCATCTGCGCCAGCCAATGATTTAACTTTGACCCACATCGAACCCGCCCAAACTTTCAGCTTGGACTTCTTATTTCCATTCGCAGAGTTGAGGTCTGATACGTTGAGTTCCGCATTGTCACCTAATGTAACATCAGCGTCTCCACTTGCTAAGTTTAGTGTTACCGAGGAGCTATCTCCTGTATAAACGGTATCGCCTTGGTTTAAGCTCATGCTCTCATACGCATCATACGTTTTGGAGCCGCCGCCTTTTTTAATCGTGACGTCTCCAGACAATACTGAAATAATGGCAACCCGGACCGTTTTCGCATCCACGGGGTTCACCAACAGCACAGAAACTAAACTAAACACTAAGCTAAAACTCAATAACACTGATATAAATGATTTCTTTGTCATTCCCACTCCGCATGCCTCCCAGCAATTCTATTTCAAATGCCCCATAACTTCATAAACAGCAACGGGTTTTTCTTTCCCTTTTACTTTAATTTCACCAATGGATTCGATCTCAAATAGACCTTTGACACGTTCATACGTCTGTTCACTAATCAAAATCTGTCCTGGCTTAGCATTAGATTCTAGTCGTGCTGATAAGTTAACGGTGTCTCCAATGGCTGTATAATCCAACCTCAGATCTTCAGAACCGATGTTACCAACGACCGCAGGACCACTATTAATACCTAATCCGAATTTCACACCGATACCATAATTCTTAATCAATTTCTGCTCAAGAATATCTGCTTGAGACTTCATCTCAATCGCAGCACGTACGGCCATTTCAGGATGATTCTCATATTCAATCGGTGCACCAAACATCGCCATAACGCCATCACCAATGAATTTATCTAACGTACCATTGAACTTAAAGATTGCTTTCGTACAGACATCTAGATATTCATTTAACACTTGAATAACCTGCTCAGGCTCTAATCGTTCCGACATCGGTGTAAATCCGCGAATATCCACAAATATCAATGAAATATCCTTACGGCTTCCGCCAAGCTTCACATCTTCACCTGACTGTAATAGTTCGTCCACAACGGTTTTGGAAACGAATCGACCGAAAATACCAGTAACCCGATTCCGTTCTTTTCGTTCTTCTAAATAATGGCTAACCAATGACCAAACATAGATCGTTACGAGTGCAAATTGTGGATACACCAACGGTAAGAACATAGAACCAATACTATAGAATCCTAACCATACAAGACCATAAACCACGAAGATGCCTAGGAAAATAAACAGCGCTGTCTTCCCATTGAACTTTTCAAATAAAAATATAGCCAACAAGGAAATAAGTAGAATAATCGCAATACCAGCCGATTTCGAAGCATCTTTGAAGAAAGTACTTTCTAATAGGGTTTGAATCATATTGGCATGAATTTCAATCCCAAACATCTTGACCGAGGAGATCGGTGTTGGGTATTCATCCTGCATGGCCGTAACAAATGGACCCACAAGCACAATGCTACCCTTCAGCGGCAATGCTTTTGTACTATTCAGTACATCTACAAAAGACAGCAACTCATAACCTGTCGTCGCATCAACCTTTTGTCTCGGCTGTGTGAAGAACTCTGTTGTTACTTGATTTCTTTCGTTCGTTGGTACGACTTCATTCCCGCGTTTCCACTCTCCAGTAGCTGAATCGCGCTTTACCTTTTCATTTTCATCTAAAACTAAATTCGCAAGAGCCACACTGAATGCGGGTATGTAAGCACCTTTCTCATCAGGCAAACCGACGGGAAGTTTACGAGCTTTGCCATCCTTATCAACAAATACATTGATATGGGCCATTTGATCTCTTTTGGTCGTTAGGGTTGAGGAGGGATAATCAATTCGCTCAGGAACTAGTTCGCCTGCTGACTGTTGTTTGGAGGGATAGTTAATTTGTACTGGCAAAATAATATTGGAATACTTCGCTAGCACGTCAGCTAAAGCTTTATCGTCTGCGGKATTCTTCGATGGCTCAGCAAGCACAACGTCGATCCCAATCGCAGCTGCACCTGATTGTTCTAACTTCTCTATGACTTGGGCATATGTACTTCGATCCCACGGAAACTTCCCGATGGCAGAAAGGGATTTTTCATCAATTTTAACAATCTTAATCCGATCATCCGGTTGACGCTCATCCACCGACTTTGCGCCACGCAAAATATCTTGGAGAGGACCCTCGACAAAATAAAATAAACCGCTGGAGTTCACCGTGTAGAAATATGTCGAAAATACCATTAACAAGAGTCCTACTACTAAAGTCTTAAGCCATTTCTTCTTACCCATATAATCCTCCCCGAGTTTACTAGTTTCATTGTAAGATGCTAGCTGTGAATTGGCAATAAATTGTTACAAATTTCACATTTATCCAACAAAAAAAGAGCTCGTTCCCTCTTAGGAAACGAGCTCTTTCGACATTCCGCGGTATCTCCACAAAATGATTTTGTAATTATGATTAGCTAAAAGGTGAATCCGCAACTTTAATGGAGTCAGTTGGGCAGCCATCTTGAGCATCTTGTAGGTCATCAAATAGATCATCAGGAATTTCAGTAACCCCTTTGTTTCCATCACCTTCAAAAATCACTTCCGCCAAACCTTCATCATCATAATCATAGATATCTGGAGCTGTAGCTCCGCAAGCGCCGCAAGCGATGCACGTATCTTTATCAACAAATGTATACTTAGCCATGTTTTCTACTCCTCCTCTAATTATCCTCATTGTAAAATATAATATAAATACGGACAAAGTTCAAACCTTAAAATTGACAATTCATGAAATACTGCTCAATAAAGTCTGCAATTCCACGGATATCATTCAAATTGAACTGCGGAAGTGCGAAATCATCCTCGAGATTACTTAGATCTGTCGCAACTGCAAGTAGGCTTGCCGCCACTCCTTTTAGTAACTCTCTTTGTTCTATAGTACGGTATACTCCAATCTTTGGATGCTTTTCCCTCTTGAACCCTTCAATAAAAATATAATCAAGATGGGCATAGGCTTCTAACTGCTCTTCCAAACTCGGCGTTTCCTTCTTCTCATAAATGTGTACCCCATTTGGAGAAAGTGTAACCACAACATCGGCACCTGTTTCGACAAATACTGTGGAGTCCGCACCTTGCGCTTCCTTATAATGTCCATGAGCATCATGTTTCATTACGGCAACCCGATGGCCGCGATGTTTCATTTCAACGACAAGCTTAGCTATCAACGTCGTTTTCCCGCTATTGGAAAATCCCGCGAAGCCCAAACAATGAGCCATGCTCCTCACTCTCCTGCGTCTTTATGAAGAGGATTATTTCGCAAATGATCCATTTGCAAGGACGTCCCTCTTACTTTGTGATTTCGAATTAACGCAGATGGGTCATCACTCATCATCCCTGCTGTAAGAATCACACCTTCTCCAAACTTATCACGCAGACCATCCATCACGCGATTCAGATTCTCCCTGCGGGGCTGTTTCTCGTAATCGAATAGATCAAGTTGTACGTAGGATTCTTCCTTGGCAATCAGATTCTGCAAAGTGATTCCCAGGAGCCGAACCGGATTGCCATCTTCCCATTGATGATCATACAATTGACAGGAAGTTCGATAAATATCATCCATATGCTCCGTCGGAGTTTGCAAAGTAAGTGATCTCGTAATCGTCCTCATTTCAGGATCCCGGATCGTAATCTGAATTGTCGAAGTCATAAGCTCCTGCTTACGAAGCCTTCTCGCTACTTGATCGGCTAAATTAAGCAGGACACGATGAATTTCGATACGATCCGTATAATCACGCGGCAAAGTCGTTGTATGTCCAATGGACTTGCTTTGCTCCTGCTCCGGATTCACAACCGATGGATCAATCCCGTTGGCTGAACGCTTTAAGTGCGCACCCATGACTCCGAAGTGCTTGCTTAACAGTGCGTCATCCGCAATCGCCAATTGCCCTAACGTTAGGATACCAAGCCTCGTAAGCTTTTCCGCTGTTTTTTTCCCAATTCCATATAAATACTGACACGGCTTATCCCAGAAAACGGACGGCACATCACGAAGCCGCAATACCGTAATCCCATTAGGCTTCTTCATATCTGATCCCATTTTGGCCAGCAGCTTATTCGGCGCGACACCAATGGAACATGGTAATTTCAACTCTTGCAGAATTCTTTTTTGAATACTGTTTGCGATGTCTAGTGGCGTGCCGAACTGTTTGGAACCTGTGATATCTACAAAACATTCATCAATAGACATAGATTCTACCATTGGTGAATATCCATAGACTATCTGCATAAACCGCCTCGAGAAATTTCGATAGAGATCAAAGTCAGGTTTGATTAGTATGAGATCTGGACATATTTTCAACGCTTGCCTAACTTGCATGCCTGTCTTGATCCCTAGCTTGCGCGCTGCATATGATGAAGTAACGACGATCCCCTTACGCAGTTCCACACTGCCAGCAACAGCAAGAGGCTTTCCCTTATATAAGTCAGGCTCTACGGCTTCATGAACGGAACAGTAGAATGCATTCATATCAATATGTAAAATGACTCTGCCTTGCTTGGGATAATGATGCTCTACGGACACCATATTCATTACCTCCCAGTATGATTGAATCAGATTTCAGAGCCGTCTACTTCGAGTGAAACACAACCAACCTGAGATGTCAAAAAAATAATCATTCAAGATAACGCGATTTTACGTTATGATGTCTTTACGTGTACATTTATGTTATAATCGTAAATTATACATTAGCGCTTTAAAGCAAGCGAAACTCACAATTCCATGCACCGAAGTCACTTTGCTAGCTTTTGAAGGAGGAACCCATGCCAACATCAGTCAAAATCTTCGACACAACCCTACGAGACGGAACCCAAGGAGAAGGTATCTCCCTATCCGTTGAGGATAAAATCAAAATTGCCMGTAAGCTCGATGAGCTCGGGGTTCATTATATTGAAGGCGGATGGCCGGGCAGCAACAGCAAAGATATTGAATTCTTTGAGCGGGCACGTACGATGACTTTCACGAATGCCAAAATTACTGCTTTTGGTAGCACCAGACGGAAAGATTCTCTTGCTACAGATGACATTAACCTGAATAGACTCGTGGAATCCGGCGCGCAAGTCGCTACAATTTTCGGTAAGTCATGGGACTTTCATGTAACGACAGCTATTCAAACAACGCTTGAAGAGAATTTAAACATGATTTATGACTCCGTCCTCTTTTTAAAAAGCAGTGGGTTGGAAGTTATTTATGATGCCGAGCATTTCTTCGATGGTTACAAGAATAATCCAGAATATGCGCTGCAAACAATTAAGAAGGCACAAGATGCTGGCGCAGATTGGATTACGCTTTGTGATACGAATGGCGGATCCTTACCTAACGAAATTACGGCTATCGTGACGACAGTTACGCAACATGTCTCCACACCAGTAGGCATACACGCTCATAATGATTGTGAATTAGGCGTTGCGAACTCCTTAGCTGCCGTACAAGCTGGTGCTAGACAAGTGCAAGGGACTATCAATGGTTACGGAGAGCGTTGCGGAAATGCTAACCTAAGCTCAATCATTCCTAACTTACAATTGAAACTGGGTTATGATGTCATCTCTACGGATCAATTGAAGTCACTTACATCCGTTTCGAGATATATAAGCGAAATCGCCAACATGCATATGCCTGTTAACCAGCCTTATGTTGGTAACGCAGCTTTCGCACACAAAGGCGGCATCCACGTCTCCGCGATCCTCAAGGATGCAAGTACGTATGAGCATACGAAACCTGAGTATGTAGGAAACAAACAACGCGTGCTTGTTTCCGAGCTTGCTGGTCAAAGCAACGTATTAGTCAAGGCTCAGGAGCTTAACTTGGATTTCAACAAAGAACACCAGAAGACCAAAGAGATCATCGAGAAAATTAAAGATATGGAACACCAAGGCTATCAATTCGAGGGCGCAGATGCTACGCTCGAACTCTTGTTGCGTGAGGCCTTTGAGGGTCTCGAAGAAATTTTTACCTTAGAATCATTTAAAATGCTCGTTGAGAAGACAGCCAATCATTCTGTTGTTTCAGAAGCTATCGTTAAGGTGAAAGTACATGGGGAAACCATCTATACCGCGGCGGAAGGT
Organism: Paenibacillus sp. 01T442; assembly: GCF_056398345.1. Classification (NCBI taxonomy): domain Bacteria; kingdom Bacillati; phylum Bacillota; class Bacilli; order Caryophanales; family Paenibacillaceae; genus Paenibacillus; species Paenibacillus sp. 01T442. Next base: position 138,438 of record NZ_JBFTPF010000011.1, read on the forward strand.
AATGGTCCTGTCAATGCACTTGATAACGCCTTGCGGAAAGCGCTAATTCAATACTATCCGGACATTAAGAATGTTCATCTCTCGGATTATAAAGTGCGTGTATTGGACGAGAAAGATGCAACAGCCGGCAAGGTTCGCGTGCTTATGGAATCCACCGATTTTAACACAACATGGAACACACTCGGTGTTTCTAGCAACATTATAGAAGCTAGTTGGTATGCACTTGTTGACAGCTTACGTTATGCCCTCATCAGCAGAAAACGCGTAGAGCCAGTAAACAAAGAGCAACAAGAACGATTAGGTCTAGTGAACCATTGATCCTTATAGGAAAAGCTGCAAGAGCGCAAACGGCTCTCTTGCAGCTTTTTTGTCATTCTTCCTTCAGAAGACTCGCCATCTTCTTGTCAAGCTCCTTCGGGGAAAGCACATGGATGATCTCCCTGATTACGCCATTTTTATCAATAAGAAAGCTCGTAGGAATAGCGATAACGTTATAGGTATCGGCATTCGCCCCTTGTTTGTCGAGCAGCACAGGGAACGGATACTGATAGGTATCCACGAATTTTTTGATATTGTCCATTTTATCCCMAGGCGTCACATTTACCGCATAGAGATCAAATTTCCCCTCATATTTCTTATACAAATTCACCAGATCAGGCGCTTCCTCCTCACAAGGACCACACCAGGATGCCCAGAAATTCACGAACATCGGCTTTTCACGAGGCCCGCCTACGGAATAGTCCTTCCCATCCAACCCTTGTAAGGTAAATGAAGGCGCTAAGAAATTCACTTTTGCCGCTTGCTCACTTGGCATCAGGGTTTGTTTATCTTCATTCCGTACATTTTGATAAATCGCAAAGCCCGCCAATAGAACGACGAAAGCGATCACGATGAGATTCTTTTTCACTGTATCAACCTCCACTCCCTCTATATTATCTCCAAATTAGCGAAAATTCCAACATCACAATCCTGAAGTATGCTTTCACCCTATTAGGGAAAAGTAAAGCTACTCTTTGTTATGAAAGGAACCCGTGAAATGAAACAAGCTGCCGTGAAAACAAGAGGTAAGAATCCGCTCGATAAAATGAGAATTTATGAGCATGAAGAAGATGGCGCACCCAATAATAAAAAGGCAAATACAAACGAGAAAGGAAGCGTTTGGCAATACCTCGCACTTGCTTCCATCCCTTTGGTGCTTGTCCTTGGCAATTCCATGCTGGTCCCGATTCTGCCAGATTTGCAAGAGAAAATGAGCATCTCACGATTCCAAAGTTCACTCATCATCACTTTATTTTCACTGACAGCTGGCCTCATTATTCCGATATCCGGTTATCTATCTGATCGATTCACACGGAAGGCTGTTATCATTCCCTCGCTTATCGTGTACGGTGCTGCAGGGATCCTAGCAGGGCTTGGCGCCGTTTGGAATTCCTATCCTATACTTATAGCTTCCAGAGCCATACAAGGCCTTGGAGCCGCAGGTACAGCCCCTATTGCCATKGCACTTGTTGGCGATATTTACAAGGGACCCAAGGCGAGCAAAGCCCTCGGACTCATCGAAGCCTCCAACGGAATAGGCAAAGTTGTGAGTCCCATTCTCGGTTCTCTTTTAGCGCTAATTATCTGGTTTGCGCCTTTTTTTGCTTTTCCACTTTTTTGTTTACTCGCTCTACTCGCTGTTATATTCATGATTAAAGAACCTGCTAAAGAGAAAGAAGCTGAACCCCTTAAGCTCTATTTGAAGCAAATTATAACCATCCTGAAAAGCAAAGGCCATTGGCTAATTCCCGCCTTCATAGCTGGTTCAATCACCTTATTTATATTATTCGGCGTGCTTTTCTACCTCTCACAGATTCTGGAAGAGAAGCCTTACAACATCGAAGGCGTACGCAAAGGTCTTATCCTAGCAATCCCTTTGCTCTGTCTCGTCATTACCTCTTATACCACTGGGGCGAAAATCAAACAAAATGGCAAACTCATGCGGTGGCTTATGAATATCGGACTTGTAACCATGGTTGTATCCCTTACCTTGGCTACATTCCTAAATGGAAACCTATATGTCTTCATCGGCTTATTGTCGCTCAGTGGAATAGGAACAGGACTTCTGCTTCCATGCCTAAACACGCTCATTACCGGATCGGTAGAGCGCGAGCAACGCGGAATGATTACTTCCCTCTATAATAGCTTACGTTTTATTGGGGTTGCCTTCGGCCCTCCGTTATTCGGTTGGCTCATGAGCATCTCACATAAGACACTCTTTATTACGGTCGCTTCATTATCTCTTATCATGTTAGCTTTGGTGTTCTTCTTCATCAAACCCAAAGCAGAATTGCAAAAACAATCATGATATACTAACCTCATGTCCATGCCATGTGAGGAGCGAGAGCAAGTGAGCCTACATTTATCTAGAAAATTATATGACGAAATGATCTCACACAGTATGCGCTCGCTCCCCAATGAAGCATGTGGCATCCTTATACAGGAAGCTTCTTCCTCATCGACACATGAGATACATATCCACACATTTATCCCTCTTCCTAATCACGCGGCGTATCCAACACAGCAATTCGTCATCCATCCCATCGACATTATTCCTTACCTAACGGATCAACGTCTTACGATCGTCGGGATTTTTCATTCCCACCCCACTGCCGTATCAACCCCTTCTGCCGAGGACCTCTCAACGCTTTGGCACACCATTCCAACTTACTGGATCCTTTCGCTGCAATACGAAGATAAACCTGACCTCCAAGTCTATTCCCTAAAAAAAACCACCACTACCGCATATCACAAACTTTCGTTTGTCATCGGTCAATGATGGCTTAATAAAGCATATAAATCGCCTAATGTGTCTACATTTCTCGCTCTTATTTCTTCCATAAATCTGGACCATAATTGTGCTGTCATAAGTGCATCTTCCAGAGCATGATGTCTCATGGTAACCGGGATGTCGTAAGTATGCAGAAGTGAATCTAAACCCAGATTTTTCCGTTTGGGCATGAGCCATTTCGCAATCATCATAATATCTAAAACCCGATGGGATAAGCTAACTTTTGACGTACGCCACAGGGCCGAGTTCAAAAAACTTTTATCATGTCCTATGGCATGAGCCACTAAAATTTTCTGCTGAACAAATTCTAAAAAGTCACTTAAAACAGCGATTAAATCAGGTGCATCGCCAGCCATTTCGTTCGTAATACCCGTTAATTTAACGATTTCATCTGGAATTTTGCGTTTGGGGTTCACCATTTTATAGAAGGTATCTTGTGTCTGCACTTCACCACCAATAACAGAGACAGCGCCGAACGAGATAATTTCGTCACCATTATATGGAGAGAAGCCCGTCGTTTCAAGATCAAACACCACGATCTCCATCGCGTGCAGAGGAATTTCAAACAAAGAATCTTTTCTTTGCTCTTTCAGCATCGACCGAATAAAGGCCATTTGTTGCGCACTTTGCGCATCAAACATCGAGGTTAACGCTGGCGTTAAACCACCCATCTTATATAAATGCCACATACGACCTGCTGGACGCATATCTTTCACGCGAGTCACCTCTCCCTACACAATGAAACGTGATTTCCGAATCCGATCGTTCTAACCTTTTTCTCTCTCTATGTGTGAATTTATGGACTTACCGACATACTTCTGCAACTGAATTCCCGTTCGTAGACATTGTTTTAATTGCAGGCGAATCTCTTTGTTAAGTTGATCTGCCGTAAGTTTACCTCTTGTCGTATATTTCTCTTCATCTAACTGAAAAGGTGTGCTATCTCTTAGCTTTAAAGCAATCGAAAAAGCCATTTCCCAATCATTGGCTAGTTGCTCGGATACAACACCCTTCACCTTTAACTGCTTAATTCGTTCAATGGTAGAAGTGGCCAAAATTCCCGCTTGAATAGCAAGCAGCCGAATCCCATTTACAATCGGAATATAAGCACCATATTTGATATCAAAACCACCTGCATCTTCACCGTAACGCTCTGTAATTAAATGACTAAATATACCTAACGAAATTTTGTGATGCAATGTGTTTGACAACAAATACTTCAAGAGTCCAGGATGTTCCTGAACATAGTCAAGTAACGATTGTTTCAACTTCGTCACCAATAGCTCTGAACCATAAATACAACGCATATCTGCCAAAATGAGCAGGTAGCGTACATTTTCCCAATCCGGTTCCACGAACCAGCCGATCATCATCTCCGTGTATTCTTGCAGCGACTTACGCCATTGCGGATTACTGGATATGACATCCCCTTCACAAGGAGGATAACCCAACACATCCAAACCACGAATGATATACGAGGCAAGTTTATCGAAATAAAGATCTAATTCATCTTTCGTATGCGTTTCACTATCACTATAAATGAGTCCGTTGTCCTGATCACTCCACAGCGTCTGTTCTCTCCTGCCACCACTGCCTAATAAGATAAAAGCATATGCAACAGGCGGTTTACCGTATCCTTCATCCTCAAGCAAATGTTCAGCAATCTGAGTCGTTCTTTGAATCAACGCATCATGCACTTGATTGATTCGCTGCCCCAATTCAGATGTATAAGGAAAAAGGAGATGTTCCCGAAACATCTCATGCACCTGATCTCTGGTGATTCGCATCTCATCGAATTGCTCCGATTGTTCAATGCGTTCCAAGATCCGTTCCATTGAGAGATGATTCATGTTGCATCCCCTTTGCTCTAGTAGAAAGTATAAGTGTTGTTAAACGGACACGCCGTTTTGAGCTGCTTTTTTCATTTGTTCAGGATATCCGTATGAACCATGCTCGGAAAGATCCAGACCAATGATTTCTTCTTCTTCCGTAACACGAAGACCAATTGTAGCTTTAAGAATACCTAGGATAATGAAGGAAAGAACAAGTACGAATGCCAAAGCCCCAGCAAGACCAAGCGCTTGAATACCTAATTGGTGGAAGCCACCGCCGTAGAATAAACCTGCACCACCGATACCAACCTTCGCTGAAAGCTCAGGCGTTGCGAATAAACCAGTGGAAAGTGTTCCCCAGATACCAGCGATACCGTGTACAGAGAATGCATAGATTGGATCGTCGATTCCAGCTCTTTCAAACCATTGTGCTGTGAAGAATGTCACGATACCCGCTACTGCACCAATAACGATTGCCGCCCAAGCGTCTACGAACGCACATGCCGCAGTGATGGCAACAAGCGCTGCCAGAACACCATTCAACATGCTAGGAATATCCGCTTTACCGAAGTACATCCAAGAGATAATCAATGCAGCTACAGCACCTGCAGCAGCAGCCATATTCGTTGTCAATGCGATATAACCGAAGAATCCGTCACCCATAGCACTAAGCGTACTACCTGGATTGAAACCGAACCAACCGATCCATAGGATGATTACACCAAGAACAGATAATACTTGGTTATGACCTGGAATTAAATTAGGTGTTTTATCTTTATTATATTTGCCAATACGCGGTTTAAGCAAGATTGTTGCTACTAACGCTGCAGTTGCACCTTGTAAGTGAACAACGGTAGAACCCGCGAAATCTTGCATACCCAATTTGCTCAACCAGCCGCCGCCCCATACCCAGTGCGCTACGATTGGATAGATAACAACTGTAAACAGAATTCCGAAGATGAAGTACACCGGCAACTTCGCTCTCTCTGCAAAACCGCCCCATGCGATAGCGAGGGATACACCAGCGAATGCTAATTGGAACAAGAATTTGATACCGATTGGCACGTCAGAGAAGGAAAGAGAGCCGAACGCTGCTGCCGCTTGATCTTCTAAGCCCGTTACGAAGAACCCTGTCGTTCCGAAGAATGCATTACCATCACCGAAGGCGAAACCAAATCCTACAGCCMAGAATGCAAWCGCACATAATCCGAAAGTTAAAATCGTTTTACCGGCTACGTGACCGGCATTTTTCATTCTAGTTGACCCCGCTTCTAAAAGTGCAAAACCAGCTTGCATGAAGATGACTAAGATTGCTGCTAACATTACCCATACTGCATCAATTGCACTCTGTAGTTGTGGTGCTGTCGCCTCATCCGCTGCAAATGCGAGTGTAGGGAACAGTAATGACATAACGCCGAAAGCTAACAACAATTTCTTAACCATACGACCACTTCCTTTAATGTTAGATTAAGTAACATGTAATKAAACTCTTAATGTCATTATATACAGGATATTTGGGTTTGACAATAGGATTTTCGTTAAAATATTGAAAAAAGCGAAAAATAACCTGACATGAAACAGGCATAATTCGTGTTTCGGCTCATAGGCGTACTCAAAACACCTTTTTACGCGATTATCCAATGTCAGCTTTCCGAAGMATCACGTTTGACTGTACGGTTTAATATCAGGTATCATGTTTATATATAGAAGAAAGAAATTCAAACCATTGGAGTAGAGGTGAATTTAGCATGGGGAATGAGAAGCTTTATAAAATCGGAGAGCTCGCCAAGCTTGCTGATGTCAGCCCTCGAACCATTGATTACTACACCAAGCTTAGCTTAATCGAACCTGAAAGAAGATCCGATACGAACTATCGTCTGTACAGTGATGAAACTTTGCACCGACTGAGGCGTATTGAAACAATGAAGAACGAGAAATATACCTTAGAGGAAATCAAAGTAAACTTACAGCAATGGAGTAAAGTGACCTCCGATGACACTGTGACAGATAAGCTCACATCCCTTCAATTGCATCTCGAACAATTAATGAAGGAAGCCAAAGAACTCAGCCCACTTGTTCAGCAATTGAAGCCTAAGCAGTTGAAAAAGCTGTATCATATTCTGACACAACCGACCGCAGCGTGTATCGAAGCACTTATTGTCCTTTTAGGTAAAAATCCGTTCTCATAATTGAAATACGGAGGAATGCCCTATGTTTTTTTTCCCGATGGATTTCCTAATTATCATTGCATTCGGCCTTTCCATGTGGGCCTCATTCCGAGTGCGAGGAACTTTTAACAAATGGTCGGGCGTACCTGTCTACTCACGCATGACTGGCGCCGAAGCCGCAAGAAGAATGTTAGATGCTAATGGCCTTTACGATGTACCCGTTGAAGCTGTACCTGGGACATTAACAGACCACTACGATCCAATGGCTCGAACCGTACGTCTGTCGGAGCCTGTTTACTTCCAGAGCTCCATCTCAGCCGTATCTGTTGCCTGTCACGAAGTAGGTCACGCTATTCAGCACCAAGTCCATTACCCTATGCTCGTCGCAAGACACAAGATGTTCCCTGTCGTTAACTTCGCTTCCGGTGTGGCTCCCATTCTGATCCTAGCGGGTTTCTTCTTCCAGCAGATCCCCTGGCTCTTGGGTGTCGGTATCATCTTCTTCGCAGCAGCCGTAGCTTTTCAATTAGTAACGCTACCTGTTGAATTTAACGCCAGCTCAAGAGCACGCGATGAAATGGTGGCTCAAGGGTTCATCTCTAATGAAGAAGAACGCGGAGTGGCTAAGGTTTTGAATGCTGCCGCACTCACTTATGTAGCTGCTGCTTTGATCTCCGTACTTGAGCTTCTCAAGTACATGATGATTTTCAATGGTCGCAATAACGATGATTAATAAAAGAAAAGCTCTCCCTTACAGGTTCATGACCTGTTGGGAGAGCTTTTCTCATTTAAAATAATCATATAAGAAACGCCGAAACACTTCAGCCACCAGAGGCAGCTTTACATCCTTCCGACAAATCAAACCAACCGTCCTTGTAACTTGAGGATCTGTTACTCTTATTTTGACCGGCTGTGTTTGCCCACTTTCCAATAATGCCATCGCCGGAAGTAAGCTGACACCCATACCCGCGGCAACAAGCCCACGAATCGTATCCGTCTCCTCACCTTCAAACTCAATCTTAGGAACAAAGCCCGCCTTCTGGCACGCATCCATCACGATCGTTCGAAGCGTATACTCTTCACTAAACATAACGAAAGGTTCATTCTTCAACTGCTCAAGGCGAATTGACGTATAGTCTGCCAAAATATGATTGGCAGGAATGATTGCATACAGTTCTTCTGTCAATAAAATTTCACCTGTCACATGCTCATGGGATTTCGGAAAGGGTGAAATAAAAGCGAGATCAATCTCACCTCTCGAAACATCACGAATTAACGATGTGTATGTACCTTGACGAAGTCTAAACTTCACATTCGGATGATTTTTTTTAAATGCCGCAACAACAGCAGGTAGTAAATTGATAACCAGACTATGTGGAAAGCCAATACGAATCTCGCCAGCCTCTGGATCAAGAAACTCATGTATTTCCCCCACCGCACGTTCTAAATCCGTAAGAATACCTTCTACTCGACTTAAAAATAAATGTCCCACCGAGGTTAAATGTAAATTGCGCCCCTTTTGAACAAATAAATCAACGCCAAGTTCCTCTTCCAGCATATGAATTTGCCGGCTAACCGCAGACTGTGCTACATGCAGCTCTTCCGCTGCCTGTGTCACGTGCTGCTTCCTAGCAACCTTCACGAAATATTGCAATTGTCTTAATTCCACTTGAGTAAATCCCCCGACTTGACTACATGATGAAGAAACAAAACTCCTTCTTTGAATCCGATTATAGCTCGATAGCAACGATTGGACAACTTATCTGTAAAAAGCTTATAATAAGTGAGTTGTTATTTAGCATGGATAATAAAGGAGGAAATCATTCAATGGCACAAGAACGTACTGGTGTTGCTACCCTGAAAAGCAATCCTATCACTTTGGTAGGACCCGAAATTAAAGTAGGTGACAAAGCACCTGATTTCAAAGTTAACAAAGATTTGATGACGCAAGTATCACTTGCTGATTACGCAGGTAAGGTGAAATTGATCTCCGTAGTTCCTTCCTTAGATACAGGCGTTTGCGATGCACAAACACGTCGTTTCAATGAAGAAGCAGCTGGCCTAGGCGACAATGTTGCTGTTCTTACAATCAGCGTTGATCTTCCTTTCGCTCAAGCTCGCTGGTGTGGCGCTGCAGGCATCGACAAAGTAATCACATTATCCGATTACAAAACAAAATCCTTTGGCGAAGCTTACGGCGTATTGATCAAAGAAATTCAATTAGATATGCGCGCTATTTTCGTAATCGATGCTAATGACACTGTTCAATACGTTGAGTACCTTGGCGAAATGACAGCTCACCCGAACTATGAAGCAGCTGTAGAAGCTGTTAAAAAATTAGTTTAATCCATATTAAACTAAACGGCTATATTTAAAATAAAACAGCAAGGAGGCCAAGCTTCCCTGCTGTTTTTGTTATCCATCAATTTTATATGAAGCAAGCTTACGATCTAATTGTTTATAAATATCTAATATCGTACGATAATTGGATCCAAGATCCCCCATCGAACCACGTGAAGCCGAATAAATATCAACAGCTGTTTTCACAGGATTAATGGCAAATAAGGTCAACGTTACGTCCTGGGTTCTTCCTGTAACCGTTTTGCGCTCAGCAAGGATTTCTCCTACGTTCGGGACCTCATGTAATAGCTTGTACCCTGGAGTTTTCTTCAATACAGCCGTTACCTCTTCCCAAACTTGCTCCTTCGGCAGCTTAAAATATCTAGTTTTAAGTAAAGGATCTCTAGCTTTTTCCCCTGTCGTTTCATGACTACGTACTAATCCGATTAAAGTTCTCTTTAGCAAAAGCCCTTTCCCCCTTCAATGAAGTGCATGTAGACCACTTGCCATTTCAACACTATTCTCTATAATACCATTGATTAGGCTTTAGAAAAAGAGGTAAATGAAAAATCGAGGGATTTCTCCCCCGATTCTGGTTAAGCATATATTCCATTATCCAAAAAATGTCGTATATAGCAAATATGCGTTTAATGCCGCGATTAAAATGGCAACAAACCAACTCAATACCGCCATCCATTTTGGGATCACGAGCACACCCATTTTTTTACGATCTGAAGTAAAAGTAACTAGCGGTATCACAGCAAAAGATAATTGCAAGGACAAAATAACCTGACTGAGAATGAGTAGATCCGTCGCTCCGCTCTCTCCGTAGATTCCAATCACGATGACCGCAGGTATGATGGCAATTAACCGAGTGATCAACCGGCGCAGCCATGGTGTTAGACGAATGTTCAGAAATCCTTCCATGACAATCTGCCCGGCCAGTGTGCCGGTAAGCGTTGAATTCTKACCCGATGCTAGTAGTGCTACAGCAAACAATATACTTGCTGCCCCTGTGCCCAACATAGGCCCAAGGAGATGATAGGCATCTTGAATCTCAGCAACTTCTTTCCCAGCTGAATGAAAAGCTGCCGCGGAAAGAATGAGAATGGCCGCGTTTACGAATAGTGCTAGCATCAGGGCAACTGTTGTATCAATGGTTGAGAATTTGATCGCTTCGCGTTTCGCTTCAATCGTAGGTTCAATTTTACGCGTCTGAACGATGGATGAGTGCAAGTATAAATTATGCGGCATGACCGTCGCACCTAGAATACCTAGAGCAATATATAACATGGCTGGATTCGTTACAATTTCAGTTGTTGGAATGAAGCCCGCAGCTACAGCTGCAAATTCAGGTCGGGAGAAAATAAGCTCCATAATAAAACAAACCATAATGAGGGCAATTAAGCTAATAACCATCGCTTCAATATAGCGAAAGCCTTTCTTCTGCAGCATAAGCACCAGAATGACATCTAAGGCCGTCAGAATCACCCCATAGATGAGCGGCAACCCGAACAGTAACTGCAAAGCAATCGCGGCACCGATGACTTCAGCTAGATCACAAGCAGCAATCGCAAGCTCACATAGAAACCAAAGCACATAAGAAACGGGCTTACTATAATGATCACGGCACGCTTGCGCCAAATCTCGACCTGTTACAATACCTAATCGACCAGACAAAGCCTGCAAAAGTATGGCCATTAGATTAGAAATTAAAATGACTGAAAGTAGTGTATATCCAAATTGGGAACCCCCGGCCAAATCTGTCGCCCAGTTACCTGGATCCATATAACCGACAGCTACCAGATAGCCAGGTCCCACAAAAGCTAACAGCTTTCTGAAAAAGCCAGCTTTTTTAGGCACTTTCATACTATGATGAACTTCAGGTAGACTCGGCATTGAAGAATCCTTACGCCATCCGATCGGATCTTGAACTGGTTCCTTTTTCGCAATTTCCATAGCTTAACCCTTCTTTCACAAGACCAATAATGTTGTTCTAGGGAAACATTTATATGTAGTATACTACATAACCCCATCTTATGCTACAGGTAAACATTTATGTTCCAATGAAATTATTTTTCCCTGAGGAAAGTTTTGAGACATGTTTTACCACTTTTACAGCTGAGGATGATCTATTCTTTCAAGCATACCCTTCTCCGCAAAAATTCATAGGAATAATCGACTGGAAAAGAAGGATATTTGAAAGCGTGGGCGAATACATTGAATAAGTTATCTTTGTATATTCAATAAACAAACAAAGAATATCGAAGCAATAACCATAATTCATTATAAAAGGGTGATCTCATGGCTTATTTTATGGGTTTAGATTTAGGTACTTCTGCCATTAAATGCATCCTAGTGGATGAAGCCGGTACAGTTATCGGCTCACATTCTGCTCCATATCCGCTGCAACAACCACATCCAGGTTGGGCTGAGCAGCATCCTGAAGATTGGTGGAATGCCACGATTGCAGGCATACAAGGACTCCTATCTAGCACTGGCATATCGGGCGACGCTGTAGCTGGTGTTGGCTTCTCCGGTCAGATGCACGGGTCGGTCTTCCTCGACGAGGCGCAGCAGGTCATCCGGCCTGCGCTGCTCTGGTGCGATCAGCGCACCGCGGAGCAGTGCGCCTATATCGAAGCGACCGTCGGCGAAGCCGAGCTCGGTCGCCTCACAGGCAATCGGGCGCTGACCGGCTTCACCGCGCCCAAGCTCTTATGGCTCCGGCAGTATGAGCCGGAGCACTACGCCTGCGTTCGGCATCTGCTGCTGCCGAAGGACTACGTCAGGCTGCGCCTGACGGGTGCGTTCGGCATGGACATGGCCGACGCCAGCGGCACGCTGCTGCTCGATGTAGCCAATCGCAGCTGGTCTCAAACCGTCGCTGAGCGGTTAGAGATCCCGCTCGAGTGGCTGCCGCCGCTCTATGAGTCCGGCGACATTGCCGGGCACCTGCTGCCGGAGGCAGCAGTGCTCACTGGCTTAGCCCCAGGCACGCCGATCGTTGTCGGCGGCGGCGACCAAGCATGCGGCGCCGTAGGTGTTGGCGTCGTCCGCCAAGGCATCGCCTCGGTGGCGCTCGGCACTTCCGGCGTCGTCTTCGTCCACGACGACACTTATCAAGTAGATGAAGCGTACCGGCTTCATTCCTTCTGTCACGGCGTGCCAGGCAAATGGCACCGCATGGGCGTTATGCTCGCGGCTGGCGGCTCATTCCAGTGGTGGCGCAATCACTTTGCCAGTGAAGAGCTTGCACGCGCTGAGCAAGAAGGCAAAGATGTGTACGAAATACTGACAGCAGAAGCAGCTACAGCACCACTTGGGAGTGAAGGTTTATTGTTCCTTCCTTATTTATCTGGGGAACGTACACCACATCCTGATCCGAAAGCACGCGGTGCTTTCATCGGGCTTAACCTAAGACACGAGAAGGCCCATTTGACCCGCGCTGTACTTGAAGGTATCACCTTCGGGCTTCGCGATTCTATGGAATTGATTCGAGAATCCGGAATCGAAGTTACGGAGCTTCGTGTTAACGGAGGCGGAGCTAGAAGTCCTTTCTGGCGTCAAATGATCGCTGACATCTTTGGAATTCCAGTCGTGACGGTCAATTCAACGGATGGTCCTGCCTATGGCGCAGCGATCATGGCTGCATCCGGCGTTCTCAAAGTCGATATTACGCAATTATGCGAAAATTGGATTGAAATTACAGATCGCGTAGAACCGAATGCGGCTAACCAACTTCAATATGAAGCTTATTATAAAATCTACCGCAGTTTATATCCGACACTTCAAAGCACGTTCCATCAGTTAACGGATCTTGCCGAGCAGCAATGAGAACCGGTAAGAACGCAAAAAAAGGTTGAGCAGGCATGATGCCTGTTCAACCTCTTTTTTGTTCGAAGAAACCCGCCTATGCCGTCCGGTTTCGGTGCTTCAAACCCGCTCTCGCAGGTGGGTGTCCGCAGACGTGTATTTGAGGTCCCCTTTCGAGGGCATGTCAGCCACACTTCAATATAGGTCTCCCTAGAAACAGTCATTGGTTTAAAACAACTTAAAACCGTTACGGGCATCGCAGATTTCTTCTGTTTTCTTATTATAGATCCTACCACGCTGATAATCAACTGGAAGGATTAATCTTTAGTCTTGTCATTCTCAACTTTTTTATGCAAGCTAATTGGAGATTCATTAACTGCGCTCTCACTCGCTTCATCATTGCCTTCTTCAGCCGCTTCGGCTTCTGCGAGTCGCTGCTGTTCCTTCTCTTCCAGTTCCTGTTGTTTCGTCTGAAGTTTCGTAAAGCTTCGGTTAAACTGCCAGAAGGAGAATGTTGCAACAATCGCACCCATGAAGAATACGACTAAGAAGAAATTGAACTTCGTTAAGCAAATATAAACAATAACACCATTACAAATGAGCAAAACAATCGAATTGATCGGATTACCAATGGTAATTAAAATTGAATTTTTGACAATTTGAAAAATCTTCATGTGCAAATGAACGATAATAGAGAAGAAATTAAACAAAGCAATAATCATGATTACGGTGAAAGCAATAAAGAGAACGGCTAGTACCCTTAACGAGCTGCCCTGTTTCAAATAGAAGAAATAATTCACAGCAATAATTACGAAGATTAGTACAAAGAAAATACCGCCAAGCATGCTTTGCATATAGTTTTCTTTGTATCCACGGAAAAATGTTTTTAACAAAGGAACATCTTCTTCTCCGGTCACCCATTTCCTAGCTACTGCAAACATAGCTGTTGTCGCAGGAAATAAAGTAAACGGTGCCAAAACTGCAAGAATCGGCAGCGTAGCTTTCAAAGCGTCCGGCGTTTGACTCACTAACCCCATAAAGAGGAAAAAGAATACCGGAATCGAGCAAAGCATCCAAAGTAAATTAATAACGGATAACCGCATAATCCACTCCGATATTCTGTACAGTCCTCCCATAACTCCCTTAAACTCCAAAACTGCTTCCTCCTTAGCGTTTCCTTCAGGAAACTTTCTACGTTGTTAACTGCTGACATGACGATAGCATGTCTTATTTGTATATGTACTTAATTATAGCCTATTTTTCATCATATAGGTAGCCGTCTAGTCGTTATAGGTACTTTTACATAATATAGTATTGTCTAGACGCATCACCCCCAAATCATTCTTCAGGAGGTTGATATTATGTCTCATCCAGTTGGAACATCCGCAGGTGCTATTTTGGTACTTTTCATCTTGTTAGTTATCATCACTAGCTCATTCGTACTTTAATCCATATACATGGTAAAAAAAAGCGGAGATCCTAAGGATCTCCGCCTTTTACGTGCGACATCTTATTTGTTTACAAGTGTATCTTCACTTTTGCGCGGCGCTCTGGAACGATCACGATTCCCGGAGTTGTTGCTTCCGTATTCGCGATTTCTCGAAGTTGAGCTGCTTCCGCCTTCTCTGTTTGAACCGTAATCTCTGCTATCCTTACGCGGGTAACGTGAACCACCGCTTGAGGAGTTGCCTGATCCTGAACCTGATCCACCGTAACCGCCGCCACCTTGACGACGATCGCTTGAACCTGATCCTGAACCGTATCCACCGCCAACACGTCTACCTGAGCTGCGAACATCGAATTTTTTCTTTCTTGCACGAATCGGATCTTCTGGTGTCAATTCGATATTCAGATCTTTCTTGTCTCCAGTAAGAAGCTTCATCGCTGCTGCAAGCAAGTTAACGGAATCGTATTGCTCAAGCATTTGAATAGCTAGGCCTTTAAATTCGGAATGCTCTTCTTTTTGAAGCATATCCAAAATACGCTCAGCTGTCATTTTTTGTTTACCTTCTACCGCTTCTGCAACGCTTGGCAAAGGTTTTTTGTTAATCTTATGGCGTGTAACCTTCTCAATAAAGTGAAGGTGATCGATTTCTCGTGGCGTTACAAAAGTCCAAGCAGTACCTTCTTTACCTGCACGACCTGTACGGCCGATACGGTGAACGTAGCTCTCTGGATCTTGCGGAAGGTCAAAGTTGATAACATGAGTAACACCTGATACATCTAGTCCACGAGCAGCAACGTCAGTTGCTACAAGAACATCAATACTGCCATCACGGAATTTTCTCATTACGTTATCACGTTGATTTTGGGACAAGTCACCATGAAGTCCCTCAGCAGCATAACCTCTTTTTTGAAGAGCTTCTGCCAACTCATCTACCCGACGCTTCGTGCGTCCGAAGATAATTGCTAGGTCTGGTGCTTCCATGTCGATCAAACGGCTAAGCGCTTCAAACTTTTGTTTCTCATGCAATTCAATGTAAGCTTGCTCGATCAAAGGAGCGCTCACTTGTTTCGGGATTACCGAAACGTGCTCTGGATTAGTCAGGAATTGTTGAGCCAATTTCTGAATGTTAGTCGGCATAGTTGCAGAGAACAACATTGTGTGACGTTCTGCTGGAACTAGTTTAAGAATAGATTGGATATCATCCATGAAACCCATATCAAGCATTTCATCTGCTTCATCCAAAATTACCGTTTGAACATCATCAAGCTTGATTGTTTTGCGGTTAATATGGTCAAGAAGACGTCCTGGTGTTCCGATAATGATTTGTGGTTTCTTTTTCAAAGCGCGGATTTGTTTAACGATATCCTGTCCACCGTAAATTGGCAAAGAACGAATGCCTTTGAAACGACCGAGTTTTTCAATCTCTTCCGCAACCTGAATGGCAAGTTCCCGTGTTGGACACATGATTAAAGCCGAAATGCGCTCTTCTTTAACATTGATTTTATTAACTAATGGAATACCGAATGCTGCCGTTTTACCAGTTCCTGTTTGTGCTTGCCCGATCAAATCACGGCCTTCCATGGCCAATGGTATTGTTTTCTCTTGAATTGGTGTGGACTCTTCAAAGCCCATTTCCGTAATCGCACGTAGTACCGATGCGTCTAAACCAAACTCCTGAAATGTTTTCAAATAAATTCAATCTCCTTTTGTACAGGGCAGGCTAATGCCTTGTATCTTTTTTACCCTTAAGTACGACTTCCTATCCGTCTCTATAGTTTCTTGGTGGAATACACTTTCGATTCGTCATCTTCCATGATCCAACTGGCCGCCCTTAAGAACATCTAAAATATTATAGCACAGGTGATACACAGATTGCCAGTGGCTACTTTTAACGATTCGAACGAAACCGAATGAATAAGTAACTCGTATTAAAGGGGAGAACAATAAAACGGAATCGTACAGAGGAGAGTTTCATATGTCCATATTCAAACGTGTTAGCAGCATTCTTCGCAGTCAGAAGCAACCACCTACAACAGCAGCCGTCGGCAATCCACTTGAAGATGCGCGTGTTGGCGATATTGTAAATGTAGACTTAGAGGAATATGTCATCTCCGGTAAAGTCGTTTATTTTGACCGCGGATTTGCTCCACATCGCTATGCTTATTATCTACAAAGCGGTAAAAATATTCAGTGCTTGATTGTGGAAAAAGGCAGAACCTATGATTGCTTCTTATGCAGTTTTATTGAAGGAGCTTTAGATGACCCCAATGATGTGCCTACCCGGTTAGAGTTAGACGGTGATGTCACTTTCGATTTGGAATTTCATCGCAACGACATCTCACGGACAGAAGGCAACACAGATTTCCGCAGCGGCGATGATATCATCTTCTGGCGATATTTCGGACCGGATCAGCGCTTCTTCTTCCTTCAATGGCAGGATGGCAAATTCGTTGCTCTAGAAGGCGAGCGCACACCCGGCAATCAAATTAAATTTTTGAAATCGACGCCCTAGATATATGTTATCATGAAAGCATGTTTCGGAAACACCTGAAAGGAGGACTACCAGAAAATGAAGAGATGGACTTCATGGCTTTCCTTCATACTAATTATCGCTCTTCTTACCGCATGTGGCGCAGATGCTGGACGTTATATTAAGGACGAATATCCGTTAGTAAGCGTTGATGGCAAGGGAACCACGATGTCTAAGGTTTACTCGGTTGAAGGCAAGAATGTACCCACAGTCGCGAATGAATTGGCTGCCAAAGAAACACCCAAAGAGAAGAGTAAGGAATCTGAGGATCAGATGTTCCTTGTGTATAAGGACAAGGTTATCAATATCCAGAAAGATCCCAGTGATAGCAACAATACAYTAGTCCAGCTCGATAGCATTGAATATGCCAAGAGCCATTATGACTCCTCCTTCCTACAAGGCTATTTAACCGCCTCGCTGCTTCAATCTATATTCGGTGGCGGCTGGAATAACAATAGAGGCTCTTCTTATGACTACCGCGGCTACACGAAGACGCCGAATTACAAAGCAACAACACCGACTACAGGTTCCACCAAGGAGACGAAGCCTACTACGTCAGATCGAACGGGAGGATTCACGAGCGGTGCAGCAAATCCAAGCTCTGGGAGCTCCTCAACGGCGCGTAAGAATGATGGTTCAACTCCTAATAAAGTAACGAAGCCATCAACAAGTAAACCGAGTACAAGCAAGCCAAGTACCACCAAGAAAACCGGCTCMTTCAAGCGCCGATAAATTTTACTCACAAGCTGCTGTCCATCTTTTGGACACAGCTTTTTTTATGTAATTCGAGTTAATTGTCCACCGTCTAAATAATGATTGCAGTTTTATAAGAATGAATTATACTTGCAATATGCTGCATACTATTTTAGAGGTGATTTGTTTTGAAAAAGGCGCTAGATGTTCTAATCATTCTAGTTGGCGCACTGCTTGTCGCGGTCGGCTTCAATATGTTTCTCATTCCCCATCAGCTGCTTAGCGGTGGTGTTTCAGGTATTGCCATGATTATTGGTTATTTTACAGATTATAATATCGGATTTCTTTACTTATTGTTTAACATGCCACTCATGATTTGGGGACTTGTCTCCATTGGTAAACGTTTCATCATGATCAGCGTTGCCTCTGTCGTCTTAACTACATGGATGATGCAAATTATTCCTATGAACTTCGTAGCCAAAGATTCCATGTTAGGAGCTGTTTTTGGGGGTGTACTTATTGGTATTGGCAGCGGAATCACGCTCCGTATCGGGGGATCCAGCGGCGGGTTTGACATTGTCGGACTGATTTTAACTCGGAAATACGACTTCCCTCTTGGCACCATTTTATCCTCGATGAACGGTATTGTTATCGTTGCTCTCGGCTATTTCAAAGATAATTGGGACCTTGCATTATTTTCAATGTTAGCAATATTCATTAGCGGGAAAACTGTTGATATGATACATATCCGCCATATTAAAGTAACCGCGTTCATTGTAACGAAGCATAAGGATGCCATTATTAATAAGCTGCTCATGATCCCGAGAGGGGTAACACTTATTAAAACGGAAGGTGCCTATACGAAGCAGCAGCATGATATGTTGATGACGGTTACGACGCGATATGAACTCGTGGAATTAAAGCGAATTATTAAAGAGATTGACCCGAAAGCGTTCGTGAATATTGTGGAAACGGTCGGTGTTGTAGGGGAATTCCGAAAGCCCAAGTGATAAATAAGCCAACTGCCCCTTTATTCCATTTTGAATTGTGTTATAATGAATATAATTTCATATAGTTCTGGTTTTCATCGATGGTAGGTTCAGGCGTAGTTCTTATTCTAATCTTCTGATTGGAAGGGTGATGCTTGTGGAGACAGTCAAATTATCCAGGATTGTAATGAAATTAACGCCCGAGTTGTATCCCTCTTTAACCAGCAATGAGTTGGAATCCGAGATCGTCCTACGGTTCGGTATAGAGGCACTCGCAGCGGAAGATGTCATGGAAATTATTCAATTTAGCATTTCGGAACATCATAAGGACACCCTGTACCATTGAGGGTGTCTTTTTTTGCATGCCTTTTGCCCATGCTGTTATTAAAATTGTAATAAATAGGCTATATGGGTTATGATAAGACCATGATATAATATAGCTAAGATAAATTTTACTGGAGGTGTCTGGAATGGGAGCTTTATCTCCTTGGCACATCATTCTAATTGCGATTGTTGCCCTGCTTTTATTTGGGCCTAATAAACTGCCTGAGCTTGGTCGAGGTTTTGGCAAAATGTTCCGTGAGTTCAAAGATGCAACAAATGGAAACGGCAGCAACTCAACAACGGATGATCCACCTACGATTGCACGGAAAGAAATTAACCCTGAAGTATCGAACAGCGAATCGAATAAGTAAGTCCAAGCACCTGGAGGCCAAGCTTCTAGGTGTTTTTGTTTACATCCATCCTACTTAAGACTGTACCTCATGTGCCAAATGACTCATACAAGCTTCTACAAAAGCCTACAAATTTCCTCTGTGCGTAGTTTCCCGCTTAGCTTATAATGAAAGCTAGAAACAAGGATTGGAGTGGACTTATACATCATGGAAATATTACTCGCCTCACTTGCCCTTATCTGGGGTAATGTTACGGCCGCAAACCCCGATGCAAGCTTTGAACAGCTTGTGCAAGCTTCGCTTGATGCGAAGAACGCTGTTGCTATCGTTCAACCCATCACGCCTACGACACCTTCGGAAGCTATGGATCCTCTCGCACCTGTCAACAAGGTAGATCCACAGAAAGATGCTCCTGTCGTTAAAGGGATCTACTCCACTGCTCACAGTGCTGGCGGTTCACGACTCAATACGCTTGTAAAATTACTTGATGATACCGATTTGAATGCGATGGTTATCGATGTGAAAGATGACTGGGGCTACATCACTTGGGAGACTKGGAATGCCGAGCTTGATGCAATGGGAACCACGCAGAAAATCATTGGCAATATGCCAGGTCTCATGACAACACTCCAAGAACATAACATTTATCCAATTGCTCGTATTGTTGTCTTCAAAGACACGATTCTTGCTAAAAAGAAACCTGAATTATCTTTCGTTAATCCAGATGGCACGTTGTGGGGGAACGGTAAAAACCCTCCTGATAGCTTCGTGAATCCGTACAGCAAAGAGGTATGGGACTACAATATCGCTGTTGCCAAAGAAGCTGTCAAAGCAGGCTTCAAAGAAATTCAGTTTGATTACGTTCGCTTCCCAGAAGGCTTCGAGAAACGAGCAGACATTCTCAAATATACCAAAGATGAGCGTTCACGAATTGATGCGGTCTCTTCCTTCGTGAAATATGCGAGGGAGCAATTATCTCCACTTGGTGTTCGTGTCTCTGTTGACATTTTCGGATATGCAGCGTCTGTTCCGGCAGCAGAAGGCATCGGTCAAGATTTCGAGAAAATCTCACAAAATGTCGATGTCATTGCTCCAATGATTTATCCAAGTCATTACAGCACAGGTTGGTTTGGCTCCAAAGTACCTGATGCTGCACCATATGCCACAATTAATGGTGCTTCAAAGGATACCAATAAGAAGCTTGAAGCTATTGATAAGAAAGGCTGGAAACCTGTTATCCGCCCTTGGATACAAGACTTCACTGCTTCTTGGGTGCCAGGCTATATTAAATACGGCAAGCATGAATTAGATGAGCAGATTCGAGCCTTGAAGGAAAACGGTGTTAATGAGTATTTACTATGGAATGCCAACAATAATTACACGGCTAACGTAAATTATTAATAGCCAACTATGTTAGTACCTCGAGAGCTATGTAGGCTCTCGGGGTATTTCTGCTTGCGGTCCGTGTTTACATTGGGTTTCCATTTCATTTATCATGGTAGTATTCATTTCAAAAATTAAAAAGGATGTGATGATATGCTGAAAATAGTTGCTGTAACAGGTATGAATCTAACTTCAATGCAAGAGCAAGTCCCTCAAGACTTGAAAGAACGCATCCAGTTTCATTGGTTTTCCTCTTCCAAGGATGCTGGCGATCTGCTCCCTGATGCTGATGTGATCATCTCAGCAGGTCGATTACACCCTGACATCGTCAGACGAGCTCAGAAGTTGAAGTGGGTGCAAACCTTATCTGCAGGCGTTGATAAACTGCCTCTTGCGGAGCTAGATCAACGTCAAGTGATTGTCACGAATGCTAGAGGTGTCCACACCATTCAAATGAGTGAATTCGCGCTGAGTCTCATGCTGCAATGGGTTCGGAAAGCTAATTTACTTCATGATAATCAGCAGCAGCACGTGTGGGACAATCAAGTTCGCTTTGGTGAATTGCACGGTAAAACGATTGGGATAATCGGGGCTGGGGCCATCGGTGAGGCTGTTGCTCGCAAAGCCAAAGCGTTCGATATGTCGGTCATCGGCCTGAATCGTTCGGGGACACCACAAGCTGCCCTCGATACAACCGTTCACGGTGAAGAGGGTCTTCAGCTGCTGCTATCACAAAGCGATTTCATTGTCGTTCTGCTTCCAAGCACAGTGAAAACACGGGGCTTCTTGCAAAAAGAGCATCTAGCGCTTATGAAGCCGAGCGCCTTTTTCATTAACTTAGCTCGCGGTGATGTGCTGGACGAACATGCTTTGATTCAAGCCATGCAGGAAGGCAAACTTGCTGGCGCAGCGTTAGATGTTTTTGAGCAAGAGCCGTTACCTGCGTCTTCCCCCCTGTGGGGCATGAAGAATGTCATCCTAACCCCTCATATTGCTGGGTCATCTGAGCATTACACGGATCGCGTTTCCACCATTTTCTATCACAATTTACGTGCGATGCTGGATGGCGGAGAGATGATCAATGTCGTGGACTTGGCAGAAGGTTATTAATTTGGTTGTCAGGCTCCCCCTGCAAACTCTAACGGACATGATGATCGTTATTTCTACACAAAAAGGATGTTTGTTAATCTAACGGACATGATTGTCGTTATTGTGCCATTTCAACTCGAATAAAGAACTAATTCTGCTGAATAGCATCCACTGTGACCGTTAGAGTTTTTAAGGTTCATATTTAAGCCAAATAGCGTCCTCTATGTCCGTAAGCGGATAAGTTGGTGAGCTGGAGCAGAAGAATTTGGGAGTTTACGGAGTTCAGGTATTCAGGTATTCAAGTATTCAGGTATTCAAGTGTTCTGGTGTTCAAGGGTTCTGGGGTTCTGGGGTTCTGGGGTTCTGGGGTTCTGGGGTTCTGGGGTTCTGGGGTTCTGGGGTTCTGGGGTTCTGGGGTTCTGGGGTTCTGGGG
>NZ_JBFTPF010000012.1:0-150391 GCF_056398345.1 Paenibacillus sp. 01T442
ACTTTTGCTCAAGAACGTGACAGGTGGAACGAGCGTCTTCATGAAGGAATTAAGCGTCAACGCTTTAGAAGAAACCCTATCCAATACCTCAAAGATATTGAATCGAGGGCTTGTGCGTTAATTGGTCAGTCGTAGAAAAAAAAAAAAAAAAAAGCTCTCTCTCACCCTCCGGCGGAAGAACGCTTTTACTTATGAATACAATGTCATCTTCCGTCGACGATGAAGGAAGGATTTGATGCATCTGTACATGTAAAATGCCAGCAGAGACATCTCAAGTCCCCAAATGATATAGATCGACGTATCACTTACTTCAATTTGTAAATAGTCAAAGTCCGCAAACTGTTTTCTGACGAATTGATCCGCCACCATCTGAGCTACATGATCCACGATCGGCGCAAAATCCTTGCCATACCCCTGCTCCGTCATATAATCCTGCACCTCAAGCTTGAGCATATCCACTTCACTCCATGAGAAAGCATGCACCCAATTCATAGAGCCATCCGAAGCCGGGCTAAAACTCACAATGAAATCATTCTTGTTGCCGTTCTTCCATTTATCCTGGAGGGCATAGCCGTATTCTTGCGGCAGATCCATCCCCATATTCACAAAAATCAAATTCACCTGCTTCCACGAATTCGTCTCTCCAGGTTGATCGGGGTCTGGCACTGCTTTGTTGAGCTCGGAATTCCAAGCTTGCAACGCCGCCAACGCTCTGGGCTTGTTCGGCACATCACCCACAATCCGATCGACATGAAGCACCTMCGAGACGTGGCTCGGGTATCCAGGCAGTCCGGGGTAATCCTTTAGATCAATATCGTTATGCTTAAAAAGGCTGTAAGAGCTTCTCACCTTATTCACATACCTGTGTACGGAGGCCGAAGGTGTCCCAAGTGGATAGTATTTGGCCAACTCTGATGTCGAGTTGGGGGAGCGATTGGTGAAAGTAGTTCTTCCGTCCATGGATTCATTGACCTCAAACCATCCGTTGTCCGAGGTTTTAATCTTGTTTATTTCCTTATGGTGCTCGAAATGCCCAGGCCTTTGGGTACACCTCTTGCGCCCATTGTCATCAGTCGAGCATTCTTCCTTACCCGGGATCCACTCGTCCCACTCTTCGATGTGCTCTAAGTCCGTTACACGCCCAGACCAGACCTCCGTATCCACTGTCCGTAGATAGAAATCACCGGCTACCACACTTGCGAATAGGATTACGGCGAGTAGCGATATTAGTACGTACCGCCACCATTTACGGGCCGTCACAAGTTCGATGGCAAAACCAACAATCATTACGAGAAATAACGCTGTCCAATACGCCATCTGCTACCTCAGCTTCACTTCGTTATCTTTGCCTGTCTGATACGCATCACTCGTGCGGTCTGAGGTAATAATGAATTTCTCCGCGTCCATCGTTTCGAAATGGAAAATCGCATTCATCAGCACATGCTTCCGAATATGCGTATTATACTCACGGACTTGATCGGCAATTTTCTTCTGATTCCGGTCGAATTCGGTTCGCGCCGAAGATACTTCATTTTGCAGCTTCGTATACAACGTACTGCTCATCTGCGGGTTCTGCTCTTGGATCGTTTGGAAAAGAGCTTGTGTATTCGTGTAACGACCCGCGATGAGGTCGGTATATACCTTTTTGATATCATCAGCTTGCATGTCGGTGACTTGCGCCATCTCTTTGAATCGTTTCCACATGTTATCGTAGTTCGACTTATTCGCGACGTGCTGCGACTTGATCTTCTCATCTAGTGCAATCGCCGTCCCCCGTTGTCCCCATACAACTGCTGCTGTAATGATCGCAATTAACACCATTATGCCAATGAAACCAAGACAACCCACCACGAGAATCCCACTCTTGTTCCTCATCTATAAGCCCCTCTGCCTAATTATTCCATCTAATTCTCTTATTCTAGCATATTGGGGCGACAAAATAGATCAAAATCTTACAAAAATTGTCGTGCGTTGAGAGAGCTCTGGCAGAAGCTTCGTGGTAAAAGAAAGAGCTGTAGCAGTCTGCCAAACGGCAATCTACTACAGCTACGAATCCGCGTCGCATAAGGGTATGCCTGGACATTAAATAACCGCAAAATACGTGCCATTATCATATGCCCTGCATTGGAAGTTGCTTTCTGGTATGGTAAGTGAGAGAAATGTTTTCAATCGAACTCATATTGATCCTCCCTTTCCTTATAATTATAAAGCCTCCAAATCCAAGCTTATGTTGGTTTGGAGGCTTTGTCGTTGCAAGCTGGAATATCTGTTCGCATCATATTTTTTCTGATGACGGTAACAGGCTATTGACGTAAAGCGATATAAATTTCAGCTTGCCCGTCATTCGGATTGATATTCTGTCCATAATACTCAAAATCGCCTGTGAACGCTCGATCATTGCCGAATTGTCGCGACCATTGCCAAATATCGCCCCAAGCTCGCTGCACCATCTCTATAATCGGTCCCCGCTCTGTAACGAATACGGCGTATTTCGCAGCAGGAACTGTGAACGTCGAAACAGATTCTGGATATTGATCCTGCAATTCTTCCCGAACGTTTACGCCAACCATTACTTCATACCTTCCGGCATCGCCCTGTTCGTAGTTGAAATAACAGCTATAATGACCATGTTGCTTAACATACGCGGCCAATTGTCCGCCAATATCGTGTAAGTAGTATTGTTCAAATAGCTTGCCGATTTTGCCTTTATCGCTGAATTCGGCTTCATTTGTTGTGATAGCGCTAATTCCGGCTAGCGTGAAAGAGGGAAGTTCCTCTATACGTGCAGGCTCAATTGGTTTGCGGGTAGCCGAATCTACCGACAGCGAGTGTTTCAATTCAGATTGGTCTTGTTTCATTACTAATCATTCTCCTTTAATTGGAATGAGTTTAGTATAAAACAACAAACCTGACATCTTTCTGTCAGGTTGATTTATCTCTGCTATATATTTTCGCAACTTGCTCTGCACGACTAGCAATAATATCCCGCAGATGGGGTGGCTCAAGTACCTCCGCGTGGTGACCCAAGCCGAGAATGAATCTATACAACCAATCATCTTCCGGGTATGCCTTCCTTACTAGCCAACTGCCATCTTCATCTGGCACAGGCCCTTCGATGCCAAACCACTCCTCCGCCAAATGACGAGAGTCAGCATGGAAACGCAAGACGATCTCTGTCACCTGGGACGGCTCGCATGGGTTTTGGCCTGTGTCACGTTCCTGCATCGGAAGCTCTCGGCGAATGAAAATGCTTCCTGGAACTATCTCTAGCTCCTTCATTCTCATTAGCTTGAACAGCCGAAACTGCTCTTTCTCCAGGCAGTAGGCTTGCAGGTACCATTGTCTCCCTTTTAGGATGAGCATATACGGCTCTACCGTACGGTATGATATTTCACCTTCGGCATTGGAATAGGTAAATCTAGTAATCAGACACTTATCCACGGCTTCCTTTAATAGCTGAAGTTTCGGTCGCAGCCTTTCATTGCCGTCCCAAGGCGAGTAGTCAATCAACACGCTGTTCGTCTTATGTTGGAAATCTTCGGAGTATGCGGGCGGGACAACGCTATGGATTTTCTCTAATAACCGCAGTTGTTGCTCGTTGCCGTATGAGGTTGAGATGCTGCGGAGGGCTGTAACGATGTCTGCAAGCTCATTGTTGGTAAGTACATTATGATCCAAGCGGTAACCTTCCATCAGTCCAATGCCACCATTGTTTCCCTGATAGGTGACGATGGGGATGCCAGCCCCATTAATTACTTCAATATCTCGATATATCGTTCGTATGGACACCTCGAACCGCTCCGCGAGTTCCTTGGCTTGCACCACACGGCGGTTCAGAAGCAGAATAGTTATGGATAAGAGCCTTTCCAGCTTCACAGTATGTCCCCCATCACAAAGAATATGCAAGCAGTTTGTTTCCATCGTATTGTCTCATAGGAATATACGCCTGTGAATGATTATCTACGCGCATGACCCCCGAAGCATCGCAAAAAGGCGTACAGTGATATCACACTGTACGCCAATCTTCCGTCCCGCGCGGTCTTTTCGTTATTCCTCTTTACCTGTCGCAATCGGGTTATCTGCCCACGAAATCCAGTCGCTCCAGCTTCCGCTGTAGAGCTTCACATTGTCAAAGCCCGCTTCGCTAAGCCCCAGAACGTTCGGGCACGCCGTCACGCCCGAACCGCAGTAGACGATGATTTCATCAGCGTCACGCAGCGCGGCGAAGTGCTGCTCTTGCTCCGCAGCTGACAACCAAGCACCGTTCTCGCCGAGAACGCCTTTCCAGAAGAAGCTGCGCGCGCCCGGGATGTGGCCAGCCACCGCATCGATCGGCTCTTCCAACCCGAGGTAGCGGCGCTCCTCGCGCGAATCCACCAGCACGGTGCCTGGGCGACCGAGCTTGTCTTTCACTTCATCCATGCTCGCCAGCATGGAGCGGTGCACCTTCGGTGAGAAGGTCCGCGGGAATACCGCTGGCACTTCAGCCGTGACCGGGTACCCCGCGGATTTCCACGTGGTGTACCCTTGATCCAATACGTATACCTCGGAGTGGCCGAGGAATTTCAGCATCCACCACAAGCGCGATGCCATAGCTCCGCCTTGATCGTCGTAAGCAACGACGGTCTTCGTGCCGTCAATGCCGAGACTGCCGACGAGGATCGAGAATGCACCAAGATCCGGAAGCGGATGTCGTCCGCCGTGCGCCATAATGGCACCGGAAAGGTCCTTCTCCAAATCGACATACACCGCACCCTCAATATGATCCTGCTCATACTGTTCACGGCCTGATTCAGGCTTACCAAGTGCAAAACGACAATCCGCGATGACGATATTCGCATCCCCCAATTGCCCAAGCAACCACGACTGACTTACGATATTTTCCACGGTTTCTGCCACCTTCCCCTACCTACAGTTAATCTCCCATCCCACTTGTGGGATTAGCGGAGTACGATTGCCAATTGCTTCGATCTCCACCCATTTTATCGTAAAAAGCTTGCGCGCGTAAGTTATCTGGTGCCGTTGTCCAGGTTAAATTTGCATAACCGTGTCTGGCCGAGTACCCTTTGCAGGCAGCGAAAAGCTTTGCCGCCGCACCCTGTCCACGCTCAGCTTCAACAACGTACAAATCGTTCATCACCGCAATTTTGGAGGCGCGCAGCGTGCTGAATGTGAAGTATAACGTCGCAAAGCCGACTAACGCCCCCTCCTCCGTTTCAGCAACAAATTGAATGCCAATTTTCTGTTCGAGCAATTCATGAATCAAAGCGTTCAGCTTCTCATCCTCCGGTTGTCGGTACTGATAGAAATCCACAATATAAGCGAGCATTAAAGTTTTGAGCTGGGGGATATCGGACATGACAGCTTCACGAATGGTCACTTGTGTCATCACGGGTGCCCTCCTTATTGTTATTGATATAATGAAAATGGGCGCTTCAGCATTGAATGTTAAAAAATTGCGGAACGTCGTTCCGTATCTTTCAGACGTCGGCTAGAATAAGGGGATTTGTTAGTCTAAAATAGAACAATGGCCAAATACTGCTTATAGAAAGGTTGCCACAATATGCCTGAACCTATTACCTTAACTTTACCTTGGCGCGTGGTCCCGCTAACGGCATCGGATTGTCAGGAACTGTGCACGTGGAGCTATCCGGCTCCCTACGACATTTACAACTGGCCAACCTGGGCCACAATGCTCGACAACCAATCCGAATTCGCTGATCCCCCAATAAGGGATGAACAATATCGCGGTGTGGTGGATATAAACGGTACGCTAACCGGATTCGTACAGTATTTCCCGATCGTTGGCGTTACCCGGCTAGGCCTAGGGCTTCGGCCTGATCTATGCGGCAGCGGTGGTGCTAATGTCGGCGGAATCCGTGGCACAATCGGTGGGGGACTTGGCACGCAATTCGTTCAACTCCTTGTGGCCGAAGCCCAACAAAGAGCCCCCGAACAAGAAATCGACCTCGAGGTACTCGTCTGGAACGAGCGAGCTATTCGCACCTACCAGCGTGCTGGCTTCACGATCACGGATACATATGAGAAGTGGACGCCAATCGGTACGGCTGACTTCCACTGTATGGTCTACACAGGTCCGACTATCCTCTTAGCGCGTTAACTCCACAAACGCCTGATCAAACTTCGCAGCGGTAGAGAAATCCAGCTCAGTCAAACCGCCAGCACTCCACGAGGTCAGGCGCAGCGTCACCATTTTATAATCAATAGCGATCATGGGATGGTGGTTAACTGCTTCCGAGATGCGAGCTACCTCGTTAACGAAGTCGATTCCCTGTAAGAAAGCCTTGAACCGATACTTGCGCACGATCCACTTGCTCTCCTCAGCCTCAAGGCTCCACGTTCCCAACATGGACAACCGCTCATCCAGAGTTACTMTCTCTAGCTTCACCTTCACMAACTCCTCGATACTTCTACCGCCAGCTTATCTATTATTAAATATGGCAACCCAAAAATAGCCTTATGAAAACACCTTATTCGCTAGTATAGATGAGAATTCAGGATAATAACGTTATCCCATAGCCTTATTTTGATATTAACAGTGTATGCCGCTCGTTTTGATCGAAATTGCGCTATTTCATCATGCTATTTTCTCATAGAATCTGTATGTGGAACAAATAGCGTTATGGCAGACCCTTATTTGGAATTGTATGTGACCGCACCTTTGTAAGGGGAGACAGCCGGCTCTGAAATCGACGCCTATTGCTGAAGCCCATTCTGGGTTAGCAATCGGGTCGATGCACCTTCTCGTGAGGATGATCGTGTCCCACTCCCTCACTCGTAATCATAGGCAACTACACCCATATCACTTTCTCCCGCATACGTCCGAAGCAACTCCAAGAACGGCTTCCCGTAGTTGCGGTATTTCACCTCACCGACCCCTTTGATGCGCAGCATCGCGGCTTCCGTAGTCGGACAGCTCTCACTCATCTCACGCAGCGTACTGTCGGCGAAAATAATATAAGGCGGCACCTTCTCGCGCGCAGCCATTTCACGACGCAGCAATCGCAGCTGCTCGAACAACGTATTGTCCATCGCGGCGACAGCGCGTACGGGTTGCTTGCGCACCTTTTGATTCACGGTCAGCTTGCCCTGAAGCACTTCGGCAGCAGGCTGCATCAAACGAACAACCGGGTATTGACCATCGGACAGTTGCAAGAAACCTTCCGAAATCAGCACATTGATCAATTCAGCGATCTCTTTTTCGGGCAAATTGCTCATAATCCCATGAGTCGGCAAGCGATCAAATCGATAGTCCATGATCTTTTTCGCCTTGGAACCCTTCAAAACCGAAGCGACCATCGAAATCCCGAAGCGCTCGTTCATACGGCGGATGCAGGAGAAAATCTTCTGCGCCTCGACCGTAATGTCGACGGTATCGCGATCGTCCTTGCAGGAACTGCAGTTCCCGCAGGTGTCTTTAATATTTTGCTCATCAAAATAATGTAAAATAGCG
Organism: Paenibacillus sp. 01T442; assembly: GCF_056398345.1. NCBI lineage: Bacteria > Bacillati > Bacillota > Bacilli > Caryophanales > Paenibacillaceae > Paenibacillus > Paenibacillus sp. 01T442. The sequence goes on from NZ_JBFTPF010000012.1 coordinate 7,475, forward strand.
TTCCGCAAACAGCGCGGCGAATAGCAGTAGTCGATCATCGTTTGGAGCTTCTTATACTCGTTCGCTTTGCGCTMAGGCGAGAGCTGGTTCTGCTCGATCAAGAACTTCTGCGTCATAATATCCTGCGCACTGAACAGCAGAATACACTCGCTTGGCTCACCATCACGCCCCGCACGGCCGGCTTCCTGGTAATAAGCTTCCATATTTTTCGGCATATTGTAGTGAATTACGTACCGGACGTTGGATTTATCAATCCCCATCCCGAAAGCGTTCGTCGCGATCATCACGCGAATATCATCGTAGAGAAACGCCTCCTGCATGTAGGAGCGCTCATCATCAGACATGCCAGCATGATACTTGCCTGCGGCGAAGCCTTTTTTGCGCAACGTCTCGTACAAATCCTCAACATCCTTACGCGTCGCAGCGTAGATAATGCCGGGCTGATGCGTATGTTCCTTCACATAGTTCTGTATGTAATCCCGCTTCTTCTCTCCGCGAAGAATGGTTAGCTCCAAATTGTCACGCGAAAAGCCATTGATGAAAATCCCTGCGGCATCCAGATCCAACAAACGCGCTATGTCGGCTGTGACCTCAGCAGTAGCCGTTGCGGTGAAAGCAGCCACAATCGGCCGATTCGGCAGCTGACGAATGAACGGAGCAATCGAGACGTAACTCGGACGGAAATCATGTCCCCACTGCGAGACACAGTGTGCCTCATCAATCGCAACCAAAGGCAGATTCAACGCCGCCATCCTGGCACGAAATCGCTCTGATTCTAGACGCTCAGGTGCAATATAAAGCAACTTATATTTGCCCTGCATAGCCCCCTGCATGCGCTGTTCCACTTCTCTAGCTTCCAACGTACTATTAATGAACGTGGCAGGAACACCAAGAGCGCCAAGCGCATCCACCTGATCCTTCATCAAAGAGATAAGAGGGGAAATGACTAACGTCACTCCCTCCATCAGCAGGGCTGGCACTTGATAGCAGATCGATTTCCCGCCGCCTGTCGGCATAATTCCTAGCGTATCTTTCCCTTCGAGAAGGTTCGTAATAATATTTTTCTGGCCTTCCCGGAACTCCGGATACCCGTAAACCTGTTGTAGAACCTTTCTTGCGCCATCCAACATAGCTTCTTTACACCTTTCTATCGTACAGTTCTGCCTGTTTTAAACCAAATAAATGACCGAAACCAGCTTCTCGCCATCATGCACCTTGAGCACGTGATTCCCCGCATCATGCTTAACTGATCCTGCGCCAACCTGCATCACCGGTGAACTGCCTAGTCCGTAGAATATATCATCAGCCAGCGTACGCAGGCATTCTTCCTGTTCACTTTCGTCCAGCTCCTGCCAGTCTTCTGCATTCATCTCCAGCAGCTCATAGAAACCATTCACCATTTCGATCCCACGTACAAAATCAGTAACAATGTCCTTATATTCACGACCAAATTTAATACCCACTCGCGCAGTCTCCCTTCAAGAAGCATTTCATCTAGCTTCACTTTATCATATTCTAGGTAAGAATGCAGGGTTAACCCCTTTCGGCACGGATTAAAAATATCACCTTTGGCATAAACTGTGGAAATGGGCAATTTCGGAAAAAATCTGTTACTATGGAAGAAGGAATGCGCCGCTCGGAGGGTAGGAACGATCACATGTTGAAACTTCAAATTCCCAAAAATCGAATGAACTACCTCATCAAGCAAATCCCGCTGCACTTTGACGCCATCCGTCTGGAGCAAGGCTGGGAGTATTATCATAAAGGCCGCGTGACCGAGGTTGATCTCAAAGGGCTTAGTGTTCTAGCCACCGTCACAAGCAAACAAGTCCATAAGGTAGAAGTTCATTTAGAAAATTTCGCTGCAAGTACCTGCACTTGTTCTTTCGATGGCTTCTGTCAGCATATCGGTGCTACGTTTTTCAACCTATACGCCGCTTATGGTCGTGCAGAGCTTGTCCTACAGCAGCTAAAACAGCAAATCCATACACGGAAGAAACCAGCCCGAAGTGCTGCAGCTTCCGTTATACAAGAACGCAAAGCGGCCGCACAGGCGAACGTGCCCTTGGAAGAGAGTATGCCGAGTGATTGGCATCGTTTTTTTGAAGGCAAGTTTCACGGCTTCTCCATTTCGCATCAACATTCCATAGAAACCTTCTATGAGTCCGCCTTGGAGTCGTTGCCGCCTTATGCAGCCAATTGGCGCGATACGACGCGTGCACTCTATATGTTCCACATTGTACTGTTCATGATGCGGAAGATCGAACAGTTTTATCAAGAAACGAAAAGCTCTTACCTAAGCTACTACCATGAAAATGGGTGCAAAATTTCCGCCAAAAACTGTGAAGATAAGCTTGTCGAATTCGTCGACCGCATAGATGTGAACCGCTCTTTCCTGGCGGAGCCTAAGATATGGTTATCCACGATGAAAATGGTCGGAGAATCCGCCCTGCAAGGCAAGGACAGTCCCGTTGATTGGCTGTTCGTATATCGTTTCATCTGGTGGAAGCTGACCGATCAACCTAGCGCGCAGAAAGAGGAAGTAACACGTCTCGACGGTCTTTTGGCCAAGAAGGAACTGCTTCCGAAGAAAAAGGATTCGTTGCTTGCGGCTAGGGCTCACTTTGATATTATGCAGGGGCATACCGAGCAAGCCTTCGAACGTCTTGGGCAATTGGCTCACCCGCATGCGAAGGATTTCTTCCTTTATTTAAATAAATTCGCGAGCGATGGACAGTGGGATCACATGCTGGTCTGGTTGCGCTGGCTGTTCCCTTCGATAACGAATGCGAATCATGATGATTTCCGCACGTTCTGCCAATATTGGCTAGATACGACGAAGCATCTGGCAAACGATAGCGAATGGGTACAGGTGATGGAGTCCTTACTCCCACGTTCCTACTACTATTACACCGCGTATTTGCTGCAAACGAAACGGTACCGTCAATGGGTCGATTTGCAACTGGCGAATCGGATTTCCCCCTTGAACTTATACGGGATGGAGCTTAAAGCGATCGAAGAGCACGACTCCGCGCTGCTCCTTCCGCTCTATCATCAAGCAGCCGAACGGGCTGTTCTGGAGAAAAATAGGGCTTCTTACAAGACGGCAGTCCGCCTGCTCAAGAAGCTGCATAGCATCTATAAACACATCGGCCAGGATGACCGCTGGGAGCACTATATTTACCGCTTAGCGGATAAGTTCTCGCGTTTGCGTGCTTTCCAAGAAGAGCTCAAGAAAGGAAAATGGATTCGATGATCGAAACCAGCGCGCTGACCGTTCACGTTAGTTCCTTACCTAACGGGTCATTATTTCTATGGGGTTCCCGTGAAAACGGCGGTATTTGGGATGCACTTGATTTAAAACATATGCTATTCGCCTGGCATCGCGCCTCCTTCTTCGGCACCTTCATGGAACCGAGTGAATGGCAGAATCGGGAAGGCATTGAACTGCTGCCGCTTGAAGCGCTCGATTATTTCAGCGAACCGCAGCCTGTTCAGCACTTACAATTGAAGTGGCATGCTTCTTCCGCTGATGTCATTGCACTGGCTCCTGCTATTCGCGAGTCGCTTGCGACTGGCCGCTTCATGCCGGACTACGAGAAATGGAAGTCCGGCGAAATCGGCTGGAAGCTGCAGCTGCCGGAAGAGCTGCAATTGCTAGAGACGCCAGCGATATCACGCTGGATTCATGCCCTGATCCCGGAATGGGTTGATGCCGACGGGATCATGAAAGACAATTTACGCAAGCTCGAAGCAGCGTATCCATTAATGCGGCGCGGCGACGTCAACGCAGAGGTGTGGCTGGACGAGGAGGACTGGCTCGTCAGCATTGGCTGGCGTCAGGACCGGACGCCGATGCGCACGTGCCTGCAGCTCGTCGAGCCGGACCTCGCGCACGGCGCAGGCTGGCAGCTGCGCGTGCTGCTGCAGGACCGGCTGGCGCCGGAGGTGCTGCGCACCGTGACGACCGTCGGCGAGCCGGTCGCAGGGGAACAGCCACTGCCGGAGGCGTGGCTGCCTGAGATTGCCCGTGTCGAGCGCGACACGGCGAAGTGGGTGCGCATCCTGCCGTGGCTGGATGCAGGTGAGGGCGTCCTCCGTCAGACGGTGACGGAGGAAGAGGCTTGGCGCTTCCTCGCAGAGGGAAGCGTGAGGCTTGTTGAGGCAGGAACGAGCGTGTTCCTGCCGGCGTGGTGGGATCGCATCCGCAAGATGCGGCCGAAGCTGCGCGCGAAGATCAAGTCGTCCGTCGGTTCTGGACGGGAGACGATGTTCGGACTGACCCAGCTGATGCAGTTCGACTGGAAGCTGGCTGTTGGGGATTTGGAGCTGACGGAAGAGGAATTCCGTCAATTGCTCGAGGAGAAGCGCAAGCTGATCCAGATTCGCGGCAACTGGATTCAGCTCGACCCTAAATTCATGGCGCAGGTCGAGCAGATTATGAAGCAAGTGCACAAGAAGCAGGGGCTGTCGTTCCGCGATGTGCTGGAGCTGCATTTTGCCGGTGACGCAGGCGGCTTGCTGCCTGCCGAGGATGATCCAGATGCGATGCGCTACCTCGACATGGAGGTCGAGCTGAACGAACAGCTGCGCCACATGATCGAACAGCTGACGCAGACCTCGGCGATTCCGACGATTGAGCCGCCGCCTAGCTTCCATGGCTCCCTTCGCCACTACCAAGTGGACGGTATCTCCTGGCTGTTGTTCTTACGTAGATTCGGCCTTGGCGGCTGCTTAGCCGATGACATGGGTCTCGGGAAAACGATCCAGTGGATCACGTACTTGCTCACAGTCAAAGAGACCGAGCAGCCAGATACACCATCGTTACTCGTTTGTCCGACCTCCGTGCTAGGCAACTGGCAGATGGAGCTGAAACGATTTGCGCCCTCGTTGCGTGTCCATCTACACTATGGACCACAACGGTTAAAAGGTCCGGCTTTTGCAGAGAAAATCGTTGGCAAATACGATCTTGTCTTAACGTCTTACACGCTTTCCCATTTGGATGAGAGTGAGCTGGGCGCTATTGCTTGGAACTCGATCTGTTTGGACGAAGCTCAAAATATCAAGAACGCTTATACCAAGCAAGCTACGGCGATTCGCCGCTTGAATGGGTTCCATCGCATTGCCTTGACGGGAACGCCGATCGAGAATCGTCTGACCGAGCTATGGTCGATCTTCGACTTCGCGAATCCTGGCTACCTCGGCACCGTGCGCGAGTTCACGACTCGCTATGTGAATGCCATCGAGAAGACGCGCGATGAGGCGACAATCGGCAAAGTCCAGAAGCTGATCCGCCCGTTCTTACTACGGCGTGAGAAGAAGGATCCGGCGATCCAGCTGGATCTGCCAGAGAAGAACGAGTCCAAAACGTTCATCTCGCTCACAGCAGAGCAAGGCTCGTTGTACGAGAATTACATCCAGGATATGTTCGATCGCCTGGATAAGCTTTCTGCGATGGAGCGGCGTGGCCTCATCCTCGCTGCGTTGACGAAGCTCAAGCAGGTGTGTAACCACCCTGCTTTGCTGCTCAAGGAAGGGCTCGGCGCCCCGTGGAGCGGACGCTCGAACAAGCTGGAGCGCTTGCTCGAGATGGTGCAGGAGCTGCGTCAAGAGGGCGACAAATGCTTGATCTTCACGCAATTTGTCGAGACCGGCAACCTGCTGCAGCATGTGCTTCAGCAGGAGCTCGGCGAAAAAGTGCTGTTCCTGCACGGCGGAACATCCAAGAATGGGCGCGATGAAATGATCGCGCACTTTCAAGACAACGATGACCTGCCGGTCGACGAGCAGCGAAATGTGTTTATTCTTTCGCTGAAGGCCGGCGGCATCGGGCTCAACCTGACGGCGGCGAATCATGTGTTCCACTACGATCGCTGGTGGAACCCCGCCGTCGAGAATCAGGCGACGGATCGCGCCTTCCGGATCGGCCAGACGCGTCACGTGCAGGTGCACAAGTTCGTGACGCTTGGCACGCTGGAGGAGCGCATCGACGAGATGATCGAGCGCAAGCTCGGCCTTAGCCAGCAGATCGTGGGCTCCGGCGAGAACTGGATCACCGAGCTGTCGACCGACGAGCTGCGCGATTTGTTCTCGCTCCGCCGCGAGTGGGTTGAGGCGTAGTAGCTAAAAGAGGTAGCCTGAGATGTAGTTCATCTTGGCTACCTCTTTTTTGAGTTTAGAACCATGCTCATTTCGAGTTATAGATAACGTTATGCTATCATCCTATACCTTGGAAAAATTTGAAATATAGCCGAATAACGTTATGGCATAACGCTATTTATGCGAGTAGCTTTTGGGGACACACCTTGGCCCTCATACTTAAGCACAAAAGAGGTTATCCCAAGCTTCACCTGGGATAACCTCTTTTGTGCTCCATGCGTATCCGTCGTTCCATCCTACTCTATCTCTCTAGCAACCTACTACACGATCTCAGCTACTCTCCTTACACGTCCTCCCACTACGCCCACCCTTCACTATTTCCCTTCCATCCTCCACACTACCCCATCCACCAACAAGCTAATCCAAGGAGTTAACTGTATAAACTCCAGCTATTTTCATTCAATTCTCTTAATTAACTCATTTAACTGTAAAACCTACATCTAATCTGCCCGATTCCGATGAACCACTTACCCCAAATTAACTGGAGATTTTCCATATAAACGTTTTATTACAGCTTAAACGATATAATTAGCTGTACCTTTTCCATCTATTCGCGAAATGTGGAGCGGTATTTGATTATTGGTTATTTCCCCCTCCATCAAATCAATAAGTCCAAAAACAAATAATAACCCTCTCCCATCGCACACGAGTAAGTCTGAATCTGTCGTGAGGTGTCCAAGTCGGTATAGGCTTGGGAGAGAATGCCTTGCTTTTGCAAATTCATCATCAGAATGTTAGAGATGAAATAAGGCCGCCACGTCCAATTCGCTTGACGGTAGCTCTCGTCTTTGCCCCACCCGTCTTCGGAACGCGTGTAGTTAGAGGAAATCTGATAGCCATCGCCCTGGCAAATATACATACGGATGCAATTGTCCGTAACGTTACCGATGGTTTGCTCAATTACCGCATCAGCCTCCTCCGCAGTCGAGAAGTGAACGGAGGCGTTGATTAACGCATCCAGCCTTTGATGTACACTCAGCAGGTGATGATATCGCCCAAATTCATCCTGTCCGAACGATTTAATTTCCTCTTCCAGCATAGCTTTGTAGGCATCTGGACGCTGCAGGTCTGGCTCTGCTTTTGAGAACAAAAAGCCTTGCACATATCTAGCCCCAACCTGCAAGGCACTGCGCAGCTCCTGCTTCGTTTCGACGCCTTCAACGAGTAGGGAAGCTCCAATTTGAGCAGATACAATGGAGAATGACTGCATAACTGCCTTATACCCATCGTGGACGATACTCTTTTTCAAAATATTCAAGTCAATCTTCAAGATTTTCGGCTGCAAGCTCGCAATTCGGTCGAAGTTACTAAAGCCGCTTCCGACATCATCAATGGCGATCGTACATCCGAATTCACGATATAATTCAACAATCCACGTCAGCTCCTGGAGCTTGCCCGTAAATTCCTCCTCGGTGATTTCAATGACGATCCGTGAAGGATTAATCCTGTATTTTTTTAACAATTCAATCGTTGGTAAGATGCCTGTTCGCTTGTAAGTTCTATAAATCCAAGAGGGCTTTAGGTTAATAAACAGTTCACTCTCGTCCGATGCAGCAACTATTCGTTCAATGGCCTGCTCTCTTAAATGACGATCAATCATAAGCTGCATGTCCTCGGAAATATCAGGGTCTTTAAAAAAGGGACCTAAGCTCTCCACACCACTCTCGCGAACCCATCTACCTAGTGTTTCATACCCTATTATTCGTTGACTCTGCAAAGAGATAATCGGTTGAAAATAAGGACGTACTTCATGACGCGGCGGAATCTTGATGTTTTTCACCTGCACAGTGCGCCTCCCTCTTGGAAATTTTTATGTCATATGACTTAACATCCACATCGTTATTGACTCATATTTTAAACGACATCTCCCTTTTCTGCAATCTATGATGGAAGAAAACATGACATAAACGATTTTTAGAGGAATTTGTTGACGTTTGTCGAATTTCTAGGTGATCTTTTACTCTATTAGAAGTTAGGTGACCGATTGGAATGAAGACTTTCACGAGATCGCGGATCTCCATGCTATATGTTATTTTAATAGTCGTTTTACTAGCTTTCGTCAGTGTATCCAACTATATGGCTTCTCGAAATATGGAGAGGGAAAACAATGCGATCGTGAATCAGGCACTTCCGATTCTGACGACGGCCAATAGTTTATTGGCCAGCTTAATCAATCAGGAGACGGGTCTCCGCGGTTACCAACTAGGTGGTGGAAATGAACAGTTTCTTGAGTCTTATACCACGGGAAGAGAACAGGTCGCCATGGATTTAAGCACGCTTTCGACCTACGAGAAGCAATATCCAACCMTACAACTCATTATTGATACACAGGCGATACCAGCCATTACCAATTTGCAAAAGTACTATGATACGACTTTAGAATTATTCCGTGCAGGTAAAATTGAAGAAGCGAAAGCCCGTGTTACTGGCGGCAAAACGCTAATGGATCGCTATCGTGTCATTCATACGAGTATCGAAAAAAATATTGGGCAGATTACGTCTTCAGCTTATGAGGCTTCTCAGCAAGCAGGTCAAACCTCCCGTTTGATCACCATTGTCGGCTTCCTGATCGCTCTTCTTGCAGGAGCTATGTCCATCATCATCTCCTTACGCTCCTACCAAGCGGAGAAGGAACTGCGCAAGAGCGAGGAAACTTACCGCTATATGGCGGAGAGTCTGGAATCCCAGAACGAGGAAATTATTGCCCAGCAAGAGGAGCAGCAGATTACGTTGGCTAAGTTGTCTGAGCGCGAACGAGATTTGGAACTCATCTCCTCGTACCAAGAGAAGCTCACTGGTTATGTGAAGTTAACTGATTTCTTGAAACATACGCTGCCTGCCTTATTAAATTCGCTTGCGCAGGATGCGGCCTTAGTTGTCCTCGAGAATCGATTAGAGAACGGGGCGAGTTCCTACGAGGTTATTCATTCTATCGGGTATCCCAAGGGACACGTTCAAGCTTCACGCAGCGAGCTCTTCGGCCCAGCCAGACGTGTATTCGAAGAGGGCGTTTCGATCACACATACCCGTGATGTGACAGGCAATGAGCAAGGTGTCCATAACGGTATGACACGAGCTATCGATCATTACATTCCGCTCACGGATGACAAACAAGAAGTCATTGGTTTTCTCTTACTGACGAGTTACCAATGCTCGCAATATCAAGAAGATAATCAACGACTAACCAAAGGTTTAGTTCGTCAATTCGGACTAGCGTTCTATGCACAGGTAGTCAATGATGAGAAACTGCAGCAAGCAGAAAGCTTAGCCTTACTGAACGATCAACTCACGGCAGAGAAATTGCTATTAGAAGGTCAGCATGACCTTATTCAAAATATTCTAGAATCCGCCCACGAGGGTATGATGATGTGTGATTCAGAGGGTACGATTCTCTTTGCCAATCATCGGATGAATCAATATTTCGGGATAAATGAACGGATCGGCCAGAACCTTGTTAGCTGCAGCTATGAGATTGGGGCCAAATCGCCTAGTTTTCATGGGGTAGCAGCTTCCATCGAGGCCTTGATAGATCGTTCGCTTTCTCATTTGACGCAGCGCTTCAGTTTCCAGCAGGACGAACAGCTCCAACACGCGGAGCTCTACGCTACCGTTGTGAGCGAAGGCACCGAGCAGCAGGGCTACCTCTTCGTTTTCCGTGACCGTACAGAAGAAGAGCGCGTGGATGAAATGAAGAATGAATTCATCTCCATTGTTTCACATGAGCTGCGGACTCCGCTGGCCAGTGTGCTTGGATTTATAGAAATTTTACTGCATCGCGACCTTCCGCAAGAGAAGCAGAAACGTTACATGGAAACCATTCATAACGAAGCTCAGCGCCTGTCGAATTTAATCAATGACTTCTTAGATCTACAACGGATGGAGTCCGGTCGTCAGTCGTACAACTTCGCACCGATTCATTTGCAGTCTCTCGTCACCGAAATCGCAGAGCAATGGCAGGATAAGCAGCTGCATCAGATCGTCATTCATCAGCAAGAACCTGAGTTGTGGGTACGGGCAGATGTGGACCGTATTCGCCAAGTCTTTGATAACCTAATTAGCAATGCTATTAAATACTCACCGGCAGCGGATCATATCGACATTCACTTGTTGACACATGAGGGTAAAGTTACCATTGCTATTCAAGATTACGGTCTCGGTATACCATCGGAAGCGAATGAGCATATGTTTTCGAAGTTTTTCCGAGTCGACAACTCCGACCGCCGTCAAATAGGCGGCACTGGCCTCGGACTCGCCATTGTAAAAGAAATTGTCGAGGGCCATGGCGGGCACATCTCCTATACGTCCGAGATGGGACACGGCACCACGTTCCGGATTGAACTCGATCAATATGAAATTTCCGGCTTAGACGGGAAAATCGTTATTTTCGAAGATGATGATAACTTGGCCAAATTAATTCAAGTCGCTTTAAATAAGCTAAGTCTACCTTCCATCCAACTGCGTTCCGCTGAGGAAGGCATGATCGCATTGCGTCGCTGTGAGGGTGAAGGTCCTGTTCTGTTCATCGTAGACATCCATCTAGAAGGCGAGAAAACGGGCTGGGACTTCATCGCAGACTTGTACAAGCATCCTGTGCATGCACAAACGCCGGTCATTGTTTCAACAGCGCTCGATCCGCCTCATGATTATCATGAGAAAGAGATTGAGAAATATCTCAAAAAGCCGTTCACAATGGAACGACTTGTACAGGTGGCGAAACGCCTGCTCGACAATAAAAGCAGCCTAGCCTACGTTTTCCCAGCTCAAAACAAAGAAACCCTCTCCACCACCTTAGAACGCAACGGCATTAACGTGCTCAAAATGCAAGAGAATCAGGACATGATCGAGGTTGATCTCATTAGACCTCCATCGGACAAGTAACCTTTTATTGATCTCTCCTACAGAACTCTCCTACCTACTTAGGTGGGGGAGATTTTATTATTATTGTGAAGAAAAGGGATTTCCCTACAGAATCGCCAATATAATAGAAAAATAGAGGTAAGTGAAGAGAAAGGGTGTGCCCGAATGGCAAAGCTTGAACCCGCTTCCAAACCATTGCAAGGCCGCAGTGTTTGGGCGTTATTTTTCTCCCTGCCTATTTTCGCATGGGCGATGTACGATTTTGCAAATACCATTTTTTCTTCCAATATCGTAACTGTGTTCTACCCTTTTTATTTAAAAGAAACCTTAGGCAGCAGCGAGGAAATGAACCAGATTGCAAGTACGTTCATCACGTACTCCAATGCGTTATCTAGCTTCTTCTTAGTGCTCCTATCTCCCTTATTCGGTGTTTGGATCGATCGCACGGGCAAAAAGAAAGCCTATCTCGTCCCCTTCACACTGATCGCGATCATCGCAACATTTTTGATGGGGGCATCGGCCGTATGGGATACAAATAAAGAATGGCTCGGCCTCAATACATCCATCCTTGGTGTTATTTTATTTTTCATGGTCGCCAAATTTTTCTATAACTCCAGCTTAGTGTTCTACGACTCCATGATCTCTGATCTGGGCAATGAACGCGAGATTCCTTTGATCTCCGGATTTGGTGTAGCCGTCGGTTATGTAGGTACACTCGTGGGGCTTATTGCTTTCTTGTTCGTTCACGATAATCACTTCGAGAGTACATTCATCCCAAGTGCGGTCATGTTCCTCATCTTTTCACTGCCGATCATGTTCTTGTATAAAGAGAAGCGGCAAAAGCCAGTGGCTAGCAATAAGTCGCTGCTTAGCGGTTATCGCGAGATTTGGACGACGTTCAAGGAAGCTCGAAAGTACCAAGCAGCTTTCACGTTCATGATCGCCTACTTCTTCTTCAACGATGCCATTGCTACAGCGATTGCCGTTATGGCCATTTATGCGAATACCGTCATGGGCTTCTCGACAGGGCAGTTCATTCTACTTTATCTTGTATCCACGGTGTCTAGCGTGATCGGGTCCTTCCTATTCGGTTATGTGACACGCAGTATTGGACCTAAGAAAGCCGTAACCATTGTCGCTATCATCCTCATTGTGGCCATCTCCCTCGCTTCCTTAGCAACAAGCCAAAGCATCTTCTGGGTAGCAGGCAGCTTGTATGGTGTTTCAATGGGTGCGATGTGGGTGACCTCTCGTACATTGATCGTGCAGCTAACACCGGAAGAAAAACGCGGTCAATTTTTCGGCCTATTCGCCTTCTCAGGGAAGGTGTCCTCCATTGTCGGACCTCTACTCTATGGCTCCATCACATGGGCTATGGCCTCTACTGGCAACTTAGCGAGTCGAGTCGCACTTGGCTCCTTACTGGTCCTAGTCATCATTGGACTTATCGTCCACATGCGCGTTCCGCAAAAATTGCAAAATCCCGCTTAATTCATATACAATTACATCTAACATGAGGAAGCAGACACAGCAAACACTAGAGCATTTGAGGCTTTAGTGTTTTTTTGTAAGCATCCGTTGATTGCCGMACTATACTTCCTAGTCAGACACAAACTATCGTACAGGCGTTMTCATCAGAAAGAGGGGATATGGTAATGGCTTTACGGTACAAGCGAGTCCTCATTAAACTTAGTGGCGGTGCTGTCGCAGGTGACAACTCCTTCGGATTTGACCCTACACAGCTGGATCATATTGCCAATGAAATTATGACCGTCGTGAATTTAGGCGTTGAAGTGTGTCTTGTAATTGGTGGAGGTAATATTTTCCGCGGCAATATGGGCGAAAGCTGGGGCATCGAGAAAGCGGAGGCTGATAATATCGGCACACTCGCAACAGTCATCAACAGTTTGATGCTGCGCGGCGTGTTGAAAGCGAAGACGGAGGCCGAGGTACGTGTTATGACAGCCATACCGATCGCATCTGTGGCGGAGCCTTTCATTCGTTTACGAGCCATTCATCACTTGGAAAAAGGGTACATCGTCATTTTCGCCGGCGGAAATGGGCAGCCTTTCGTTACGACGGATTATCCGTCTGTACAGCGGGCGATCGAAGTCAATTGCGATGCCATTCTCGTGGCCAAACAAGGCGTGGACGGTGTCTTCGACAAAGATCCGAAGCAACATCAGGAGGCGCTCCAGTACAAATCCCTCCATTACAACGATGTGATTCAGCACAATTTGAAGGTGATGGATCAATCTGCCTTTATTCTAGCGCGGGACTACCATGTACCGATTCATGTGTTCAATTTCGACAAGCCTGGCTCGATGAAGGACATCTGTGCGGGGCTGAATACGGGTACTATTATTAGTGCGTCATCTGAACTCATTTATCATTAATAGATAGGTGTATAAACTACAGCTAATTTTGCTACTTTTCTCGCGTAGGATAAAATAACTGGATTTCCTCCAGTTAACTTGAGCCTATTTCGCTGAAATGGCTGATATTGGGGATTTTAACTGTACATTTTCCAGCTAATCGTCCAAATCGAGCTAAATTGGCGAAAATAGATGGAGGTTTTCCAGTTAGGCTCGGCTGGGTGGCGAAAGAGGGCAAGCTGGTGGTTGGCGATGTGGGGCCATAGCACTCTCTGTTCTCATGGCGGGAATGAACTTAACCCCCTTGAAATCGCAAAAAAAGGATAGACAGCAGAATCTGCTGTACTATCCTTTTTTTAAGCGCGGAGGAGCACGTAATAGTCATTCGCGTTTTTCGTTGCAAATCCACAGGATTCATAGAGCCCGAGCGCTTTCTCATTCTCTACGGACACTTCCAGCTTGATATGCTCCGCTTGATCTTGCTCTTTCAGCGCTGTAATCGTTTGACTCAAAATCTGACGACCATACCCCTTGCCCCTGATCCCAGGCAGCACGCAAAAACCATAAATAAATCCACTAACGCCCGGCTCCACCATCGCACCCAGCTTTCCAATCGGCTCTTTGTTCTTACCTAGCTCCGCAATCCACGTCCGTTCCTTGTCACCCGTAATGGTTTGCATCACATACTCACGTGTGTCAGCTTCCGTCATGTCGAAGCCTGACATATTCAGCTTAACTAACAATTCCGTATCGGAACGATCTGCCAAGCGAATGCTCAACTCTGTTTGCGTGGAGGCGGGTGGGATTACCTGCTCTCTCAGCTCCATCACATACTCTGAAAAAGAGTACGCCGCGCCCAGCTTGCTCAAAAAAGCTTTTCCGCTTTCCGAGCCACGCTCATTGATGAAAATAAGCTTAGGAACCTCTCTTTGGCTGCACACTTCCATGGCCCTTTGAACAAGTTGGTTGAAAATCCCTCGGCGCCGCGCCTCTGGATGCACCATGCCGCTGATTTCCACCTCGGTAGATAAGAAGCTGTAAATGGCAAGGAAACCGACAATCCGGTCATTTACATAATATACAAAATCATTCGTCACACCAGCAGGACGGCTGGATAAAGTGCCCCAGTTTAATTTAATGTCAATACCTTCATGCTTATTACATAGCTCCCATAGCGCTCGAACTTCCTCCAACTCATCAGGAGATAGTCCCGCTCTTGCATATATGCCTTGTTTCATATGTTGTCCTCCATTAGTCATCTCATTCACATGGACTTACCTGCTGTCATTATACATGTCTGAGCGCTACCGTGGTAAGCTAATAAATCATTCTACATATTTTTTCGTGAGGCTGTGAACGGTTTGTAGTAGCTGTTCGTACTATCTATGATACCAGGCAGAGAGGGTGTTCAATCACTTGGAAGAGAATGAATTCATTCGTCAAGCCATGCTAGGCGACACCGCCGCTCTGTCTCAGCTTCTGCAGCAGCATTATGCATTTGTGTATAAATATTTGGTCAAAATCACGCTGAATCCCTCTCTAGCTGAGGACCTTACGCAAGAAACGATGGCCCGATGTATCGAAAAAATAAAGCTCTACAACGGGACTTCGAAGTTCTCGTCCTGGTTAATCACCATCGCCACTCGGTTGATGATCGATCAGAGCAGACGCCGCCTTTGGGAGCGCAAGTGGCAGGAGAAAGGGCAGCTGCAATCCTTACGCCAATTGCAATGGCAGACCGCACATCACACGGATGACGCTTGGCCGGAGGTGTTAGATGCCTTAGCTGATATGCCGCGTGAGAGCCGCATTCCGCTCATTCTCAAGCATTACTACGGATACACCTACGAAGAAATTGGCGGCATGCTCGGCATCGCGGAGGGCACCGTGAAATCTCGGGTGCACCATGCATTAAAACAACTACGGAAGGAGCTGATGTAGATGGATGATGAGTTGCACAAGCGGCAGCGGCAAGAACCGCTAGAGGGTGGAGAGCCGGAGCGAAGAGGGCGCGGCGAGGGACAGACAAGCGAGGAGCTTGCCGATGAAATGACCTCTCGCCAGCTGCGCGAGGGGCTGGATCTGCTCGAGGCTGCAGTCCACGTGCCAACGCCGAGCGCCGTTTGGTTCGATCAGCAAATTGCCGCGGCGCAAAGTAAGCGGAAATCCAGACTGCTGCGCGATCTAGTGATCCTATGGATCAGCGCGATGCTTTTGTTTTATGTGTATTATCTCACGGTAACGGCTAAGCCGGTTGCCTTCCTCTCCATCCAAGCAGCGGCCATATTGGTTCCGTTAGCTTGGCTAATCCTAAGAAAGCAGGTGGATTCTCATGACACCAACTGAATCCAAATTCGATCAACTGCCCCTTTGGGCATGGATCGGTATCGCATTGATTTTACTCGTACAAAGCACATGGCTGTACATTGATTCCCTCAGGCGTGGCGCTCGCCACCCTTGGTTCTGGGGCATTTGGGGCATTATTCAGGCCCCGGTTCCCACGATTGTTTATCTGTTCGCGGTGCGTAAAATTCATCGAAAATGAATGATGTACTACCTTTACGGTTGCCCTCAAGGGCAGCCGTTTTTATTTCCCATTCAAAAATCCATATTGACTTCCTTCGGTCGAGTGAGCTATGATTTGGTTGTTATTTTACTAACTTAGTAAATTAGTAATTTAGTAATTATTAATCGAAAGGACTGAAACCTTTGTTAACCAATCGTTATGTTCGTACCATTATCCTGTCCCGCGTGCTCTTGCAGCTCGGTATTTGGATCCGTAATTTCGCTATCCTCCTCTATATCTCGGACATTACCCATAATAATCCGCAGTATGTATCCTTGATTTCCGTTGTAGAGACAGCGCCTATTTTCATCTTCGCCTTCATTGGCGGCACGTTCGCGGATCGTTGGCGTCCGAAGCTGACCATGGTTTGGTGTGATTTCATATCCGCCATTACCGTATTCATCGTGCTGCTTGCTGTACTCTCTGGTTCTTGGTACGCGTTGCTGGTGGGGACGTTTATTTCCGCGAGTTTATCGCAGTTCTCTCAACCCTCTGCCATGAAGCTCTACAAAAAGAATGTACCCGCGGAAGGGCTCCAAAGTGTCATGGCTATGTCTCAATCCCTCGTAGCTATCTTCATGGTCTTGGGACCTGCCGTCGGTACATTCATCTATCTGAAATATGGCATTGAGGCTTCGCTCATCCTCACAGGTGTGATGTTCTTGGGTTCATCGCTTGTCCTTACTTCCCTCCCGAAAGACGACAGAGAAGAAGTCTCCGCGGGGAGCAGTAGCTTCTTAAAAGAGCTAACGGCCGGTCTGCGGTATGTGCAAACCAACCGTGCGCTACGAACGCTGAGCCTCACTTTCGGTGTCACTGGATTAGCCGCCGGTTTAATTCAACCACTCGCGATATTCATTGCTATTGAGAAATTAGGACTAAGTAAACAGTCCCTCCAATGGTTTATGATGGCCAATGGGGCCGCCATGCTTATCGGGGGAGCTGCCATTATGGGTGTTGCGAAGAAGGTCAAACCTCAGATTTTGCTCGCGATTGGTTTACTAGTAAGTGCCATCTGCACGATTGGCGTTGGAGCCTCCACACTCATATCGTTGACGCTGATCCTGCAGATCATAAGTGGATTGTTCTATCCATGCATCCAGGTCGGTATTCAAACCCTGATTATGCGGAACACTGAGGGACCGTTCATGGGGCGAGTTGGCGGAGCGATTACGCCGATTTTCATGGGGATGATGCTGATAGGAATGGCTTTATCCGGTTATTTGAAGGATTCAACATCCTTGTTGACGGTGTATGCTTTGAGCGGCTGTTTGCTGTTCGTGGGAGTCGTGTTGCTTGGCCCGCTTCTTCGGAAAAAGCAACAAAGCACAAAGCAACAGACTATGTAGGAAGCGATGGAGCGACTAGGTTGGCTAGGTGCGACTAAGGTAGGTGCCTAGTGCATGTCAGTTGTTAGAGCTAGATGTATTGGGGGAGTGTAGCGGTTGTGCTAAGTAGCAGGGGTATGGTGAGGAGCTTAGAGTGGCAGGGTAGCTACTTGGAGGTCGGGCGAGTAACGGTTGTTTTAAGTAGAGTAGCTTGGGTGGCGTATTGCATGGATTGCTGTTACTTGACTCTTCCACGTTTACCAGTTCTGTAGCTTTAGATGGATTTCATACAGTTATTTTCCCCGAAAAGGGCTCGTTTATTGAAATAACTGGATTTCCTCCCGCTAATTCGCCCCACTTAGGGAATGCTGGCAAAAATCCCGCCAATTAGATGGGGGTTTTCCAGTTAGTGGATTCGGTGCGCCAAGGATCTAAACTCGCAGCAGCGAAATCGCGAAGTGGCGGTGTGGGGAGTGCAGCGAATGCCTGGATGGCCCCTCCTAGCACTCTCCCACCACCACGCCTTCCATCACTTTGCCCGCTTCCCTAACACATACTCCTCCGGCGTCTGTCCCAGGATCGACTTGAAATCCTTAATAAAATGAGACTGATCGTGATAACCGAGATCCATCGAAAGCTTAGCCCAGTTGTGCGTGTCGTTTCCGTCAGTGGTTTCTGCTGCGTTTTGGATGCGGGCGATTTTGATAACCCACTTCGGACTGACACCGACGTATTGATCGAAGAGGCGCTGCAGCGTACGGATGTTCATCTGAAAATGTTCGCATATCGCATCAACCTTGGTAATGTCGGGTTGCCCGTACACATGATCCACGATCTGATTAACTAGTAGGACCTGCTCATCCTGCGCAGGAAGCTTGGAACGAATCATGTTTTCAACCAGACTAATGTTCCGCCCATCGTCACGATGGCTAAACACCTGAGCTTCCAAAGAACGCGGGTCGGTGTCAAAAACATCCCTAATACTCAGCGGATTGTCTAACATACTAGATACGTTTTCTTGGACAAAAGGGTAAAAGCCACCAGGCTTAAATTTCACGCCGAACACACTCCCCTGACCTTCCAGGTGATGTCCATATTTCTCTTTGCCAGGTCCGAAAATTGCCGTGCGCTCTGGCTCCACGACAAGGTTCACGCAAGGATTTGGGATAACATGCTGTGTGTAGGGGGCTTTGCCCACGAGGTCCCATCTGACAACCCAGTAATGCCGAACGAAAAAGGCTACATCCTCAGCCGGTGCATACCGACAAAGCTGAAATTTGTGCCCACCTTGCTGAAAATTGATKATACCCAGACTAGGCAAAGAGGGGCTTGTAGTTGGAGTCTCTTTCATCCCTAGATTCGTACTTGGATTCAGATTCGTAGTCATATCGAACACTCCTTGTCGCGTTTTTACAATACATGGGAATACTTGCTGCATTATGATAGGTAGGATCACAGAAGCGAAGGAGTGCGAGCGATTATGGAGCTAAAGTATGAATTTTATATTGGTGCAAGCACGAAGCAAGTTTGGGATATTCTCATCACGCCAGAAGGTACTCGGCAAATTTTATTTGGCAGCGTGCTGCATTCAACTTTTGAAATTGGCTCGGATTATTCCTATATTGGTCCTGGTCAAGATGGCGATGAAACGGTGCATGTATATGGCAAAATATTGGCTTATGAGCCCGAAAAATTACTCAGCTGTACCGAGCATGCAGGTCCTTCCTATCGGGAGAACCATGCAGAGTTTGAATCACGCATGACAATGACCCTAGAAACCGTTGGAAACTGTACGAAATTGACGCTTGTGAACGATCAATGGACGCCAGACCACCCGAGCTTTGAGTCTACTAAAGCCAGCTGGTGGATGATTCTTAGCAACATCAAGACGCTAGCCGAGACGGGGAAAACGCTAGACTTCGGTTGGTAGACTTTTAAACCTAGAAAGAAGTAGAGGAGTCCATTCGGACTCCTTTTTATATAGCTCACACCTTACAGTGGCAGAAGCGCCAACTTCTCTTTTCCTTCCAAACCATCAACCATCGCTTCCCAAGCATGTGGCTTATTCGTAAGCACAGCATAATACCGCCGCAAGAATTGTGCCACCAACGCCGCACTAATCTCCGCCTGATCTTCATCCGTTGGCAGGAAACATAGATCCAGTTCCTCAACAGCTTCCCCATTGTTCTCCCAGGATGGGTGTACGTAGGAGAAATCAATTCGCTTGTAGCCAAGATGAGACAGCACCTCACGTCGAACGTAAGGGTCCATCGGCTTCACGCCACCAAAAGCATGCCCCTCGATCCGATATGGATCGTAAATCTCAGCGAACATCCCGAGCATAGGCTTTCCCGATTCTTCCGCAAGTCGCTCAAGGTCCTGCCAGCGTTTTCTCGCTAGAAACCGACCGATCCCAAGCCCTGCCCCACCAATAATGGTGAAATCCGTCATCGCCACTTGCCAATCCTCGTAATAGCGGTATTCCGTCGTACCGACCACTTTGCCTTCATGCACCGCAACAAAAACGCGAATGCCCGGGTCTTCTAACGGCTCTTTCCACAATGGATAATCCAGCACTTCCTCCGGCGGGAATACCTCTTTCATCAGATCGTGCATCGATCGAAACAACGGATCCTCAATACTCGTTATGCGTATGAATTCCATAAGGTCAACTCACTCCTATTTGTAATATGTAAAAGGATTCCGCCACTCCATCAACAGCGCATTATTCAGCGATTCCTCATCTTCCAAATACCCCGCAACCACGCCGACTGGCGTCCGTCCGCATCTTAGCAAAAAAGTGATCACCGGGTCCTTCATCGTCCCCGCCATTACGGCCGCCACGTAGCTGTCTGCACTCATCGCTTCCGCAACTTTGTGGTAGCCCGGCATCCGTCCGCCTCCCAGCAACCGTACCAACCCCAACTGAACGACGACCTCATACATGGACTGCATAAGCCACTTGCCTAAACCAAGCTTACGATACGCTGGCATAATGCATACATCCACAATGTAGAGTGTGTCCCCGTCTGGACGATGCGTGCGGATAGACCCGCTATCCGTCACTGTTGACCAGCTATGATCCGTGCTAGCCGCCATATCCTCACTTTCCACACGCAGTCCCGTAATCGAGCCCACAACCTGACCCGCCACTTCCACGCACAACGCTCCCTCTGGAAACCGAGTCACATGCTCTGACAGTTGCTCCTTCGTCCACCAGAGCTCAGAAGGAAACGGAGGTGGAAAACTCGCCTGCTGAACAGCAATCAACGCCTCGAAATCTGCCACGCCATACGTGCGAATGACTGCTTCCACGGGGATATCACCATCGAACACATAGAGATGTTTTCTCATGGCATTATGACCAATCGGTGTACAGGTCGGTTCGGCGGTCACGCCAGGTAGTGACGGAACCCCGCTCCCGAACGACTGCCAACAGTGAGAGGTCAAGATCGGCGGTCACAACCATATCGCCATTAATCTCCCCTTCAACGAGAATACCTTTAGGCGGGAACGGCACATCATTGGGCGTAATGACAGCGGCTTGTCCGAAGTTCGCTCTCATGAAATCAACCGTTGGTAAAGCGCCCACAGTCCCCGTCGTCACCACATAGATTTGGTTCTCAATCGTCCGGGCATGACACGTATATCGAACTCGGTGGAAGCCATGTCGATCATCCGTACACGAAGGAGCGAACAGCACATCTGCTCCACGGGCTCTAGCCATCCGCACGATTTCGGGAAATTCCACATCGTAACAGACGAGAATGGCAATTCGTCCTTTGTCCGTATCAAAAACCTGCAGCGAATCCCCCGCACCCATTCCCCATTCCTTTACTTCGGTAGGAGTAATATGCAGCTTCTTTTGCTCACCAATACGACCATCTGGATAGAACAAGAAAGCCGTATTAAACAGCTTGTCTCCCTCTGCCGTAATGTGCGTGCCGCCAATCAAATGCATGCCCGTTTGCTGAGCAAGTCCTTGAAATAAGTCGCGATAGGCCTCTGTAAAAGATGGGAGTGCTTCTATCGGCAATGCCTTGCCGTTCTCATCGCCAATGGACATCAGCTGTGTGGTGAACAACTCAGGGAACAGCACGAAATCCGCCTCAAACTCCTGGGCCACCTTCACATAATGCTCCACCTGTGCGGCAAATTCTTCAAAGCTGCTTATCGTATGCAAATGATATTGAACAGCGGATACCCGCATTTTCATGATTCCAACACTCCTCCACCTCATAATTCAAAACGAAACCGTTACAGCCGAACCAGCACCCTGCCTCTGACCTTTCCTTCTAACACCAGCTGCGCAGCCTCAGCAACCTCATCCAACCGGGCTTCCTTATAGACCGTCTGCTCGAGCAGCCGTGGCTTCAGCTCCGTTGCCATCCTCTCCCAGAGCGTCTTTCTCACTTCTGACGGACAATAGACCGAATCAATTCCGAGTACATTCACACCTCGCAGGATAAAAGGATACACCGTCGCCGCAAAATCCCCGCCGCCCGTCAATCCGCTCAGCGCCACGGAGGCGCCGTATTTCATGCGGCTGAGCACGTGCGCTAGCGCCGAGCCTCCCACAGGATCAACCGCCCCAGCCCAATACTCCTTGCTGATCGGCTTACTCTCGGCAGGTGAAAGCTCCTCCCGCGACAGCACCCGCGTCGCACCAAGCTCAAGCAAATACGCATGGTCAGCGGACTTCCCTGTGCTGGCCTCTACTTCATAACCGAGGGCGGCGAGCATCGAGACGCTGCTGCTGCCCACACCACCCGTAGCCCCGCGCACGAGCACGGGTCCCTGCTCCTTGCGCAGCCCATTCTGCTCCATTCGGTGAATGGACAGGGCTGCAGTAAATCCCGCCGTGCCGAGAATCATCGCTTCGCGATGAGTCAGTCCTAGCGGGAGTGGCACGACCCAATCGGCGGGGACGCGCGCATACGCGCTGAACCCGCCGAAATGCCCTGTGCCCAGCTCGTAGCTGGTCACGAGCACCTCATCGCCCTCGCGATAGCGGGGATCTGACGAGGCCACGACCGTACCCGCCAAATCGATGCCAGGTACCATAGGGTACTGGCGCACGACTCGCCCCGATGGGCTGCAAGCCATCGCATCTTTATAATTAATGCCGGAGTAAGCGACGCGGATGGTCACTTCCCCAGCGGGTAAATCCGCCATGCGTAGTTCTTTTATTTTGCAAGAAAACTGATCCTGTGCTCGCTCCACAACTAGTGCGTTAAAGCTATCCATATTCAGCGCCTCCAAGCTATTTCTCACCACTACACTTGATGCTATTAGTTTACTAAATTTTGTATCTCCTTTCCATTCTTGTATCCCTTCCCTTCCAATCATATTTTCCATAAGTTTCCTATGACCCCACGCAAGGATGTGATACCATTAAATCGACAATTTATCTACTAATCCTACAAATACTGGAGTGTAACTCATGGATCCTACACTAACCATGTTCATTTCACTTATCGCGACCTCGGGAGTTTTCAYAGTCTTTCTGTGCATGTATGCCTATATCAAACGCAAAGAAATCCCCGGTGCCTATACATTCGTCATCTATACAGCAACACAGGCTATTTATATTTTTGCTCATGCTTTTGAAATGGCCAGCGATACGTTAGTCGAAGTAAAACGATGGACGATTCTCGAATATATTGGCATCGGGGCCGCTCCTGCGATTGGTTTACTGATTGTCATGCAGTATGTTGGCTTGAACTTGACTCGTAGTAAGATCGCGGCGCTCTTCGTCATACCTGCCATAACCTTCGTTATGGTGATCACGAATGATTATCATCATTTATTTTATAAAGACATGTATTTTCGCGAAAATATACCATTCCCCACTACGGATATCGTTATCGGACAATATTACATCGTTCATGGGGCTTATATATTTGGATGTATGCTTGCGGCGGTCGTCTTGCTTCTGCGCAGATGGCGTCAAACGAAAAAAGTCTACCGTTTACAGCTCGTAACCTTAATCATGGGACAATTCATGCCAATGACAGGTGCTTTCGTCTATCTGATGGGCCTAACACCGTATGGCATTGACCCCGTACCTATGATTCTTTGTATAACTTCTGCCATGTACATCTGGGCGATTGTGTCTACAAGGATGTTGACGGTTATTCCGATTGCGAAAGATCGTATTTTTGAAAGTATGCGGGAAGGCGCTATTGTCTTGGACTTCGCCGATCGGCTGGTAGACTTCAACGGTGTCCTTAGCTCAATGTTTCCAGGATTAACAACCGATATGCTTGGACTAACGCTCGATGAAGCTTGGATTCAGTTGTCGGGTACGCCGTTTCCCGTGGCGCGTTCACAAGACGGTGCGCAGGAAGAATTTAGTTGGCGTGCAGCCGATGGCAAGGAATTCTTTTACCAGATCCGTTCCTCTGTTGTACGGGGACGCAATGGGGAGCCGATCGGGAGCCTACTGATGCTGATCGACGTCACCGAGCAGAAACTGCTCCAAGATCAATTGGAACAGTTAGCCTATTATGATGGCTTGACGAAGCTGCTGAATCGGACGGAGTTTCTCCGTCGGAGCAGGATGATTTTGGAAGGAGATCAGAATGGCGAGAAATCGACGTGCATCCTGCTCTTCGATATTGATCATTTCAAGAGCATCAATGATACTTACGGTCACGATGTGGGCGATCTCGCGATTCAGCACGTGGTGAAGGTGGCGAAGCGACTTGAGGCCGACGTGCCTAGCGTGCTGATCGCTAGGTACGGCGGCGAGGAGTTCGTCATGGCATTTCCTGCTTGCTCGCTGGATGAGGCAGTCTTTCTGGCTGAACGGGTTCGTGCACAGCTCGCAGTGGAGCCGATGAGCGGCAGCTTCGGATCGATTGCCGTAACTGCGAGCTTCGGATTAACGCAGGCAAGCCATCGCGGAGACAGCTTGGAGATGCTTCTGAAGCATGCGGATATGGCCCTGTATCAGGCCAAACGGGCAGGCCGGAATCAGGTGAGGGTATTTGACGGACCGGTGGAAGCAACGTTCGGCAACTCTCGGTGAGCATTAACTGTAAAAACTACAGCTAAAAATGGCTTATCTCGGTGATTTCTAAGTTTAGATGGAAAAACTACAGCTAATTCTGACAGATAAGGGCTTTTCCGCTGAAATGGCTAGAATTAGCTGTAGGAAATCCAGTTAATCTACGCAACGAGGGAAATGTAGCCGAATTAGATGGAGAAAATCCAGTTAGTTGGCGGGTGGAGAATGGCGGTGGAAAGTAGCGAGGGCGGGTGCTAGCACCTTCAAGGGGACCAGTGACAGACTGATTGACTGGCCGATGGAAGCGACGTTCAGCACCTCACGGTGAGCATTAACTGTAAAAACTACAGCTAAAAATGGCTTATCTCGGCGATTTCTGAGTTTAGATGGAAAAACTACAGCTAATTCTGACTGATGAGGGCATGACGACGGAAATGGCTGGAATTAGCTGTAGGAAATCCAGTTAATCTACGCAACGAGGGAAATGTAGCCGAATTAGATGGAGAAAATCCAGTTAGTTGGCGGGTGGAGAGTGGAGAGGACGGGTGCGAAGGGGATTGGTGGGGGACTACGGGGAATGGTGCGGGATTGGATGGGACTGGCGAGGAATAGTGCTAGCACCTGCAAATGAGTGGCAACTGGCTGATTCACGATAAGCAAAAAGGAAGTTCCCCTCCACGGGAACCCCCTTTCTATTTCTTGCCGGACTCCACGTCCGTCAAAGTGAACTGGTTTCGCTGAATTGGCTCGCATACAAATCATAGTAATGCCCACGAAGCGCCAGCAGCTCTTCGTGCGTACCGCGCTCCACGATCTCGCCGCCGTGGATGACCAGAATGACACTCGCTTCGCGGATCGTGCTGAGCCGGTGGGCGATCACGAAGCTCGTTCGCCCCTTCATGAGCACACCCATCGCTTGCTGGATGTGCTGCTCGGTGCGCGTGTCGACGGAGCTCGTCGCCTCGTCGAGCACAAGAATCGCGGGGTCGGCGAGAATCGCCCGCGCGATCGTGAGCAGCTGCCGCTGGCCCTGACTCAAGTTGCCGCCTCCGGCGGTCAACTTGGCGTCATAGCCGCTCGGCAGCTTGCGAATAAACCCGTCCGCGTTCGCAAGCTGCGCGGCGGCTTCCACTTCTTCGTCCGTCGCGTCTAAGCGGCCGAAGCGGATATTTTCTCGGATCGTCCCCGAGAACAGGTAGACATCCTGCAGCACGAGGCCTAGCTGGCTGCGTAGGCTGTCTTTTTCCATCTCACGAATGTCTAGCCCATCGATTGTAATACTGCCCTCATTTATATCGTAGAAGCGAGTTAGCAAATTGATAATTGTGGTCTTGCCTGCACCCGTAGGGCCAACTAGAGCAATCAAATCGCCTGGCTCCGCAGTAAACGAAACCTCATGCAACGTGGGCACTTCGTCCGTGTAGCTGAAGGAAACGTTTTGAAACACAACTTCCCCCTTGACATCTGTTAGCTGGACACCCTCTTTACTCGATTCGTACTCCGTCTCATTATCCATCACTTCAAAAACTCGCTCCGCACCCGCAATTCCCGACTGAATCATATTATACTGGTTAGCTAGATCGTTAATCGGACGGCTGAATTGCTTCGAATAGTTCAAAAAGCTGATAATCACGCCAACCATCGTCCATCCCCTCAGCACCATCCAACCGCCGATAGCAGCCAGTAAAATGAAGCTAAAATGATTGATCATATTCATGCTCGGCCCCATCATTCCCGAGAGCTGCTGCGCACCAGTACCAGCGACTCGAAGCTGTTTATTGATTGCAGCGAGTTGATCGACGGCAGCGGCTTCGCGTTGGAAGGTTTTCACAACCTTTTGCCCAGAAATCGTCTCCTCAATTAAGCCATTCAACTCACCGAGCCGCTGCTGCTGCTCTTTGAACAAACGTTGGGTATGTTTCGTGATTTGCTTGGTTGTGAAAAGCACGATCGGAACCGTGATTAATGCGATGAACGTAAGCCAGATATTCAGAGTAATCATCATGATCAAAGACCCGACAATCATAATGATGCTGGTCATAATTTGCGTTAAATTTTGACTGAGCGTAGTCGCAACGTTATCGACATCATTGGTTGTGCGGCTCATGAGTTCCCCATGTGAAGTCTTGTCAAAATAGCTAATGGGCAGCTTGTGCAGGTGGCGAAAAAGATCCTGTCTCATTTGCCACACGGTCCGCTGGGATACCCCAGCAATCAGATAGGATTGGATCCAAGATGCGGCCCCGCTGACTACGTAACAGCCCAGCAGCAGGAGACAGAGCCCCAGCAGTCCATCCCGGTCTCGCGGTATGATGTAGTCGTCAATCGCTCTGCCGATTAAAAATGGCCCGAGCAAGGCAAGACCGCTGCCGAGAACTGTCAAAATCGCAACGGTGAGCAGCCCGGTACGTTGAAGCCTCAGATAGCCCCACATGCGAAGGAGGGTTGCGCCGATGTTTTTCGCGCGTGGTTTGCGCGTTTGCTTGTTAGCCATGCAGTGCCGCCTCCTTCCCTTGCTGGGAGTTGTAAATATCTTGGTACAGCTGGCTTGTCGCCAACAGTTCCTCGTGTGTTCCTCTCGCAGCGATACGCCCCTCATCTAGGACAAGAATTTGATCGGCCTGCAAAACGGAGGAGACACGCTGTGCGATAATGATGCGTGTGCTGCCTGCCATCAACGCTTGCAGAGAACGCTGGATGCGTTTCTCCGTGCCCAAATCAATTGCACTCGTACTATCATCCAGCACAAGTAATGGGGATCGCAAAAGCAAGGCCCGAGCTATCGCTATTCGCTGCTTTTGACCACCAGATAGGTTCACGCCTCGTTGGCCCAACTTGGCTTCATAGCCCTCAGGCAGTTTGGAGATGAAGCTATCCGCCTCTGCTGCTTGAGCCACTGCCACCATCTCATCTTCCGATGCCCCTGGCTTGCCGAAAAGAATGTTGTCGCGAATCGTCCCGCTAAACAAAATAGACTGCTGCAGCACGATACCGATCTGGCTACGCAGTTGCTCTACAGGCAGCTCTTTCACATCAACGCCATTCAGGCGAATATGTCCGCTGGAGGTATCATAGAGTCGCGGGATCAAGCTAACCAGGGTAGATTTACCTGCGCCAGTTGCCCCGAGAATGCCGATCGTTTGACCAGGCAGTGCCTTGAAAGAAATATCCTTGAGAACTGGCTGATCGGGAGCTGTCTCATACACGAATGAAACCCGTTCAAATTCTAACTCGCAGCCCACCACAGTGGATGATGTAGCCGATTGGTGCAGGTATGGTTCAAGTAGCTCTGATTTTTCTTGATCCTGTGCAGGCTCATTCGGATCCACCTTCGTATCCAGCACCTCTCGAATCCGTTCAGCGGAAACTTGCGCGCGGGAAATATTCATCAGCGTATTCGTAATGGAAACAAGCGAAAACAACACTTGGCTGATATAAATGATGAATGCGGCCAAGTCACCGATGGCCATCGAACCGCTCCACGTTTGAGCACCGCCAAACCAAAGAACGGCAACGATACTTATGTTCAAAATCAACGTCATCAGCGGCCCGCTTGTTGCCAAGGCTCGCGCGGAGCTAAGACTAGCGTTCAACAGGTCCGTGTTCGCATTGCCAAAGCGGGTACGCTCGAAGGCGGCGCGAACAAAAGCTTTGATCACACGAATGCCCGTCGTGCTCTCTTGCATAACCGTGTTTACGCGATCGATCTTCGTCTGCATCTGGCGAAAAAGCGGTGTAGAGCGTTTCATTAATAGATATAAAATGACAAATTGAATCGGTACAACCGCTAGGAGGATCAAGGAAAGTCGTGGTGAAATGACCACAGCCATGATCAAACTGCCAATAAGCAGTGACGCTTCACGTGTAAATTGACGTAGTAAAATTTGCAGGATGTTCAGCATCTGCATCACATCGCTGGTCAAACGAGTGATCAGTGAACCGGTCGAGAATGTATCCAACTGTCGAAACGACAAGGATTGGACTTTCTCGAATACGCTTAATCGCAGGTCAGCACCGAAGCTTTGGGCCACTTTCACTGTGAAAAATGTACAGCCCACTCCGCCTATTAGACCAATGAGGGCGACGCCTAACATATGCAAGCCTGTCGACCAGATCAATGCCAGATTCCCCTCAGCAACACCGTGATTCACAATGGTCGCCATGAGGCGAGGCTGCGATAAATCCATACATACCTCCATCACCATCAGCAAGGGAGCGAGCAGCGTTATGAACCAATACGGTTTAACGAACGATCGTAGTTTCCACATAACAGGATGTCCCCTCTTTTTGTTTGTCGGCTAACTAATTTATTCCTCTTTGGGACGGAGATTATCTTTCATTTGAAGCAGAAGGCGGCGAAACAGCAGCTTTTCCTCAGGTAAAAAATGCGCAAAAGTCATCTCATCCGCCGTCTGAATTGCTTCTTTAACATGCACGGTAACTTCCTTGCCCTTCTCGGTCAGATAGACACGCGTAACCCGTTGATCGTTCTCATCAGGACGGCGTTCGACGAGGCCGGTTTTCTCCATGCGGTCAACCATGACGCTTAATGTCGCCCGTTTATTATGAATGCGCGAGGCTAGCTCGCTATGGCTAAGTCCGTCCTCTACGGACAATGCCAGTAATAGAGGCGGCTGCCCTGGATACACATCGTAGAGATGAATAATTTGATCAATGGTATGCCGGTGCATTTTCAGCAAATGTGACATCAAATGGGTTAGAGATTCTGGATTATGGTGATGGCGAGACATTCAAACGCCCTCCTTTTTAGTTAGTCGGCTAATTAATATTTTAGGTAGCGTTGCTTGTCCTGTCAATACGATTTTTTCCATTTACACGTGTGCGAGTATGGTGATAGGAAGTTGGGATGATTAGGAGGCTGGTATGGAGGAAGATTGGAGATGATGTTGTTGGTGCGGGTGGGTTGGGGAGTAATTGGCTTGTTCATGGTGCGAGGTGCCAGGTTGGGTATAGCGCGTCTGTTGGTGCGGGCGGTTGGAGAGTAGTTGGCTTGTTTCTGGTGCGGGTGGCGAGTTGGGCATAGTGCATCTGTTGGTGCTGGCAATTTAGGGAGTAGTTGGCTTGTTTCTGGTGCGATGGTGGCGGGGTGGGTATGGTGCGTCTGTTGGTGGGGGTAGGTTGGGAGTAATTGAGTAGCCAGCAACCAATTAGATGGAAAATCTCCATCTAATTTCTCTCTTTTCTCATGAAATTTCAGATTAGATGGATTTCCTACATGTAATTTCGCCCATATAGCGCCATAAGTGAGAATTCAGGGAAATTAGCTGTACATTTTCCATCTAATCTCCAATTGCGTGTGTTTCCCACGAAATTAGCTGTAGTTTATCCAGTTATTTCTGCACAACTGGAAAGATGTAGCGGACCCGCGCGACCACTTCGCGGCGCGCGCACAAAAAAATCCCTGGTCCACTGACCAGGGATTCCGCCTTAACCTACTGCTGCGCGAAGCCCACCGCAGCCAAAAACCTTCCGAACGCCGCTTGCCCGGCTTCGTCTCTCTTGAAGACGCCTGCGTCGAGCAGGACGTCCATGAACTTGCTGCCGACCTCGGTCTGCAGCACCGCATTCGCCGCGTCGGCCGTCAGCGACGCGCCGTGCTTCGCGAGCAGCTCCGCGATCCAATCCGCATGCTTATGCAGCGGATGTCCAGCATCTGCGAGCGTCTCGCGGCTGAGCTCGGCTTCGCCGGTGAGCAGCTTGGCGATCGCCGCCAGCTCCTCTTGCAGGCGGCCTGGCAGCACCGCCAGCCCCATAACCTCAATCAAGCCGATGTTCTCCTTCTTGATGTGGTGTAAGTGCTGATGCGGATGGAAAATCCCATCCGGATGCTCTGCGCTGGTGCGATTGTTCCGCAGCACCAGATCAAGCTCGTACTCGCCGCGCGCGTTGTTGCGGGCGATCGGCGTGATCGTGTTATGCGGCACGCGCTGTCCGTCCTTCTCGCTGAACGCGAGGACTTCCGCTTCCGCATCACTGTAGGCACGCCAGTCGTCGAGCAGCTTGCTCGCCAGCTTGTACAGCTGTTGCTTGTTGTGCCCGCTTAGGCGCAGCACCGACATCGGCCACTTCACAATCGCGGCCTTCACGCCTGCAAAGTCTGCATGTGAGAATGCTTTCTCACTTGGAGCTTTTTCCATCGGAAACTTGTGACGTCCCCCTTGGAAATGATCGTGATTCAAGATGGACCCCCCAACGATCGGCAGGTCCGCATTTGACCCGATGAAGTAATGCGGGAACTGTTCGATGAAGTCCAGCAAACGGTAGAACGTATTTGCCGTTGTTTTCATCGGAATATGTTTCTCATGGAAGATAATGCTGTGCTCGTTGTAGTACACGTAAGGTGAATACTGCAAGTACCACTTCTCGTTATCCAACTCGAGTGGGATGACGCGCAGATTCTGTCTAGCCGGGTGATTCACACGACCTGCATAACCCAGATTGTCTACGCAGAGTAGACATAGAGGGTAGCTGCTTTGTGGCAGCATTTTGAGCA
Source organism: Paenibacillus sp. 01T442 (assembly GCF_056398345.1). NCBI lineage: Bacteria > Bacillati > Bacillota > Bacilli > Caryophanales > Paenibacillaceae > Paenibacillus > Paenibacillus sp. 01T442. Next base: position 38,286 of record NZ_JBFTPF010000012.1, read on the forward strand.
GCGCAATTTCCTTCGGATCCTTCTCCGGCTTAGACAGGTTAATCGTAATTTCCAAATCCCCATACGATGTTTCAGCTAGCCAGTAAGCATTCTTCGCAATACGATCCATACGAATATAGTTGGAATCAATGGATTGCTTGTAGAAATAAGCCGTCGCCGCTTCCACATTCTGAGTTTTCGCGATCTTCCAGAATTCACTTACCACCTCGGAAGGACGGGGCATCATGAGTCCCATAATGCGTGCGTCCAGCAAATCGCGGTACGTCATCGTGTTCTCTTCCAGTAGCCCTGCTTCCCAAGCTGCATCTAGCAGCTCTTCCAGCAAGCCAACCGGACTGCTCAATTTCTCTGCAGGCACTTCGCCTTGGAAAGGCTCAGCAAGACCGAATAAATCCAATAAAGCATTACGCGATGTATACACATCCAACTGTTCGATCAACCMGTTTTGGGTAGCGAACTGCAGGAGTCTTTCTATGGTTAACGCTGCAGATTGCGGCGTTTGTAATGTGCGTTCCATATTGCCACTTCCCTTTCTTGTGAAAACCTCAACCTCACGTTAAACGTTCACTTCAGCTGCGTACCCCTTCGGGTGCTTCTGGTGCCAGTTCCACGCGCTCTCAATGATCGCTTCCAAGGAATCCAAAGCTGGCTTCCAGCCAAGCTCGGCTCTTGCACGCTCCGAGGAGGCGATTAGCGTTGCCGGATCTCCGGCTCTACGAGGCTCAACTACCGCAGGGATCGCATGACCTGTGACCTTGCGCGCGATATCGATCACTTGCTTCACGGAGAAGCCTGTGCCATTGCCAAGGTTATAAATGTTGCTGTCCGCACCGCCGCGCAGCTTCTCTACCGCAAGCACGTGTGCGCTCGCTAGATCGCTAACGTGGATGTAGTCACGTACACAAGTACCGTCTTCTGTTGCATAATCTTCGCCGAAAATCGAGATATGCGCTCTTTGACCCAGCGCTACCTGCAAAATAATCGGAATCAGATGCGTTTCCGGGCTGTGATCTTCACCGATTTTGCCGCCTGCATGGGCGCCAGCTGCATTGAAATACCTTAATGAAACATATTTGATACCATGCGCAATATCGAACCATTTCATCATTTTTTCCATCGCCAGCTTCGTTTCGCCGTACGTATTCGTTGGCAAGGTACGATCGCTTTCAAGGATCGGGATGTTCTCAGGCTCGCCATATGTCGCAGCCGTCGATGAGAATACGATGCGTTTCACGCCGTATTGCGTCATTTTTTCAAGTAAACAAAGCGTTCCGTACACGTTATTGTGGTAATATTTCGCTGGATTGGTCATACTCTCACCAACGAGCGAATTCGCTGCAAAATGAATGATGGCATCGATATTATTTTCAGCAAAAACCGTATCCATAAATTCCCCGTCACGTAGATCGCCAACGTATAGTTTACCGCCAAGTACTGCGTCCTTATGACCTTGCTGCAAGTTATCGACGATAACGACTTCTTCACCTTTGGCCAGAAGCTCTGCTACCGCATGCGATCCAATATAGCCTGCTCCACCTGTAACTAGAATTGCCATTTTACAACGCCTCCTCAAGTTGCTCTACACCGTTGCCAATATCGCAAACATAGAAGCTTGGTGTTAGCCCTGTAATGCCCGTATACTCTGCGCCTACTTGGTCGATGAACGTCTGAACACTGTCTTCATGCACCAAGGAAACCGTACAGCCACCGAAGCCTGCGCCCGTCATTCGTGCCCCAAGCACACCCGGCACCTTCAATGCCGCTGCAACCATCGTATCAAGCTCCAAGCCCGTTACTTCATACAGGTCACGGAGGGAATCGTGGGAACCAATCATCAGCTTACCGAAGGACTCCAGGTCATTCTTCTCAAGTACTTCGATGGATTTCAAAACACGATCAATCTCTTCCACAACATGCTCCGCTCTGCGGCGAACCGTTTCGTCTGGGATCAAGTGTTTATATTCGTTGAACTGCTCTAGATTCAGTTGACCAAGCAACGTGATGTCTGGGAATTGCTTTTGCAAGTAAGTAACCGCCTGCTCGCATTGACTTCTTCTCTCATTGTAGGCGGAGTCGACGAGACCTCTGCGTTTGTTTGTGTTGCCGATCACAAGCTTATAGCTGCCGCTTTGAAAAGGAACATGACGATACTCGAGCGTATCGCACATCAAGAGGATTGCGTTGTCTTTCTTGCCATTCGCTACAGCGAATTGGTCCATGATGCCGCAATTTACGCCAACGAATTGGTTTTCTGTTTCTTGTGCGAGCAGCGCGATTTTGACTGTATCGATCGGGTACTTTTCTAATGTTAGTAAGCTAAAAGCTGTAACAACCTCGATGGAAGCTGAGGAAGAGAGTCCTGCACCATTTGGAATTTCACCGTGGAACAAAAGGTCATAACCTTGCGTCACTGGGAATCCTGCTTTCGCTAAGTGAACGAAGATGCCTTTCGGATAGTTGATCCAATCATCCTCTTCTTGATAGGACAAGTCGTCTATGGAAATTTGTTTGCGAAGCGCCAAATTCGTAGATGCGAAGCCGATCACGCGATCTTGTCTTGGACGAATGATCAAGGTCGTTCCGAACGTCAAAGCTGCCGGGAATACATAACCGCCGTTGTAATCCGTATGCTCGCCGATCAAATTCACTCGACCTGGAGCGTGAAATGCTGATATTTTCGCAGCAGTTTCTCCGTAAATTTCAATAAACGTGACTTTTAGAGCTTGCAAATCTGCCATGTGTGGCACCGCCTTTTGTATGATTGGTATGTTTGCTTGGTTGTTGTTAGATATGTTGTTTGTGTAAGTTTATAACTTAAGTATAAGAGATGCGCCAAGGATTGGCTATGGAGGCATGTTATTTTCACATGGAAAAATGTGATTTGCAGTTTCCTCTTTATGTGAGATATATGATACAGTGAAGGGAACGAATGGTCTTTGAACGGAGATGAGGAAACGTCATGCAAAAGCCTGAGAGTTATTATGTAGTATCGAACCCTCTTCCTGCTGGGGAGAGTGATTTCACGGTATTATTCGCAGGGGAAAGTCAGACCAAGCCAGAACATCGTCTTGGACCGAAGGTCTATGACTATTACTTAATCCATTATGTGTTATCAGGCCGAGGCGTATTCTCTTCACATGGAGAAGAGTATGCCATTGGCGCTGGCGACAGCTTCGTCATTGAGCCGGAACAACTGATCAGCTACGTTTCTGATGAGCTAGATCCTTGGCATTATTGTTGGATCGCCTTTACAGGTGTACAAGCGGCAAAGCTCGTTGGTGTGGCGGGCCTCACGCCCGCGAACCCCATCATCCATATCGCGCGCAACCGGCATATGCCTGTGCTTTTTCGTCAGATCCAGCTCGCGCTCAAATCCAAGAAATCCAATGCACAGCTCAAAGCGACAGGCTACCTCAGCTTGTTGCTCGGCGAGTACTGCGAAGCCATGTCTGCCCCTGTGGTAGCAGGACTGGTCACGGAAGACGAGAGCGACCGCATCGTGCAGCAGGCGATCCATTACTTGTCCACGCAATATGCAGAGCCCATTACGATTGAAATGATGGCGGAGAGCCTAGGCTATAATCGCGCTTATCTATCGCGCATGTTCAAGAGGCACACCAAGGTGACGCCGGTGACGTTCCTGCTCAAGCTGCGCGTGGACAAAGCACGCCTACTGCTGCGGGAACGGCTAGAGCTCACGATCGAGCAGATCGCTGCGTCAGTAGGCTTCTATGACCCGCTGTACTTCTCCAAGCAGTTTCGGCGCTGGTATGGCGTCTCGCCAAGCGAATATCGGAATCAGATCAAGTTGCTCTGATCCGAATTCTTTTTTTCTAAATGAAAATAAAACAGCGGTAGCCTAGGACTCCAGCTTCTCGTCCATGGCTGCCGCTGTTTCTTGTATCGGGAGATGAAATAAATCTATAAACAATGACCGAAAATGAGAAAACCTCTATCGAGGCCATTCAAAGATGAGCGACCGCGTTTCGATGAAGGTTTTAACGCCAAATAGAAAGACGTTTTCGGGAACCGAAAACTTATACATTCTATTGTGGTAAAAAAATTAAAATAAAACCGAACCTTTTTCCGATTGAGAGACAATATAGGGTGTAAGCTAACTCAGGAGGGCCCTCCGAATGCAAAATGAATTCATGTACCAATTACTTATAAAAATGAAAGATGGAGATCAACAGGCGTTTCATGCGATGTACGATGCCACCTATCAAGACATCTATCGGACAGTTTCCTTCCTGGTGGATCATCAGCAGGACCGAGAAGATGTCATGAATGAGATCTATATGCAAATGTGGACCTCACTTGCTAACTACGATACGAACCGTCCTTTCCACTTCTGGCTACACGGCTTGGTCATTCGTCAGGTGCAGAGGTTTCGGGTCAAGAGGTGGCGGAGATTCCGAATTTTCGAACGCATCCGTGCTTTCTCGCGGGAAGAGCCTCATTGGGATCAACATACTGCTTTGATGGATGAGACGAATCACATGATATCGCAATCCATGCGAATACTGACCGATAAACAGCGGACAGTGATTATCTTTCGATTTTTTCACGACTATACGCTTGAGGAAATTGCAACTCTGCTTGATATACCGCTAGGTACAGTCAAGTCCAGATATCATGCTGCTCTCCAGGCACTTCGAAAAACTATATGGAATCTCCCCCTGGAAAGGATGGAACAGATCAATGACTATTGAAGGCAAAATCCGTGAACATCTGCACAATGAGGCAGAGAAAATAACGTGTCCCCCGGCCATTTCTAAACGAATAGAACAATCCTATTCGGACTATTTCCAACCAAAAAGGAGCAAAATAAACATGAAAAAACGACTAATTGGTGGCATCGTTGCTGCTGCACTTTTGATTCCGACCGCAGCATTCGCTGCCCCTACCCTAATTGAAATGCTTACTAGAACACCAATGACTGCTGAACAAGTTAAAGTAGATAAGGTTGGCCATGCAACACTCGAGAAGCTGTATAGCGCCTTTCCCGAAACAAAATCGTTCGAGATCATCGATGCTAGCCAAGTTCAAGGTGTTCAAACCAGCATCATACTCCAGGAAAAAGGTGGAACTGGAAAAAAGTTCATCCTACATACCAACAGCAGTACAGGTAAGATTGAACATGTGAATCAAGAGAATTGGGAGCCTAAGGACAAGCCACTCATTGCTTTAAACGATCAGGAAATCAAGGCTAAGGTAGATTATCTCATTACTAGCCTGTATGGCCACATCGAAGAGTACGAGTTTGCTATGGAGCAAATGGAGAACCCAGAACAAAAAACGTTGATGTTGAATTACTCTAAAAAGGGATCAAAAACACCGTTCTATCAAGTATTTGTTCAAGGTAATACCATCAGTCTTTCTCTGATAGGAGGCGAGACAACAGCTTCAACTATGAAAGTAGAAGGCTTATTCTCTAAAGATGGTAAACCTGATTATTTTGCTGATGCTTATTTAAATGATGCAAACCTGCTTTCTTTACTACAAATTAGCGCAACAGAATTAAAAGAAGAATTAGCTAAAGGTAAATCTGTTGTAGAAATTGCAGCAGCTAAACAAATCTCTAAGCAACAAGTGATTGATGTCATTGCACAAACGCAAGCCGGTTTACAAATGCAAGGTGAAAACAATGGTAATACTCCTAAAAGCAATTCTTCCATTGAGCAAATGTCAAAAGCTATTGAACCAAAAGTATCACAAGTAATTGAACACAAAACGGAAACACCCTTGAAGAAATAACTAATCCCAATAGCCTCAACTCGCAATGATGACCCGACAAGAGTGGCATTTCCAAAAAAATGTCACTCCTGCGGGTCATTTGTCATTTATTTCTCTTGAGCATTTGCTGCCAAATACGCGATAATGGCCTGATTAACCTGCTCCAGCCTTACCTCGGCAGTTTCCAAAAGCTCCTCCAGCAATCCGACTGAACCCTGATGGATCGCCGTTTGAAGCTCATCAGCTGTATGACTGAGCGGCGTTGCTCCGATGTTGGAAGCCACACCTTTCAGCGTATGAGCTAGCATCAGCGCTTCGGGATAGTCTATGTTCTTAATCGCCTCTCGTATCTCATCTATGGCGTTCGCGTGATTCGCTGCAAACTTGTGCAAAATCCGCTCGTAGAGGTTCGCATTTTGTCCACGGCGCCCTAGTGCCTCCGCCGCGTTCAAGACAGGCAGCGCCTCTATTTGCTTCGATGCTGCGACTTCAGCATACCCTCTCCCACGCGAGCTCTGAATCGTTCGCTGTAAGACGCTGAATAGCTGAATAGGTTCAAACGGCTTGGAGATATACGCATCCATGCCAGCTTCCATGACCTGCTCCTTGACTCCCTGCATAGCATCAGCAGTCATCGCGATAATCGGTGTCTCTTGATCGAAATCCCTTATATTTCTCGTCGCCTCAAAGCCGTCCATGAGCGGCATCTGCAAATCCATCAAAATGGCATCATACCGCTTAGTAGCAACTCGTTTCAACGCTTCGATGCCATTCTCTGCCACGTCTACATGAATGTCCATCTCCTGAAGAATGGCCTGCGCAACTTGTTGATTAATTTCATTGTCTTCCACTAGCAAGACCTCCGTGTTACGGAGCATGTGCAGTTTCTTGGTTTCACTCTCACCCTGTGGCGATGCGATCTTCATCTGCAGCTGCTCTTGGAACAAGTTCGTTATCTGGTTATATAACTGCGACTGGCTCATTGGATAATAGAGCAGCTTTTTCACAGATGCTGACTGAAATTTCAGCTGAAGCTCCGACTCATGATACGAACTGATCAGTACGATCACTTGCACGGGTGTCGCATACTCCAGTTTTATTTTCTCAGCCAAGGTGTGTGCTTTCTCATCCTGAAGCCTCCAATCGATCATAACCAGATCATAACGACCGTTAGTGCTAATTTGTTCCAAGGCGCTTTGAGCGGTATCTACGGCATTAACAATGAATTGGAACTGTTCCAGCTGACTCTTCAGAACAAGCCGCATTTCCTCGTCATCGCAAATGAGGAGCACTCGCAGAAATTTTAAATAGGAAGCTACTGGTGCACTGAATAAGTGCTCAGAGCCTACTTCGAACCTCACTGTGAAGATGAAAGAACTCCCCCTCCCCAGCTCGCTCTCGACGTGAATCTCCCCTTGCATCAACTCTACGATACTCTTACTGATCACTAGGCCAAGGCCTGTTCCCCCGTATTTGCGGGTCGTTGACATATCGGCTTGTGTGAATCCGTGGAACAATAATGCTTGCTGCGCAGGTGTCATCCCAATGCCTGTATCTCTTACTTCAAATCGAAGTGAAACCCCACTGTCATCTTGTGAAGAAACACTTACCGCAATCGCGATTTCACCTTCATCCGTAAATTTTAAAGCGTTATTCACCAAATTAAGTAAAACTTGATTCAATCGGAACGGATCACCATTCAAGACTTGAKGGACCTCATGATGGATGGAGAAATGCAGCTTTAACCCCTTCTCATACAGCGAAAATCCGATGATATTTGATATATTGCTCATAATTTCATACAAATCAAAATCGATACGCTCCAGCACAATCTTCTTCGCCTCAATTTTCGAGAAATCGAGAATATCACTGATGATCGTCAGCAAGCTTTTGGCCGAGAGCACCGTCTTCCCGACGTAATCCTTCTGCCGCTCCGTGAGTTCCGTTTGCTGGAGCAAATAATTCAATCCAATGATGGCGTTCATCGGTGTGCGGATTTCATGGCTCATATTCGCCAGAAATTCACTTTTCGCCCGATTAGCAGATTCGGCGGATTCCTTGGCATCAGCAAGAAGCAAATTCTTGGTTTCCAGCTCTGATGTACGTTCCTCCACCAACACTTCAAGGTGATCTTTGTACTGATTCAGCGTCTCTTCGGCCTGCTTACGTTCGGTAATATCGACACCCGCAAAGATAACGCCGCCCACTTCTCCGGTTTCTGTCCAAATCAAGTTATTGCTCCACCCGTATAGGCGCTCTTCACCTAATTTATCTTCGATGAGCGATTCAAAATAGTCCGACAAAGCATCGCCTTCCATGAATTCTTGGTAGCGCTCTTTCCGCATTTCTACTAGATTCTCTGGCCCACAAACTTCAAACCAATTCTTACATAAAGTATCAGTTTCCTCATAACCTAGCACCGAGTATCCCTTGCGGTTCAGCAACTCTATTCTGCCATCTCGGTCCAAAACGACAATCATGACATCAATGAGATCGAGATAGCTTCGGGCTTTCTCTTTCTCTTTCATCAACTTCTGTTCGCCTTTTCTTCTCACAGAACGCGTCTGCAAGGCAAGAGCAGCCCCAATGGCAATCGCCACAATCGTGAAAATGCTCCCCATCCAAAGTACTAACTCACGCTGATTGGAGGTCCGATCTACATCCCTTTGGGTTCCCATCAAATTGTAATCAATCCACTTATGTAAGCTCGCATCGGCTTGCTCTCGTTTCGGTGCAAGCTTGTCCAACAAGGTCTTCCCCATGATATAATCACCAGATTGGACGGCATCAATGATAAGCTGACCCTTCTGCAAGTAATCTATCGTTTTATCCGACACTTCCATATAAATCTGTTTTTCACTCTCGGAGTTGATGAAAGACTCGTAGCCTCGATACTTCTCATCAAACTGTCGACGGACATCCTGATAAGAGGTAATCAAGGTAAGAAGGGCATTCTTATCCGTTTCGAGCAACATTTTATGCAAAAGAACTCTTTCTTGTGTAATGAGCTCTTGCATCTCTACAATTCTAGCAATACTCGGCATCCAATTCGTCTTGACATGGTCAAGAGTCCCCTTCAGGGCAAACATCTGATAGAAGTTCGTTCCAATAACTGCTATTAATAAAGCAATGATGATGATAAAAGTCCACATCGACTTCATCAAAGTAATCGCTTTCATTTGTAATCACCCCTCTTTGCCGATTATAACATAACACCTATGGCTATAGTATAAAAGGACTAATGGCACGCACCTTCTTTACGTAAAAAACACCTCTTCCGACAAAAGGAAGAGATGTTCTACCGTTATTTCAACCGAAATTGGCTGATTTGCTCTTGTAGTTCCACTGCTAGCTCGCTAAGTGACTCTGACGATGAAGTAATTTCCTCCATAGACTGCAGTTGCCCAGATGCTAACGATGAAATGGATTGTAACTCATTTAATCCCTGCTTAACGATACGGACTGTTTCTTGTGAAGATGCTGCAACTTCCTCTGTTCCAGCGGAAATCTGCTGAGTTGCCGCCGAGACTTCCTGGATCTGGTCATTAACCATCTGTATGGAGCCATGAATGGAATGAAAGACATCTCCTGCTGTCTCCACTAGTGCGGACCCCTTCTCGACTTCGGCTAAACCACCTTGCATGGCAGTAGAGGCCTCTTTCGTTGCATGAATCGTTTCCCCGATCATTGTGGTAATGTCCACCGTCGCCTTACTGGTTTGTTCAGCAAGCTTCTTCACCTCGCTGGCCACAACTGCGAAGCCTCTACCATGTTCCCCTGCTCTTGCTGCTTCAATCGATGCATTTAAGGATAACAGGTTCGTTTGTGATGCAATCTCAGAAATAACACCGACAATTTGCCGTATTTGTTCCGACTTCTCCTCCAAATCCCGCATAACTCCAGCTGTCTGCATAACAGATCGGCTAACACTGTTCATTTGAGTAATGGCCTGCTGGATCTCAGCATTCCCACGAATAACTTCCTGAACAACATTTTGTGCTGTTTCCGAAACATTGGCAGAGGACTCGGCAATTTTCTGAACACCTGCTGCCATCTCACCCATCGCAGTTGCTACTTGCTCTGAGGCTTCGTAGTTCGCTTCAGAACCTTGCACAACTCCTTGAACAGCTTGTTTAATGTGGTCGGATGCTCTCGTTGACTCGCTTGCGATCGCAGTCAACTGCTCCGAAGAAGCAGCCGTATGTGAAACTGCATCCGATATTTTAGTAATCATCGCGGAGAAAGCATTCAGCATAGCATTAATGTTGCTGCGCATGACGGCGATTTCGTCAGTCCCCCGTTCGCTCAATCGACTGGATAAATCACCTTGTCCAACTTGCTGCATAAGTGAGGAAATCGTTAGGATGGGGCGAATGACCATGCGAGATATAACGATAGCTAACGCAGCAACAAGTAAGGCAGAAATAACGACGATCAAGTAACTTACATTCCTAATATGATCTACTTTCTGGAATACTTCTGATTCTTCAGCAGTTAGGAGCAGCTTCCAGCCTGTCACTTCAATCGTATTGTAAGCAGCGGATTTCGCAGTCCCGTCTGGCTCCTTGTACTTTATATAGCCTTCCTTTTCGGCGAACACCGTTTTTTTATAAAGATCTAGCTTCTCAGGCGTGGAGGATTCCTCCAATTTCTGACCTGTTTTCTTGGGGTGTACCAAGTACGTCCCACTTGGCGAAAGCAGATACCCATAACCCGTCTCTCCAAAAACAATCATTTTCATAATAGACTGCATTTGCTCCGGACTCACGAAGGCCTGTACAATTCCACGGAAGACGCCGCCGTTATCAACCAGAGGGACATCAATGATGAGGATGCTCTTGCCCGTGCTTTCCTCCTTAATGATATCGGAAACAGCCACTTTCTTCTCTGCTGCGGCTTTTTTATAATTCTCAAACTTGGTGGTGTCGACCTTGCCACCTGCTGTATCCATAGACATACCCTTCGCATCTACATAAGCATAACGATATACTTCTGGATCGCTCTCCGCCATCACCTTCAGTACAGGCATAACCAGCCCCACATCGCCACCCATAAATTCAGGGTGCGTCTTAACAACGGATTGTATAGAAGCAATTTTACTATTTAACCAGGAATTGATTTCGGTCGTATTAAATGCTGCCATTTGTTTCTGATGCTGCATCGTTTCTGATTCAATGGTGGAAGTGGACTCGGAACTTAAAATGAGCGTAGAAATAAGAAGTGGAATAATGGATACCACTAATAGCAGTAACGTCATTTTCATTTTCAGCGACTTCATACGAAATAGATTTCTCATAACAGGCATAATGGAGTCCTTCCTTACTAAATAAAATTTTAAATTAAAGAATTAGGTATGAGGTCATTCGCCTTTTTTCGACAATTATCCTTCAAATTTCGACATCTTTACACAAAAAAAACGCATCCGCCGTACTTCAAGGACGGAGCGTTGTTTATGGAGAAATACAAGAAAAGGGTTGTACGGCAACCACGTTGGCGCTCCTCTCTCGTGCAGGGATGCGGGCAGCCGTGGACCAAACACTAGAGTAACTGTATTTTGTACAGCTAAGTTCACGTCTATTTCGTGTTTCCGTGATTTAACTAGAAATTATCCATGTAATTTCAAGATTTCAAGAGAATACGGATGAAATCGAATGATTTAACCACATAATAAATTCCATCAAATCGTGAAATTCGGAGGAATTTGCGATAATTAACTGTATGTTTTCCATTTAGCCGGGTGGGAAAGCCGAAATCAGATAAAGTGAAGTCTGATTATAGATGAAGGGGAAAGCTTCGCTTACCCAAACCCAAAACATATAAATTTCTTTTATGTCAAAAAAAACATGCATTGCCTTGAGATTGCTCTCTGGCTTTGCATGTTTCATTTACGCTATCTCTTACCCGGATCGTACGGCTCACCCAGTGCGGACGGTGCTTTCGCACGTCCCACGGCCCCAGCCAATACGAGGATTGTCAGTACGTAAGGCAGCATGTAGAGGAATTCCTGCGGGATGTCTTTGGAGAAATCGAACAACCGCATGAAATTGTTTAGCGCTTGCGCCATCCCGAAGAATACCGCGGCGCCCAGTGCGCCAAATGGATGCCATTTGCCGAAAATCATCGCGGCCATTGCAATAAAGCCTTGACCCGAGATCGTGTTATGCGAGAACGCACTCGTTGTCGTTAGCGTGATCGTCGCCCCGCCGAGACCGCCGAGCAGACCGCTGATCAGTACAGCGAGATAACGTACGCGCTTCACTTTGATCCCAACCGTATCCGCGGCACTCGGATGCTCACCAACGGCACGCAGACGCAGGCCGAATGGTGTTTTGAACAACACATACCATGTCACGAAGACTAGGATTAACGCAATATACGTCGTCGGATAGGCAGTAAAGAGTGCATAGCCGATATACGGAATCTTGGAGAGAAGCGGAATTTCCCATTTGGAGAATACATCGTTCAGCGTTTCGGTTTGACCCGCACCATTGAACAATACTTTCACCAAATACAACGTTACGCCAGCTGCCAAGAAGTTGATAACCACACCACTGATAACTTGATTCGCTTTGAACGAAATCGTCGCAACCGCGTGAATCAAGGCGAAGATCAGAGCGAATAGCAGCGCGCACAAGAGTCCAATCCACGGGGACCAGATCCCCATGTTTGCTTCTTCCGCGTAGTAAGCGCCAACCGCGGAAGCGAATGCGCCGGAAACCATCAGACCCTCGATCCCGATATTGACGATACCGGAGCGCTCCGAGTAAATCCCACCTAAAGCCCCGAAGATTAGCGCTGTGGAATACACCAGCGTTGTATTAATAAGTTCACTGAATTTCGTGAAGAACGCATTAAGCATACTGAGCAGGTCCATATTACGAAGCCCTCTCTTTCTTGCGTTTGCCGTAGAACGGGATCAATACCCATTTGACAATACCTTGGGTAGCGACGAAGAAAATCACCGATCCGATGACAATACGGATAATTTCTGGTGGTACATCTGCACCAAAGCTCATCCCCGCAGAACCATAAGATAAGCCGCCGAAAAGGACAGCGCCCAGCACAACGCCTATCGGATTGTTGGCCCCGAGCAAGGATACCGCGATACCATCAAACCCATACCCTGGTGTGCCTGCAGCAACGACCTGATAATGGAAGACACCAAGAACCTCGAATACACCAGCAAGTCCAGCAAACACACCGGAGATGAACATTGCCTTGATGATGTTCTTATTCACGTTCATGCCCGCATATTTAGCGGCATCGATATTATGCCCTACGGCACGCAGTTCGTAGCCTTGCTTCGTTTTCCAAAGAATCAAGTAGAAGACGACTGCTGCCAGAATGGCAATCAAGGTCCCCCAGTGGAGCCTCGCATGGTTCATCGCTTCTGACAACCAGCCGATACTGAGTGAGGCCGAGTCTTGAATCATATACGAACGTTGCTGCTTCGGCTCAAGTAAGAACGTGTTCACGATATAGTTGGACAGGAATAAGGAGATCCAGTTCAACATGATCGTGGTAATCACTTCGTTAACTCCACGCTTCGCCTTCAAATAACCGGCAATAGCCCCCCAAAGACCACCAACCAACGCACCGACAATAACCGCAAGGGGAGCATGAATGATCCATGGCAGACCATGGATTTTGACACCAATAAAAGTAGCCCCCGTCATCCCCATCACGAACTGCCCTTCCGCACCAATGTTGAACAACCCAGTACGGAAAGCGAAGGCAACAGATAATCCGGTTAAAATAAGTGGCGTAATCGCCCGAATCGACTCCCCGATATCGTACGGACTGCCCAAAATCCGAGAGAACAATGATCCATACGCAGCAATAGGATTGTAACCGCCAGCCAGCATGACAAGCGCTCCGAATAGCAGCCCCAGCACAATCGCCACAAGGGGATTGACCGCTGATTCACTTGTAAAAACGCGAACAATTTTATTCATGAAGGGCTCCTTTCTCCGTGCGCTTACTGCCAGCCATCAGCAGACCAATCTCCTGATCGTTCGTATCCTGCGGCATCACTTCGCCCACAATCTGTCCTTCGTAGATAACAGCAATCCGATCGGAAACATTCATAATTTCATCCAATTCAAAAGAAATCAACAGAACGGCTTTCCCTTTGTTCCGCTGCTCAATCAGCATCCGATGAACGAATTCAATCGCACCAACATCCAAACCACGCGTCGGCTGTGCCGCAATCAACAGATTGGGATTCTTATATATTTCCCTTGCAATAATCGCCTTTTGCTGATTACCGCCAGACAAGGAGCGTGCCTTGTTGTAAATACTTGGTGTACGCACGTCGAACTGCTTAATCAACGCCTCCGCATGCTTATCAATCGCGTCATAGTTCAAGAAGCCGCCTTTGTTATACGCAGGGTGGAAATACGTTTCGAGCACCATATTTTCACTCATTGTAAAATCAAGCACAAGCCCGTGTTTATGCCGATCCTCAGGGATATGCGACAGCCCTGCCTCCGAAATCTCACGCGGTGTCTGATTCGTTATGTCACTGCCCATGAGCAGCACTTTACCCTCATCCACTGTACGCAAGCCCGTCAATGCTTCGATCAGTTCACTTTGACCGTTGCCATCTACACCCGCGATACCTAGAATTTCGCCAGCTTTCACTTCAAAATTAAGCCCTTTAAGCGAAGCTAATCCTTGTTGATTACGCACCATTAAATCTTGCACTTGGAGAACAGGTTCACCAAGCTTTACTGCTTCTTTAGTAACTTTAAAGGAGACATCACGTCCGACCATCTTCTCGGCCAGAATTTGCGGATTCGCTTGGGCGCATGCCAAGGAATCAATCACTTTACCACGACGAATAATCGTCACTGTATCGGCAATCTCCATAATTTCTTTCAGCTTATGTGTAATGAGAATAATGGACTTGCCCTCTTTCACAAGGTTACGCATAATGACCATCAATTCACTAATTTCTTGCGGCGTTAGTACAGCTGTAGGCTCATCAAAAATTAAAATATCGGCGCCGCGATACAGCGTTTTCAATATTTCGACACGTTGCTGCATACCGACTGAAATATCTTCGATTTTGGCTTTTGGATCCACACGTAAACCATATTGCTCAGATAGCTTGCGCACTTTATCTTGTGCTGTTCGAATATCCACATTCATACCACGTTTGGGTTCCATCCCCAAAATGATATTTTCAGTTACTGTAAATGGTTGTACCAACTTGAAATGTTGATGCACCATCCCGATGCCGAGCTCAATCGCTCGATTCGGACTGTCGATAAAAACCTCATTGCCTTGTACATGAATACTACCTTCGTCCGGCTGATATAAACCGAACACAATGTTCATCAGTGTTGATTTTCCTGCACCATTCTCGCCAAGCAAGGCATGAATTTCGCCTTTTTGCAGCTTCAGGCTAATGGCATCATTAGCAACTATGCCTGGAAATCGTTTCGTAATGTTCCGAAGTTCAACAACTGGGACTGCTTCACTCATAAGATCACCCTAATGATCAATTTTTTATTATTTGTTTCCCATTTTCCATTAAAACTAAAGAACAAGGCTAGTTAGTATAACTAGCCTTGTTTGTACAGAAGCAAACCTATCGTTCTTACCAGTAACGTCGGATCGACGCTTATGGTTTTTCAGGAACTTTGATTTCGCCGCTAATAATTTTGGCTTTGTACTCGTCAACTTTTTTCAAGATGTCAGCAGAAACGTTTTTCTTGGATGTTTCAGGAAGGCCTACACCATCGTCCTTCAGACCCAACGTAACAACTTTGCCACCTTGGAATTTACCTGAAATCACATCTTTGGATACACGAAGCACCGCAGAGTCAACACGTTTCAACATGGACGTTAGTGTAACTTCGTCGCCAAACTCAAGGGATTGGTCTTTATCTACACCGATAACCCATACTTTTTTACCGTTTTTCGCGCGATCTTTCGCTTCGTTGAATACACCGTTACCCGTGGATCCAGCTGCGTGGAAAATGATATCAGCGCCATCGTTATAGATCGTTGCTGCTGCTGCTTTACCAAGATCAGGCTTGTCGAAAGCACCTGTGTAGTTGATTTGAATCTTAGCATCTGGTTTTACCGCTTTAACGCCAGCTACGAAACCAGCTTCGAAACGTTTGATAACCGGAATGTCGATCCCACCAACGAAACCGATTTTATTCGTTTTTGTTGTAAGACCTGCTACCACACCAACAAGGTAGGAACCTTCTTGCTCGGAGAAAGTAACGGACTCTACGTTTGGAGCTTCTACTACGTTATCAATGATCGCAAGTTTTGCGTTCGGGTTTTGAGTTGCTACCGTTTTAACTGCGTCACCCATCAAGAAACCAATACCCCAAGTCAGGTTGTAGCCATCTTTAACGAATTGATTCAAGTTAGGCGTGTAGTCTGCATCGCTTTTACTTTCAAGGTTTTTCACGTTAGCGCTTGTTTGTTTCTTCAGTAGTGTCAAGCCTTCCCAAGCGCTTTGGTTAAAGGATTTGTCGTTAACCCCACCGATATCTGTAACCATGCCGATTTTGAAGTCCTTGCCTGTGTTGTCGCTAGCTACTGCACTTGCTGCTGGTGATGCGGATGAACCTGTCTCTTCTTTTTTGGCACAACCGGAAATCACTAATGCAGAAACCGTTACAGTCATCAGAACTGTAGAAAAAATCTTCTTCATCGATTTTACCCCCATCGTATCATCATTTAATTGAAACTATGAAGCCCACACTGTAGGTTGACCAAATTCAGTTAAATTATGTAAGTTGACTTCAAATTAAGTGTATCATTTTGATTCCAAACAGAGAAGCAAATCTATCAACGATTCACGTAATTCGTCATGTCACACAAGTTAACATGTCCATTTTGTTTTTGCCGACAATATAGGTTCTAAGCCCCGATTATTGATTATACAACCAGCGGTTAATAAAATCTAGATTGCTCCATGTTAATTTTATGACACTCACGTGTTATCAAATCCTAGATTAGCAAATTAAATAGTTTTGGATCTTTATTGATCTCAATATAGCCGTAATCCTTACGAGAAAGGCGCTCGATAAGCCCTGCGTAATCGTCTTTATTCTTAAGCTCGATCCCTACCAGCGCGGGTGCATCGTCACGATTATTCTTCTTCGTATACTCAAAACGCGTGATGTCATCGGAAGGCCCTAGCACTTCCTCCAAAAATTCACGCAAAGCTCCTGCTCGTTGGGGGAAATTCAAGACGAAGTAGTGCTTCAAGCCTTCATAGACAAGGGATCTCTCCTTGATTTGCTGCATCCGGTCGATGTCATTGTTTCCACCGCTAATGATACAGACAACGTTCTTTCCGCGAATTTGTTCGCGGTATGCATCCAGCGCTGCCACTGGAAGCGCCCCTGCAGGCTCAATAACAATTGCGTTGCTATTGTAGAGCTCCAGAATGGTTGTACACTCTTTGCCGGAAGGAATGATGACGATATCCTCTAGCTTCTCTTTGCAAATGTCAAACGTCATCTCACCCACTTGCGCTACGGCTGCACCGTCAACAAACTTCTCAATGGAAGGCAGTTTGACGACCGCGCCTTGTTTCAGTGCTTCCGTCATGCTTGCCGCGCCTTCGGGTTCTGCGCCAATAATGCGCGTCCGTGGTGAAACACTTGCCACATAGGTCGCAACTCCGGCAGCTAGTCCACCTCCACCAATCGTTGCAAAGATGAAATCCGGTGTTTCCGGCATCTGATTCATGATCTCCAGACCTACCGTCCCTTGCCCCGCAATCGTGCGCACATCATCGAACGGGTGAATGAAGACTTTATTCTCCTTCAGGCAGTACGCCTTGGCTTGGGTCGAAGAATCGTCAAAGGAATCGCCAACGAGGATGACTTCCACGAATGAGCCTCCGAACAGCTTCACTTGCGAAATCTTCTGACGCGGTGTCGTAGTCGGCATGAAGATCTTGCCCTCGATGCCTAGCTGCTTACAGGAATAAGCTACACCTTGTGCATGGTTGCCTGCACTTGCACACACAACCCCCGCTGCGCGTTCCTCTTCCGTTAAGCTCTGAATCACATTGTAAGCTCCACGAATTTTGAACGAACGCACGATTTGCATATCTTCACGTTTAAGATAAACGTTACATTCATACTGGCTAGAGAGCAGCTCATTGCGTTGCAGCGGCGATGGTTCAATCACCTTGCTGAGCACATGATTGGCTCTAATAATATCTTCCAAACCCACTTTACCAGATACAACCATCTTCTCGAACACCCTTTCTTTGTTGAAGCTTCTTTTAAGTTTTAACATCAATTGTAACATATGTGGTGCGTTCTGTACGCAAATATAGAGGAGAGTATTTTTCTCTATCTGTAAGCATGTTTTTCATCACTATGGAAGACACGTTTTCGCGTTTCTGTGGCTTTAGTGATGTATTTCATCACTAACTTGGGAGATTCACCCAGATTCAACGCAGTTCCTCAGCTTTAGTGATGTTTTTCATCACTATCTCGGGAGATTCACTCTAAATCAACGCGGTTCCTCAGCTTTAGTGATGTTTTTCATCACTAAAGCGCTTATATTTGATTCACCGTACAGCCGCCTCGTTGTAACAGACAAAAGCCGCCCCCCTAGTCAATTGACCTTGAGGAGCGGCTCCTATATACGTCCAAACTTACGGATTAATGACCAATCATCATCGGAATTTCAGCCGTATTCTCTGAATCGCCTTCAATTTTCTTAGGTTTCTGCAGCATCAAACCAAGCAGCCCACCAACAACAGCGATACCCAGCAAAATGAGGAACGTATGTCCGAATGCAGAAGCATATAAGCCTACATCTGGCTTTTGTGCGCCTGACTCAACCATCAAATCCTTAAATTTCGTACTGAAAATCGTCATCAAGATCGCAATCGCGAAAGACATCATAACTTGCTGCGCCGCGTTCGTCAAAGACGTTACACGACCAACCAAATTCTGTGGTGCCGATTGAATCAAGTGATTGTTCAGCGGCATCATGAATAGTCCCATACCCGCTCCCAGAAGCGTAAGCGGCAGCATAACCGTACCCACTCCGGAATCACCGGAAATATTGGAAAGCAAGAATGCCGAAATCGTTGTTAGTACCATTCCCGCTACAACGAGCGGACGAGAACCGAAACGGTCGGACAGCTTACCCCCGATTGGCATGAACAATCCGGAAGCCAAAGCTTGAGGAAGCATGATCAATCCTGTTTTCAATGGGCTGTAACCATGTGCTTGTTGTAAGAATAGAGGGACAAGGAACATCGTACCGAACATGGCAATTTGTGAAATCCATTGAACGATAATCCCTTTCGTGAAGTTCCCTGAACGGAATACGCGAAGCTCCAAAAGTGGATTCTTCTGTTTCAATTCAACAATTATGAATAGGATAAGTGAAATGACACCAACGCCAGAACCGATCAGCGTATCTGCATCTGTCCATGTGGATTTCCCCGTAATTGGATCAATACCACCGTTGGAAACACCATAAACAAGTGCCGCGAAAGCTAAAGGCCCTAACAACATACCCAACAAATCTAGAGAAGCAACGCTTTGACGCTGCATATTTGGCAATGTACGAATACCTAAAATAATACCAATGACACCAATAGGCAAATTGATAAGGAAAATCCACTGCCAGCTGTGATACTCAACTAACCAACCTGCAATAACAGGACCAAGAGCAGGACCCAGTAGAATCGGAATCCCCATCATCCCCATAACAGCCCCTACTTTACCTGGAGGAGATAGACGATAAATGAATGCCATTGCAATCGGCACCACAACACCGCCGCCTAGTCCTTGAATGATACGGTAAGCAATCAACATTTCAACCGAGTTCGCTAGCGCACATAGACCAGAGCCTATTGTGAAGAGACCTACGGAAATCAGGAAAATTTTCTTGGCACCGAAACGATCCGATAACCAACCTGCCAATGGAATAACCGCGGCTTGTGCTAAGGCATAACCAATGACCGTCCACTGAACGAGCGATAAGTTCAACAGATTGAATTCTTCTTGCAGCTTAGGAAGTGCAACGTTAACCGCTGTTCCGTCCAAAATAACCATGAAAATACCTACGACAATCGCGATCAGCGGCCCCAGAATGCTGCGCATTGAGAACGGGGCTTCTGTTTCTTTCGATGTTGCTTGTGAAGACATGTAATCCCTCCATCCGATTAATTTCTCTCTTTTTGTCTATCGTTGACCGTATATAGTATACCCTGTACAATACATAGTGGCAGACATACACGAACATCAATAACTTTCGTTGTAAACGGACAAATGTCCGCTTACATTCCTGATGCTAACAGAAATTTCGTTTCTTTGTCAATACGAACATAATAAATTCACATCTAAAGAGGTGGTTACAGATGTCCATTCGTCATGAACGCAAGGACGCCATGGAAAATCGCCAATTAATACTCCAAACCGCCAAACAACTCTTTCATGATTATGGCGTTCAATCGGTCAGCATGCATCAAATTGCCAAAACAGCGGGCATTGGACAAGCAACCCTCTATCGCAGATATGCGGATAAAGGAGACCTTTGTTTCGATGTTCTTCAACATTATGGGAAGCAATTTATTAATGACATTATGATGTATCTCGATAAACATAACCAAGCCGCACCCATTGATCGACTGACTGGCATTTTGGAGTTATGGATTGATGAAATTGAGGAAAAAGCCGAGCTAATCGTTGCCATGTCAACTAAGATTAATATCAACTGCGAGGATGGCCGCAGCAACTTCTTCCTCTCCCCTATTTACCATTTCATACGCGATAAATTGTCGGAGCTTATTCTCGAATCCCTTGGCCCTGGGCAAGAGCCACAAGCAGAGCCCGATTTTGCAGCCCACACGATCATTTGCTCGATGTCACCGATTGGCTATTTTCACATTAAAAACGAGAAAGCCTATACGAAAGAGCATATGAAGGCACATTACCGTCAGTTGTTCTACTTTCTTTTCAAAAGAGATTAGCTCTCTTGATACAAATGCCTAGACGGCTGAATAAAGACCTCTCAATACTGCATTGAGAGGTCTTTTGTCGTTTCACTTATGCGATTCACGTTAGAAAGATTAATAGTAGTATCGCGGCTTATCTTGCAATTTGGCTCTCGTTTGCAAGAAGCGATAGAACGCGCTTGCAGCCTGTGCTTTCGTCACTTCATTCTGTGGGGCAAAGTAGCCATCGCTGAGCGTCATAATTTTCAGCCCTAACACAATTGCAGCATCGCCAACGTTAGACACTTTCCCAGCATCCAAGAAATCCTTGTTAAATACGCCGTCAAATTTCGTTAGGCTGTGATAACCCAGCGCTTTCACGATCAATTGCGCCATTTCTTCACGATTCATCGCAGCTTCCGGATTGAACTCTTTCCCTACATCAAGCAGCCCGCGATCAACGGCATTTTCCACATAGGCAAAATATTTAGAGCCATTGCCCACATCCGCGAAAGAAGCAGCACGCTCAGCTCCGTAATAGATGCCGCCGTTGCCGCCATTCATGGCGATGACCAGCATTTTGACCAACTCACCGCGCTTAATTGTTTGGTCAGGGTTCACTTTGCCGTCCTTCACATCCAAAGCTTGATAATCAAGCATCAGTTGAAGTTCATTTTGTGCCCAGTGCTTATCAATATCACTTACAATCACTTTATCCAACGAGATAACCTCGCCAGTTTGCGCACTGCGCCATTGACCCGATTCGGCATCCAGAATAAAGTTATCGCGATTCACATTTTTAGGAACAAGGGAATACACAAGCTTCGCCTTTGGCTGCGCTTTGGCATCCGTCACCGCAGATGGAGGTATCTCCCCTGCCGCTACCATTACACGGTATTTCTCGATTGGCATAGCGCCTGTGTATCCGTTACTCTCCAATACGTAGCCAAGCTTCACGTCGAACTGTGCCAGCCACAGAGCCTTGGCCTTATCGATGGAAATAACCTCAGGCTTTTGAGCAGGATACGCGATATTATCACTTAGAGATACATAATAGTTCGAGATGGCTCCAGTTACACGGTCAATGCTTACCCGCACCTCTTCATTCCCCACAGCAACGCCGTCAATGACGCGTTTGTAGCTAATTTCCCATGTGCGCATTTGCTTCAGCATATCCTGAGAGTACTCTTTCTGAACATTCAGCACGAGTTGATCCGTAGAAGCAGGAAGCTGCGCTTTGACAAACTCCGTGCTTTTCGCAATCGCATCATCTAATGAAACTTTGCCTTCGATAGGCTTATCATTCTCACTGCTATATGGAACATAATAGTTAAAATTAGTAATAACGCCAGTTTTACTGTTCACGGAAGCCCAAACGTTATTTCCTGCACCAATTTTTCCAGTAGCCGCTGTATCCGACGTTGCCTTGGCCCAGCTCATGTTCCAGCTCGATAAGGTCTCACCCGTCTCAGCATTCTTCGATTCATTGTAGGAAGCTTCTTGCAGCTTGTACTCAGCGGATAGGTTAAACGTCGTTGCCACTTTCTTAACGGCTTCTTCCTTCGTCAAATTCAAGGTAGCTGGCGGTTTCGTTCCCAGTGGCTTATCTGTTAATGGCTTATTGTTACCATTCAAGCTAGGAAATGGTTGCCAAACCTCGCCTGTTGCCGCATCCAAAGCAACACTGTTCATGAAGTAGGAAATAATCGGTACTCTTTTCCCTTGCGTGTTATACGGGATTTGATATTGTAAGGCAAGCTCCATCTTCTCACGGAAAAGCTGATCTGCCTTCTCTTTCGAAATCGGTGTGCTCACCTTATCAAAAATCACCTTATCGTCCCAATTGTACCAATAGCTCGTAACCTGACCCTCACCATTGACGTTGACATTAAGTCCATTCCCGGAGAAAGGAACTCCMCCAACGGATCGATCATAGCGAATGTTATATTGATAATTGCCGTCAAGCGGGGTACGGAAAGATTTTTCTACCGAGTCATCGTACAGCAGTTCCTTTTGCTTCGATGGATTTACTTTGGCTACAAATGCTGCAGCCAGCTCCTTCGCAGCCTGGAAATCCACCTTAGGCGGATACGACGGTTTATGTTCAGGATCATTGTCATTCATATTGTAAGACGTGAGTGTTCCATCCAAACCATTGATGGCGATATTAGCTGAGCCATAGTAACGATCTTTCACTTTCTTCGAATAGCTAATGTTCCACGTTGGGATATTCTGTCCATTCTGGCCATAGAAAGCGTTTAAACTTATCGATTGGAGAATATAATCCGTAGGTAGTGTTATGTAAGCTTTGGCATACTCAAGCGCTTGTTCTTTTGTAATTTTGGCATCTTGCGCCGAGACGTCGGCTTGCCCTGGGTAGGCAGGGGATGACATCGCGGACGTAGCTGAACCAGATACACTTTCCGCCGCCCATGCCCCCATCGGGGCAACTGTCAGCAACAATGTCGAAGCGAGTACCATTGTGCCTGCTTGTTTCAATAATTTCAAAGTCATCTTCCTCCTCAAGTAGATCTCCATACGACATGTGGACCCACATGCTTGGACGCGTCCAACTGCCATATAGTACTTGACGGTGTGCTCTGGAAAAAGGTTGCAACTACGCAAGAAAAAAATACCAATATTTTTCTCTGATTCATTCTCGCACTTCATAGAAAAAGACCTGAGCATCCTACACGGAATGCTCAAGTCTATTCATGCGATTCATGTTCAGTTATGGATTCGTCTGCGACTTCTCCTGGCTAAGCATTTGCATCAAATCCTTTAATTCTCCTTGCGTCAAATCCCGCCACTTCCCAACTTTCAAAGAGCCCAAATGAATATGCATGATGCGCACACGCTGCAAACGCACTACACGATATCCGAACGCTTCGCACATCCTACGAATTTGCCGGTTCAGCCCCTGTGTGAGAATGATACGAAATACACGTTCGTTGACTTGAATGATTTCACAAGGCTTCGTCATCGTGCCCAGAATCCGCACCCCACTAGCCATTCCCCGCAAAAACATCTGCGTAATCGGCCGATTCACCGTTACGATGTATTCTTTATCGTGATTGTTCTCTGCACGAAGAATCTGGTTAACAATATCCCCGTTATTCGTCAGTAGGATAAGACCTTCTGAGTCTTTGTCCAATCTGCCAATTGGGAAAATCCGCTCCGAGTGCCCCACGAAATCCACGATATTCCCACGAATATGCGCCTCCGTTGTCGAGGTAATACCCACAGGCTTGTTAAGCGCGATGTAGACGTGCTCTTTTTTCTCTCCAATTGCCCGCCCATCGACCTTCACTTCATCACCAGGACCTACAACGCTGCCGAGCCCCGCAATCTCACCATTGATCGTCACACGCCTAGCTTCGACCCATTTGTCCGCCTCACGTCTGGAGCACACGCCGGTTTCACTTATAAACTTATTAATTCTCATGCCCCTGAAATTCCCTTCTAATTCCGTATTCACTTGGATTCAATACCTTCTATTATGATGGATTCGAAGCGACGGTTCAAGTTTGTTATACTAGGAGAACAGATGACATACGAAGGAGTACGATGATGCACTTTCTACTATTAGGAGCAACTGGCCGTGTGGGTCAGCGCGTTCTAGCTCAAGCCCTGCAGGATGGTCATGAGGTAACGGCAATCGTGCGGAGTATGGATAAAATATCACTGCATTCCGATCGGCTCACTTTGCTGCAAGGTAATGCTTGTTCCGCAGAGGATCTCGCAGGCGCCATGACAGGCGTAGACGTCGTCGTGAGCTGCCTTGGCACCGATGGCGGCACCGTGCTGACCGAGGCGACGCCGCTGCTCATCGCGGCGATGAAGGCTGCCGGCGTGAGCCGCGTGGTTACCGTCGGCACGGCCGGCATCTTGCAGAGCCGGGAGCATCCGGGTCTGCTGCGTTTTGAAGCGCCGGACACGCGGCGCTCGTCGACACGCGCGGCCGAGGAGCACCGCCAGGCGTGGGCGCTGCTCGCTGCGTCGGGCCTAGGTTGGACAGTCGTGTGTCCAACCTATTTGCCCGACGGCGAAGCGCAAGGTCAGTTCCGCGCGGAGCGCGATTTCTTGCCGGACGGCGGCACGTCCATTTCCGTGGGCGACACCGCGGCGTTCACCTACCGTGTCGCGGTGGAGGACGCGTATGTCGGCTGCCGCGTCGGGTTGGCGTATTAGCGGGGGAGCGAATAACGCCGAACCACACCTGTACGCCACCTCGTCTAACGGACACAGATGACGTTATTCAGTCATTTAACTGGATTCGCCTATTCTATCGGACAACACGGCCGTTATCCTCGTGTTTCGGGCGTTATATTGCCTCTCAAATAGTAAATAACGGCACTGATGTCCGTTACACTAGAAAACTGCTTGCTTTTTTCGAAATAGCGGCGCTGGTGTCCGTTAGAATTACACAGGCCGTGGGAGCGAGCTAAAGCGGAGACTGCCAAAGTCGCCTTCTCAACCATACAAATTAGCTATATTTCCTGTTAAAGAAAAAAAACGGATGCGCGCCAGTTCGGCGCCATCCGTTTTTTCACTACGTCTAATAGTTGTTTCTTCTCTTGGACAAGTCTCTCATATTCAAGCCCGACACGACGATGCCGCCAAAGCGGAATACATAACCGAGCAAAGGAATGAGACTTAAAAAGGCCAATGCGATGTTGATGATCGTTTTCAGCGTAGTCCCATTGCCCGTGAGGATGGCAAACACCAAATTCACGAACACCAATGGAATGACCCAAGCACATGACCATGCATACACGAATGGGATTAACCCAAGTAAATACCCTACTGCAATTGCTACTTCTGATAATAGCTGCAGCAGATTAAGCAGACGAACCGTATCTGAACGCATAAATTCTCCTCCACTTCCCATAAGCATCAATTTGTTTTATTGTAGCATATTGGAAAGTCAGCGTCGTTAGCCTTTTGTCGAGATTCGTCTACGACTCGCGACCTAGATCTTATGCCCAATCGACTCGCCGCTCTCCGCAGCAGCGGCAATTTCCGGATGTCCAGCTTGCAGCTGGTACATCTGGTAGTACCGCCCGAGGAGCCCCATGAGCTCCTCATGCGTGCCACGCTCGACGATCTCGCCGTGGTCGAGCACAAGAATCAAGTCGGCGCTGCGAATCGTCGACAGCCTATGAGCAATGATGAAGGTGGTCCGCCCCTTCGCAAGCACTTCGAGCGCGGCCTGAATGATGGCCTCGGTCTCCGTGTCGATGGAGGCCGTCGCCTCATCGAGGATCAAGATCGCCGGGTCGAACGCCAGCGCCCGGGCGAATGAAATCAGCTGCCGCTGCCCAGCAGACAGCGTGCTGCCCTTCTCGATGACAGGCTCATCGAGGCCGCGCGGCAGCGCCCCAAGCATCTCCGCTGCGCCAACTTCGCGCAGCGCCGCCTCCACCCGTTCCCGGGTGATGGACGGATCGTCCAAGGAGACATTGGACGCAATCGTCCCCGTGAACAGGAACGGATCCTGCAGCACGATGCCCATGTGCTGGCGAAGCTGCTGCTTCGACAGCTCGCGAATATCACGGCCATCGACCGTGATACGGCCTTCGCTGACCTCATAGAAGCGAAATAACAGATTCAAGATCGAGCTTTTACCCGATCCGGTATGCCCCACCAGTGCAACCGTCTGCCCTTGTTTGGCCTCGAAGGAGATGTCTTTCAACACATCCTCCCCTTCTTTGTAGGCGAAGCCAACATGCTCAAAGCTCACGTGGCCTTTGTAGCGGTCTGCTTTTTCAGCAACAACGTCGATTCCCTGTTCATCTAGCAGCTCGAACACGCGGTCAGCCGACACAAGCGCTCGCTCCAAATTCGGCAGCTGATTCACGATACCTACCATCGGATGGAACATCCGGTTGAGGTAATCGACGAAGGCATAAAGCACACCAACTGTAATCACCGCATTGAGCGAACTGCCGCCCACATACCAGATCAACCCGAAGAAGAACAGGTTCCGCACCACGTTCATCAAGTTATGAGAGGTTAAGGAATTCAAGCTGAGCAGTTTATTTTGATAGTGCGTGTACTCTTCATTCAAAACCTCAAATTCCTCAGTCGTTTCCTTTTGCCGACGAAAAGCTCGAATGATTGTCATCCCTTGAATCGCTTCATTGATCATCCCGTTGATGCTACTAATCCGTTCGCGAATTTCATGATTAATCGTCGACGCATACTTGCGGTACACGATAATCCACGCAATGAGCAGCGGAATGATCGGCAGCGTGAAGAGAGCCAGCCGAACGTCGAGAATGAAGATGGCCGCGATAATTCCTAGAATGTAGATGGTGCCTGTAAAAAAGTTCGCCAACACCTGCACATACAGATCTCGGACCGACTCCGTGTCGTTGGTGATGCGTGAAACGACTTTGCCTGCAGGTTGATTGTCAAAATAATTAATCGGCAATCGCTGAATTTGCGCGAACACATCTCTGCGCATGCGCTGAATGATGCGATTCGCTGCCGCTTGCAGCAAATATCTCTGCCCGTAGGTAAAGACGGCTCCCACGAAAATCAAGATCACATAGAACCCCGCCAGCTTCATTAACTCTGCAAATTGTGGTTGATAAAAGCTATACAGCTCCTGCACACTCAGCTTCCGAACGGCATACTCCGCCTGCTCCGTGCCTTGCGTAACCAGCAGCTTGCCATCATCCGTCAGCTTGCGGACGCCATCCCAGGGGAGCGCTTGATCCAGCCACACGAACTTGCTGCCTACTTGCAGGATACGGACCTCTTTGCCCTTCGGCTCACCCTCTGCGTAGTTGTCACCCCGCTTATAGAAGGTCTGCTCAAAAGCAACAGCCTTCTCACCCTTCTTTGCCGACTGTGTTTCGTACCACGGCTTCTCGATGCCGAGAATGTGGGTGTCGATCATATGCTTGGCAATGAAAGGTCCCGCCAGCTCAGTAGCGACAGCCAAAGATAAGAATAGCAGCGCGATGAGCAAGGTTTGCTTGAATTTGGCCGCATATTGGAACAACCGTTTTCCGGTTTGTTTCGTTGATGTTGTTTGTTTTGTTTGTTTCGTTTGTTGCGTTTGTGTCATCAGGAGTCTCACCTACTTTTCTTTTGTCTCATATCGTTGGGGGCTCGATGTGCCCCATCATCTATTCCATCCCAACCGTCTGCTCCTCGAGCTGTTGACGGTCATATTGCTCTTTATACCAGCCGCCGAGGGCCAGAAGCTGCTCGTGCGTGCCTTCTTCAATGATATAACCCTCATCGAGCACGACAATCCAATCGGCATGCTGCACGGCAGAGAGTCGGTGCGTGGTGATTAGGGTGGTTTTGCCTGCGCGTTCCGTGCGGATACCGCTGATGATCTCGGCCTCCGTCTTCGCATCGACCGCAGAGAGCGCGTCGTCGAGCAGGAGAATCTCCGGATCGACGTACAACGCCCGCGCGATGGAGACGCGCTGCTTCTGACCGCCGGATAAGGCGACGCCTTTTTCCCCGACGAGTGTCTGCAGACCTTCCGGCAGGAACTCGACGTCCTTGCGGAACGCAGCTAGATCAAGCGCGCGATGTAATTCTTCTTCGGTGCCTTGCCCCTTGCCGAACATAATGTTTTCGCGCACGCTTTTGGAGAATAGAATCGGCTCCTGCGGCACATATCCGATCCAACCATGCAGCGTATCGATCGCGATCTGTTCAATTGGCGTATCCGTGATCGTGATCGCGCCTTGACCGACAGGATACTCGCGAAGCAGCTGTTTCAGCAGGGTTGTTTTGCCACTGCCTGTTCGGCCGACAATACCGAGCGTCTGTCCGCGTTTTAAGCGAAACGTCATGCCAACTAAATTATCAATGGATGAGGACGGATAGCGGAACGTTACATTGTCAAAGGTGATTGAATCTGGTTGTAGCTGCGTCGCAGCTTTCTGAGCTTCTATGACATCCGGCTTGTAGCCAAGGGTCTCATTGACCCGATCTAGCGATGCATTCCCGCGCTGCATAATATTCATCAGCTCACCGATCGCAAACATCGGCCAGATCAACATACCCAGGAAGGTATTGAAGGACACTAGCTCTCCGAGCGTCAGCTCACTGTGGAACACGAGATAGCCTCCGTAACAAAGTCCGATCAGGTAGGAAATACCGACCAGAATTTTGACCGTTGGTTCAAAAAGAGCATCAATTACCGCTACGGCGATATTTTTACGATAAACGTCGTCCGTCATCGTCGCAAAATTGTGCTCGCTCGCCTTCTCCTGCACGAATGCTCGGATGACCCGAACGCCTGCGATGGTTTCCAGGACGCGGTCATTCATTTGACCGAAAGCATCCTGTGCGAGGATGAACCTTTCATGGATGCGGCCGCCAAAAATCGTAATCGCAACAGCCATAATCGGCAGTGGTAAAATCGAGGCAAGCGTCAGCTTCCAGCTAATGAAGAAACCCATCATGCTCAGAATCGTTAGCATAAACAGCGTCGAATCGACGAAGGTCAAAATCCCGAACCCGGCGGTAGTCGATACCGATTGCAAATCGTTCGTCGCTCTAGCCATCAGATCACCCGTGCGATTGCGCTCATAGAAGGTAGGCGTCATCCGCAGCAGCTGCCGCATGAATCGGGAGCGCAGCACACGTTCAAGGACGAAGGCTCCGCCGAACAGCTGGTACAACCAAATGTAAGACAGCCCATAACTCACGACGATGAGTGCGCCCCAAAAGGCGAGTAATTGCCCCAATTTGGCTCCCGTTAAGGTACCCATGTGTATGCCATCAATCGCGTAACCAATCAGCTTTGGCGGTAAAACATCAATGATGCCAACGATGATCAGCAGCCCAATCGCGAGGCTGTAGCGTTTCCAGTTCATTTTGAAAAACCAAGCTAATTTCTTTAATACAGTAAACATACGATCTTGTCACTCCTCTCAAATGGCGCATAGACACCCAAAGACGCAAAAAGACACACCGCGCGCAGCGATATGCCATCTATAGAAACAGAAAAGCGCTCGTTACGAACTTCGTAACCCGCGCTTCACAACTTAACGTATGGGAAGGGGTGCTAACAGCCGAACATGCGTATGCAGTCGCTCGGGCCAACCAGCGGGTTACCATCTATGAAATTAGGTTGGACGCGTGTCCGTTTATGATGTGTGTTAAGGACAATAACCATAATATCCATAGTGAAACCCCCTATTTCGTTTGATGAGCCCGGCACATTAAGTGCCTGTTAATTTTCCAAAAGCTGTCTATTCGAACCTTACAGGGTGATCTTACCATCCCTCTTCTGAACGTGTCAATCGGATAAAAAGATTAAAATGCAACTCTCCCAGCCCGACATTTCCGATGTCTATACTCGTGATGAGAAGGCTTTCAAATGTCACACATGTTTCAAATTCATCGGGCATATGGATAGATTAGGAGTTCATCGCGCCTCAAAGGAGTGAATGCACATGGTCGATCAAGTGTTTGCATTGATGGGATGGATTGTGGGATTCGGAACGATTACAGGCGGCGTTATTACAGCTACAGCAAGGTTTGTCTCGAAGGACTCAATAGCGTATGACATGATTTTTTTGTGGGACAACCGGTATACGTTGGAGGAGTTGGAGCTGGAGTTGAAATAAAAAGAGAGAGGGTATCCCTTAAGCCATGCATGTGGCGGGGGCCCTCTCTGTTTAGTTCGTAGGGTTGTGAAGCCTTCAAAAGTGCATAAGTGCAACCTTTTTTATTGAATTCATTTTTCCATCTAAAATGCTTGCAAAAGTGCAACTATTTCCGCCCGCCCTGCTCATTTGGATGCCTTTTGATCCTAAAGGATGCCTATTTGCACTTATTCACCTTGAATTAGACCTTTACCCCAAAAATAAGTGTATTTTCGCATCTTTGGCCATTTACGCTTACACGGGAGCTTGGGACCTGCGTCGTAGCCTTATTATTCAACTACGCTCCCGGTGCAGTCAGCAACTCCCGCTTCTCAAATTCGGCAATAACCTTGAATTGGTCGCCGTCAATGTCAATCGTGAGCGTGCCGCCCTGCAGCTCAACGATGCTCTTGGCAATGGCCAAGCCGAGGCCAGAGCCTTCTGTTCCGCGAGACTGGTCGCCGCGTTTGAAGCGTTCGAACAGCTCCTCTACGCCGTAATTGAGCTCGTGGAGCGAGATATTCTGAATGATGAGGATCACGCGCTCTATGTTTTCCGTCAACGTGACGTAAACCCGAGTTCCCGGCAAGGCATATTTCAAGGCGTTACCGATGAGATTCTCGAAGACGCGCCACGTTTTTTTGCCATCCAGCAGCGCATACATATGCGGGCTTTGCACGTTTACGCGAAAAGTCAGCGTGGACGCCTCGATTTTGTCGCTGAACTCCGCCAAGGCTTGTGTCAGTAGGGCGGAAACGTCGACTTTTTCCCAATGAAGCTCTGTAGCTCCGCTTGCCATCTTCGATGCCTCGAAAAGATCTTCGATCAGCACTTTAAGCCGCTGCGTTTTTCGATCAAGCACCTCGAGGTAGTGGGTGGATTGGTCAGCGGTCAACCCTTCCTTTTTAAGTAAATCCACATAATTGATAATGGAGGTTAACGGTGTTTTCAAATCATGGGAAACATTCGTAATCAGCTCTGTTTTGAGACGATCACTGACGCGTTGTTTCTCCAGCGAAAGCTGCAGGCCGTACTTCAAATTGTTAATGTTCATCGCCATGTGGGAGAGCTGTCCTTTGCCTTTGGCAGGAAGGGTCACATCGAAGTTGCCTTGCGACATTTGTTCCACGCCTTTGATAATGGCACGAAGCTGCTTAATCTTCCGCATCATATATGGCAGTACCACGAGTAGGAACAGGATGTACCAGACGAACGTAAAGACGATAACAGCCTCTTCTCCGCTAGAAGCTACTACACACACGGGCAAGAAGCCCATGATCGCAATGATCGCCATAAAGACGACTAGCTTGAACAGCAAGCCTCTTTGCTCCAGCGTATCTTCAGGGTTTGGCAGAATGACGCGGTTAAACTACTTCTCCATTCCATAGCGAGATTGTCCGGATGTTTCAGCAATGCGACTGCACCGCGAAAACCACTGTACACAATGACAAGTAAAGTTGTTGCGATGAGTACGATACTTATTTGATAAATACTGATATATGTCGGAGACCAGTAGTAAATTTCAGCATCGAAGAGGATACCGAACAGGGCAGCAGCCGCAATAAAAGTTGTCCAAGCCCGAACATCGATCGGCAGGCGTTCCCTTACCACCCTTTCGATATCGATTAGCGATATGGTATCTCCCCGATATTTTCTTGCCAAGTAGGTTAGCCCGATTGTGAGAACCAAGAGTGCTGCTAGCCAGAAAACCGTTGCTGTCGCTTGCTTTTTTACTGATTGGTAAGAGAGATAATCTGTCTGAATAATGCCCGTGCCTTGCGATGGGTTTAAGATAAAGTATGTAGCACTGACCTGGTCATAGTTCATGGCGTACAACATTCTGTTCGGTTCATCTAACTTGGGTACTGTTAGTGTATACATGAACGCCTGTTGATCTACCTTTTTTTGCAGCGCCTCAGATGAGATATTGCTATAGGTTTCACCGGTTTTCAAGTTTTTCACGACATAGTAGAGTGATTTAAGACGGTTATCCAAATTTGTCTTGGCGGACAAGAATTGCTTTTGCTTAGCCGTAATCGCAGCCTTCAGATTTTGTTGAAAAGTAGCTTCCTTCTCCTTATTCAACTCCGCCATTTTCGCGTCTCTTTCAGCTTCCAGCCGATCAACGTCTGCATTTGTTTCATGATTGCGAGCCGTGTCGATAYGCTGGCTGTACTTCTGCTCCAGATTTCTGACACGCTCCTCTACGGTTCGCTCCGCATCACTTTTCACGTTATAATAGTCATTATTGCCTAGCTGCTCTTCTGGTGTTTTCTCATTAAAATGCGGAGCCTCCAGATGGTACAACTGAATATTCTCGTAGATGGAATTCATTTCCCTCGCGAATGCCCCGCTTTTGAAATAAGCGTCCTCACCGAAGTACACACTGTTCTTATAGACATTCGTTGCTGCGAATAACGTCAATGTCCACATGATGAAAACACCGACCAGCAGCACCAGGGAGAGTGATCTACTTCTCCATTTTATAGCCAACACCCCACACCACCTTCAAATATTTAGGATCCTTCGGATTAATTTCGATTTTCTCGCGAATTCTGCGAACATGCACAGCCACGGTATTCTCCGCGTTAAAGGCGGGATCTTTCCACACCTTTTCATAAATATCGTCGATAGAAAAAACACGTCCCTTATTCACCATCAGCAGCTCCAAAATTTTGAATTCTGTTGGCGTCATACGTACTTTATCGCCATCGACTGTGACTTCCTTGGTGACTGGATTGAGCACGAGGCCGCGGACGCTTAACTCCTCGTTTGCCGTCTTTTCCGTTCCAAATGGCCCTAGCGTTGTGTAGCGTCTTAACTGCGACTTCACTCTGGCGATCAGCTCCAGTGGATTGAAAGGCTTCGTTAAATAATCGTCAGCGCCAACATTCAGGCCCATAATTTTGTCCATATCCTCTGTTTTGGCGGAAAGCATCAGGATGGGGACATTACAGCTCTCTCTAATCTTGAATGTCGCTTGAATCCCATCCATCTTCGGCATCATGATATCAAGGATGATCAAATGGAACTCCTTTTCCTCCAGCAAAAGCAGCGCTTCCAGACCGTTGTTCACTTTGCTGACTTCCATCCCTTCGCCCCTCAAATAAATCTCAATCGCTTCCTGAATGTCGATATCGTCATCGACGACCAGCACTTGGTATTTCGTCACGTCCACGCACCTTTTCATCATCTCACTTCAAGCCACCGTACTAGCCTAATGATAATAGACACTATTTACAAAATAGTTACCATAATTCTTAAGAAATTATGAAGACAGGGCTAACAAGCTATTCGTCTCTTTAGTGTAGCACGGAAGTACCATTTCATCATGAGGTCTGTTGTACAAGCAGAAAGCGAACGGAAACGCCAAAAAACCGCATCCACTGTAGTTGTAAACTACGGGATACGGCCTTCTTCATTTATTTCGATATCTTCATTGAAAATGTGTTTATTCCAAACTCGCAAGTCGTGCCTTATCTTCGTCCAAGGACTCCATAGCTTGCTGCACCGCGGGGCTGTCCGATTGGAGACTTGCCTGTGCTACAGCATTTTCCGCCTTGGAAATGGCATTTTGAGCCTCATCCGTCGTTTGCTCAGTTGGGTGAGATAGTGCATGATTTACGGCTTGGTGAACGTTGTCGACGGAATTTTGTGCGGATGAGATCGGATTTTGCGATTGTAAGCTTGAATCAACCTTTGTCATATGGTGATCGTTACCTCCTGAAGACGTTATGCAATACCTCTGCTAGGATGAGGTATAAGAGGTAATTTTATTCGTAGCTTCATCGCAGTTAATCTCCCTTTTATTATTTAGCTGGTACAGGTGACGTTTGAGCACCAGGTTGCTGCTGTCCTTGGCCTTGGCCACCTTGACGCTGGCCACCCTGCGTTTGGCCTTGGCCCCCTTGGCCATTCTGGCCGGGGCCTCCTTGTATGCCAGGAGCGCCTCCAGGTCCACCCTGCATACCAGGCCCGCCACCTGGGAAGCCTTGCATGTCGCGATGTACCATTTTGCCACCAAGATGACCTGTGTAGCTAACGAGCAGCACCGCGACAAGGGAAGCAACGAGAAAGATCGGGTTGCGGCCGAGCTCGAGCTTTTTCCAAACAAGCAAGCCTACACGTACTACGGCTAATACAATAGCAAGGATCATCGTTAGCCTAGCATAGAATTCATGTGAGCCAACGAGCGTATTCCGTGATTCTGGCCCTGTAAGAACGCTGGCAATCGCACCAATCGCACCAACGACAAGGCACAGCATACCCGCTGAGTGCCATTCCTTCTTTTTAAAAATAAGGGCCACAACATCAAAAACAAAGCTGAAAATTAATAGCGCAATGGGAACGTGAGTGAAAATAAAATGTAGATTTTTCATTATGTAGTCCATGCTATTCTCTCCTTTATGTATCCGAAAATAGTTTACACTACAAAGCGTAGTGTAAAAGGTTGAAATTGTCAATTCTTTTTCTGACAAGCCCATTATCAAGTAAAAAAAGGACTTACTGGTTAGATAAGCCCCATAACGACTATGAAGATAAGTGCAGAAATCGCCAACCGAATAAGTGGCCAGCGCAAGGAAACTTCCCTCTCGGGGTCCAAAATATGCTGAATACGCACATTCATCGACGTCTCCGCAAAGGAAGCATGTGAGAGTGGAAACCGCGGTTTCCCGGTTTGTTTGAGCAGCTTCAATAGCGCACTGCCTAGGTCTGTCGCTTGCTCCATCCGTTCGATGGCGTACTTGTCCGCGCGGATCTCGATCATCATCGGATATTTGTGGGCAATCCAAGCAAAAATAGGGATATACCGCATCGACTTCGAGATTAGCGCCAGCAGGAATATCGCCGCAGGATCCCGGTGCTGTACATGGCATTTCTCATGCTCAATCACCGCACGAAGCTCACCCGGCTCCAGCATGTCCATCAGTCCCGTTGAGACCAGTATACGCGGCTTCCATAACCCGATGGTCATGGCAAGTGGTGCTGGGTAGCGGACGATTTGGAGTTGCTGCTGCGCGAGAGCGAAGTTCGCAGCATACGCTTCGGAAAGAGCGACATCATGGTATTTCTTCACGAGCTTATTCGCCTTGACCACATCATAGCTGTGCTTGACCGTAAACCAGACCATTGTCCCCATCGTGTAGAGAATCAATAGATTGACTAAAGTCATAGGTACGTGCCCAGGTACATGCAGGTAGTGAAGGAGAATCATACACAAATCAAATAGATTCCGAGAGGGCCTCCAGTGGAACATGTGCCCTAGGAGGAAGGCCACCATTTGCCACAAGATCGTGCCTCCAACCACTAGTGCAGCCGCGTACAGCCATTTGAATCGCGATTCCTTCATCGTTATCGATCCCTTTTCAGAAGTAGAATATGCTGCTCCAACTGGTCGAGTAGCTCAGGGTCCACTTTATCGAGCGCATCAACCATATGGGTTACTGCCAACGAGCCAAATTGTTCAATGAGGTCATACGTCAGCTCTTTGGATTGCGTGTCCATGAATTCTTCAATCGTTATAACAGGCTTATAGTGAAACGACCTGGCAACGGAACGCTTTTGTAAAATCTTTTTGTCCACGAGGCGGTTCATCACCGTCATCACGGTATTGAAATTAATCGCTTTGTCTTCGTCCAGCTTTTGTTGKACGTCTTTGATCGTCATTTCCGAGGGGCTGGTCCAGAGAATTTCCATAATTTTAGACTCTAGTGGACYGAAAAAGCGGTTAAGTCCGCTTTCCTTTAATTTAAAGTTTTGCATTTTCACGTTAGCCACACTCCTTACACTATAAATTGTAGTGTGATCATAGTACGGAAGTCAAGAAGCACCACGATGTGTGAGCGACATGCTTTGAAATTACTTTGACATCTCCTTAATTTCGCGATATAATACTTACATAAAGTTAGTTATTAAAAATAAGTTAGT
Organism: Paenibacillus sp. 01T442; assembly: GCF_056398345.1. Lineage (NCBI taxonomy): Bacteria > Bacillati > Bacillota > Bacilli > Caryophanales > Paenibacillaceae > Paenibacillus > Paenibacillus sp. 01T442. The sequence goes on from NZ_JBFTPF010000012.1 coordinate 74,520, forward strand.
TAAGGAGTGGTTCTGATGAGCATTCACATATATTCGGTAAGTGAGCAAGGCGTAGGCGCATTCGATGGAGGTAAATTCGTCGAACAACGGGCTATCAGCTTTCCCGGCGAAAAGACAGCGGTAGATCGTGTCGGCCCTCTATTCTACTGGGCATGGGGCAAAGCAACCGATGTATCGGAAATCGGCATGCACCCGCACAAAGCGTTCGAAATCGTCACGTACGTGATCGACGGACTTGTCGAGCACCGCGATTCCCTCGGCTCTTTGGAAACCGTGACGAACGGCGGTGCGCAAGTGATTCAAGCGGGTTCAGGTATTTATCACGCCGAGGCCTTCCGCAGAGCGGGCAGCGAGGCGATGCAGATTTGGTTTGAACCGCATTTGAGTGAGACTGGGAAAAAGCCGGCTGCCTACCATCAATACCAGCATGAGTTATTCCCCGTTAGCCAAGCTGCTGGTGCAACCGTGAAAAAAGTGATCGGCGGAGAGGCTCCCATCCAGTTGGATACAGATGCGCTGATGTATGATTGGGAGATTGAGCCTGGTGCGTCGTTCAGCTATGAGTTGGAGCTGGGACGCAGGCTAGCTTTCCTCGTGATTCGCGGGGATGGTGTGGGGAGGGTTGTTGGGCTAGAGCAGGAGCAGGAGCAGAAAACCCTGTCCCACAAGGATTTTGTGGTAGCGCAAGCGGCAGGTGAGGGCGAAGCTCTTCACCTGGTGGCGGGCAGCGAGCAAGCCCTGCGGATCATTGCCATTGACGTACCAGAAGATCCAGGCTACGCCTTGTATCGGAAGTAAGTAGTTCTCTGCGCACCTCCTCATCCGTAAGGATGGGGAGGTGTTGTGTTTTAACTCCTCCTCCTATTTACTTCATTCCTGTAACTCCATCAGGTAGCTAGCAACTACTTCGTACCTCCAACTCCATCACAACAACTAACAACTACTTCATTTCACCAACTCCAACACGAGCTCCAACAATTGCCTCATACCTCCAACTTCCATCACAAGCACCAACAACTATCTCATACCGCCATTAGCCAGCACTCTTCTCAGAATAACTGGATTTCCTCCAGCTATTTTGAGCCTTTCCGCCTCTTTTTCAGCAATAGATGGAAAACATGCAGCTAATCTCACGCCTATCCGTCCGAAAGGCCCAAATCAGCGAAATTAGCTGTACTTTTTCCATCTAACCTGGCGAATCAGAGAAATCGGGCTAAATTACATGGACTTTTTCCATGTATTTGTAGGATTCGCCTTCCTTTTTTGGAAAAAACCAAATTGACACTTTCGTCACGTCTCTTGTATGATCAAAGGAATTATTATGATAATGATAATCATTCTTATATTTGGAGTGTGCTGACGATGCCCATCGAAACAAACGTCGATTTTTCGCTAGTTGAGATGTACTTTCATATTTCACCAAAAGGAATGGAAGAACCCCTCCTGCACATTCCTGCGCGGCAGCTCCTAGATGGACCCGTGATGCTGGACGTCCTGCAGCAAGGGCAAGCGCTGCTCCGCGGCAAAGGATTGGACATTTCTGCATCGTACTTGGGACTTACGCTTTTCAATCTGGTGGCAACGATCCACCTGTTTCTCGCTCAGTACAATCAATGGTTGGATTTGGAGTTAGATCATCTCGCACTTGAAATCGAGAATCATGGCGACCATGCACATGTCGGATATCAAATTGTAAATGTACAATGGAAGGAAGTTCCGACAGAAGATCGTGACCTGTTCATTGAGTTGGAGATGCGCAAGCTGTTCGCAACCCTCATCACGCCAATGATTACGATCATCGCGGAGCAAGCGAAAGTGAATCAAGCTATGATCTGGAATCAATTCGCTGCGCGCATGACATTCGTACGTGACTATGTGTTGGAAAATGACCCACGTCCCCACGTCCGCGAACAGTTCTCTGCCGATTATGAGGTGTTGACGAAACAGTTGACGGCCGATGTTTTTGGTCGCAAAGTAAATCCGTTCGTCCATGAGCCGAAGTACATAGATAGCCCCTATCAAKAAGGTAAAAAAATTCTGATGCGCTCCTCCTGTTGTATGTACTACCGCCGCGAAGAAGGAACAAAGTGCTTCAGTTGCCCGATCCTCAAGGAATCGCTTCGCGAGGAAATGTTCATTGAGATCAAAAGCAAGCAGGCGAGCGCGGCTACAGCTGGATAAAGAAGATTGGAATATGCAAGCCCCTGAGGAATTTTCCTCGGGGGCTTTGGTCTGTTTAGCTAGTTGGAAGGGCGTTGGCGTTGCGGTTGGTTGGGTCAAGTGCGAGTACTGACTCTGTGCTGGTAGGTGGCAGGCGCAAGGAGAGTGTCGTCCCTGAGATACGTACAAGTTTCTTAAACATAAGCTGTTATTCCMACGAAACGGAACGTAGATCCCCTATTTGGGTGAAAACAACGAATCTCGCCTCGAAACGTTACGTCAGTAACTTATTTGTTCAAAAAGCGGTGCTAAACCCAGCAAAAGAGGAAAATAGCGGATCTACGTTCCCTTAACCCCGAAAAGAGGCCATTTCTTCAACAAATAGCGCACTGACGTTCCGTAAATGGCGGGGATCATTACTGGCTGGGGGAGCAAACTCCACGAAGCGGCGAGCCTAGAATCCCGTGGCTGCGCTTATTCTTATAAGCATTCATACTTAGAAGTACGCCTCAGTACACCCGCATCACAACTGCCGCACATCCCCCAAACAGAAAAAGCAGCGGGATTCCCGCTGCTTTTCCCTACTCCACTCGCTCGAGCGAGGCTCTACTTCCCGCCCGTACCGTTCACTAAGGTGAATGAATCGAACGCCTTGTTCAGCCGCGCCACATTCGCATCCGTGCTCACTGCAGCATCCATACGAAGCGTCACCGTATACGTGACTTGCTTGCGATTAAACACATAGACCGTCTCGGCGTACGGAATGTGCGCTTTTGAATAGCTCACCGTGTACTTCTTCGCTTTCACATCACCGAAAAGCGTAACATCCTCTGACGAGTACGTGTAGTCACTATCATTGGTGTGACTGACTTTGTGCTCCTCTTCGGCATCCTTCAAGACTTCGGCGTAAGCCTTCTTGCTGTCTGCCTCTACACGTAAGTAACCACCTGTGAAGGTAAAGGACTTCGTCGCCTGATCGTTACCATCGTAAGAGCGGTTCGTTGTCCAATTTTCAGGAATACGCACGGTATAGTTGAACTTCTCGTTCTTATATAGCGTTGAACGATCCGGATCGGCAAGCTCATCTAAATCCTGAATGAAGCCAAGCTCCCCATCCATCGTTTCTTTATCCACGGAGATCGACGCCACCACGTTTTCCCAGATCTTCTTCAGCTCATCACCTTGATCATCTTGCGGATAGGCCAATTGCACTTTATATTTATACTTGTCTTTGATGAAAAAGAGCGAACTTCCCGCATCCCACTCGTCTCCCAAGGAACTCGCAAAATCTACTTTCCACGCTGGCACACCGTCTACGGTTAACTCTACTGGCTTGTCTACACGGCGATAATCCGCCTTATATTTGGCCTCAAACTCTTTAATCCCTCGGCCAACCCAATCCGACAGGGTATCACCTGAAGACGCTGAAGTTACATACACATGAATCGTTTGCGAATAATCCTCATTGTAAAAGGAGTTGCTTCCACGATGATCCTGCTCCCAATCCGCAGGCAAATCGATCGATAACCCATACTCACTCGTATAGGTTACATCATCAGAATTAAAGACTGAAATGTCCTTCAGAGAGTTATCTGCCGTATTAAAAGCAAGCTTAAAGCTATCTAACAAATCATTAAAGCTGTTTTGCTTGGAACGATTCGTGTATTGTTCTTTGGTTACGAAAAGCTTAACCATATACAAACGACCACCATGCAGGTAGCCTCGCGTCTGGATATAGCCATCTTCACCGGATCGGCTCACGATTTTGGCATAAGGACTTTCTGCCCGCTTCACATATTGACGTTCCAGAATCGTCGCACTATCCCCATAGCCCGAATATTCACTACTATTATCACCTGCGAGTTTGTTCAAAAGAGCCGCTGCCGACAGCTCATCACTTTGGTCACTGTCTACGTGAATAGAAAGCGCGAATTCGCCCTTCGCATCAACGAAGCTTACGGTATCACCGTCGTCGGATTGTTGTCTTTTGACAAGACCCGCCGGGTACTTCATGGACCAGCCGAAATGGCTGTCGCCAATCTTCGTTTTACCGCTGTCCGCATCCAAAGAACTTCCCTCGGTATCTTCTGTTAAAGTCGCTTCTGCACTGTGCAATTCACCAAGCTTCACAGTTTTGGTCAACGTCGAGCTTCCAGCCTGAAGCTTAATATCCACGGATTGGCCTGGCAAATACTTTTTAATCGCCTCGTTGTAATCGACGAGTGTTTTGACCGAGTTAGGGCCTACAGAAACTAAAATTTCATCTTGTTCAATTCCCGCTTCAGCCGCAGGTGAATCTGCGCCCACGTAAGTTACTCGGAGCCCGGTCGAACTCGGCAAGCCAACAACGGCTTCCCAGCTCTCTTCTAATTCCAGCCCTGTATAAGCGCGCTTCACTTTGCCATACAATTCAAAATGCTTCAAAACATATTTCACTGTATCTACAGGTATAGCGAATCCTAGATTTTCTACACCAATATCGGCGTATTTCATCGTATTAATCCCAATGACTTCGCCCTTCATATTGATCAAAGCGCCCCCGCTATTGCCCGGGTTAATGGCTGCGTCTGTTTGAATCAGCTGATACTGCGAGCTCACCGAACGATCGAGACCGCTGACAATACCCACGGTTACAGAGTTACGTAAAGCGAACGAAATCGGGGTACCAATCGCAGCTACCGTTTCACCAACTTTGATGTCCGAGGAGGAGGCAAAGGTGGCCGGTTGGAGGCCAGAGGCGTCGATTTTGACAAGCGCCAGATCGCTCTCCTCATCAATATTCGAGGCATGCCCGCGATAGGTTGTCCCTTCGGAGGTCACGACGACGATATTTTTCATATTTTTCACCACATGAGCATTCGTAACAATCACACCGTTGGAGGCCACAATGACACCCGTCCCGTGTGCAAGGTTAAAGCGATTCTTCTCTAATGACTTATCCATCTCMGAGGATGGTTTTCCTATAATGGCGACCACGGAAGGTGAGGCTTTCTCGATAACCTGCGGAATCTCTGCGTTAATTTCAGCAGCGTAAACATGCGAAGACATCGGCTGTGCACACGTCACAAGTATGAAAGCTGCGACCAGCGAAATGCTCCCTTTTTTCATCCAAACTTTCCAATTCCCCATTATGTCGTTCCTCTCTTAACAAAAGTTGGCAATAGCTAGAATCTAGCACAATTCTGGTAGAGAGACAATATAAATATTTCCACAAAAAGGTAACTTTATCGACATTCTGCAATGCGCTCGGGATGCGTGTACACGGTTAAATGGTCCTTCCGAATAAAGCCAACCACTGTAATCCCAAGATCGTGAGCGAGTCGAAGAGCTAGATCGGTCGGTGCTGATTTGGACAAAAGGAGGCCGACGCCGATTTTCGACGTCTTCAACACAACCTCGGAAGAGACTCTTCCGCTGAAAGCGAGAACCTTATCCCGAACCGGAATCCGCTCCCTAAGGATGTGTCCGTATATTTTATCAAGCGCGTTATGCCTGCCGATATCTGCTCGGGTAACTCGAAGCTCACTGACCGTGCACAGCGCTGCGTTATGTAACCCTCCTGTCGCCCGAAATTCCGCGGATTGCTCCTGAAGTTCGCTCATTAAATGAAAGCATTGGGAAATCGTCAGACTGAGCTTCGTGGTCACCGTTTTGGCCGTGCGCATATCATTGTGAAAATAAAACTGGCGGCTTTTCCCGCAACAAGATCCGATGAATCGCTTGGACACCATCTGACGGCTCAGCTGATGAAGATGCCGCAGCTTCACATGAGCGAAGCCGCGATCCTCCTCGAGGGATAGGGATTCGATCTGATTGACAAAACGGATCATCCCTTCGGAAGCAAGAAAACCCGTAACCAAATCTATCGTGTCGCTTGGTGTGTAGACGAGTGTAGCAAACTCTTCACCATCGAGCAGAATCGTCAGAGGTGCTTCGACGGCAATCGTATCCTCCGCTGGAAGCACCTCAGAGCCGTTATAACGGTGAATCGACCATGTTGTGGTCGCAGGCGATGGAAGCTTTTCATCATCCAAGCTCATCCCTCCATCTCCGTTTCCAACTCTAAAATGCGCTTCTCTACATAACGTGTGTCTTTGTGTGCGTGATACGTTTCTGCCTTTTCAACGATAACAGCCGTGTTATACTCCGGAATGCCAGCGAATGGCTCATATACCCCCTTGGGTATTAAACTGTTACCCTCAGGCCAATGCACCTCAATGTTGCCCTGCTTGACATCCGCTTGCTTCACTCTGCCGTGCATGCTGCCAAACCCATTGTAGACCACGATCGCTTCCCCTTCTTTTAAGGCGAGTCCCTTCGCGTCATCTTTATGAATCAGCACGTCGTAGCGATCCGCTTCATTGAACGGATCGACGTCACTGTAGATCATCGAATTGAATTGCTTGCCGCGGCGCGTCGTCACCGCGAAATGCCCCTCCGGCTTCCGCAGCTCCGGAAGCTCGATCGGCAGCAGCCGACCGCTGCCATCCGGCGTCGGACAGACGCCGTCTTCGCACAGCCACGCGCCGCCGGACTGAAACACATCCCCGCGCTCCCGCAGGTGCTGGATGCCGTCGTAGCTCGGCGCGGCCTGCGCGATCTCCGCGCGGATCGCTTCCGCTGTGCTGCAGCCTAGCAGCGCTACGGCTTCGGGCTTCACCCGGCGGGCGAGATCGCCGTAGATGTCCCACTCCGCACGGGCTTCTCCGATGCGGGGGCCAGCGATCTCGGGCGAGAAATACACCATCCGCTCCGTCGAGGTGGATGTGCCTCCCCCAGGCTGCTCGTAGCGCGTCATCGCGGGCAGCACCACTACGGCCTCCCGCGCGTCGAGCAGCGTGGAGGTGTTGAGAATAATGTCCTGGTGGACACGGACATCGATTGATTCTAGGGCTTGCCGGACGAACACTGGGTCCGGCATCGTCTCGAGGAAGTTGCCTCCGGATGTGTAAAACAACCGGAGCTTCCGCTCCTGCTCCTCCGGCAGGAGCGCATTCTCGAGGGTGACGCCGACGATGTCACCCTGCCAGCTCGGCAGCTCGAAGCCCCAGAGCTGCTCGATGCGCTCGCGATCGGCGGCGCTGCTGATCTCGCCGCCCGGCAAGGAGAAGGGATCGGCGCCCATTTCGCCGGATCCCTGCACGCCGCTATGGCCGCGGATGGGCATCAGCCCGCAGTGCTCGCGGCCGAGAAAGCCTCGCAGGAGGGCGAGATTCGCCACCTGCGAGATGTTGTCCGTGCCGAAGCGATGCTGTGTGAGCCCCATGCTCCACACGAATACCGCGCTAGCGGCACGGGCTAGGATTGCAGCGAGCTCGCTGATGCGCTCGCGGGTGAGACCGGACGACTGCGTGAGCGTCGTCCAGTCCTGCTGCGCCACGTGGGCGCGCAGCTCTTCAATGCCGTTCGTGTGCGCAGCCACGAACGCATGGTCAATCGCGGAGCCGGGCTCGCGCGCCTCCATCTCGAACCACACCTTCATGATGCCATTCATGAAGGCAATATCTCCCCCGATGTTGACTTGGTATACATCGTCAGCCAGCTTGGTGCCGAATAACGCTGATTCGGCAATCGAAGGGATCCAGTACTGCTCCATCGACGGCTCGTAGTACGGGTTAATGACGATGATTTTCGTCCCTTTGCGTTTGGCCGCATACATATACTTCGTCGAGACCGGCTGATTGTTCGCGGCCACGCTGCCCCAGAACACAAGGACGTCCGTGCCGATCCAGTCCTTGTAATTGCAAGTCGATGCGCCCACGCCTACGGAGCGCTTCAGTGCCGTCTTCGACGGCGAGTGGCAGATGCGTGAGGCATTGTCGATATTGTTCGTCTCGAGCAATCTCGCTACCTTCGCTGCCACATAGTACGACTCGTTCGTAATCCCTCTCGCCGTTAAATAGAACGCCATCTGCTTCGGGTTCAACCCGCGCATCTTCGACGCAACCGTTTCCAGCGCTTCGTCCCAGGTGGCGCGGCGGAAACGTCGCTCACCTTTCTTCCGAATGAGCGGATAAGGTATGCGTCCGAGCTGGCGAAGCTCGGTGGAGCTCATGCGGCTGAGCTCGTCGATGTCCGCATGAAGCAGCTCCTCGCGAATGGCTGGCATCGTATTCAGCCGCAGGACGTTCAGCCTTGTCGTGCAGATATGCGGCCCCGCCAGCGTTTGATCGTATAGCCCCGACACACCAAGCGCACAGCCGTCGCACACCCCTTGTGTCAAAATCCTCACCGCATAGGGCAGATTATCCCGATTTTGCCATGCGATTTTGGCTGTTTCTCGAATATGTTTCGGCTTCACTTTACCGAGACCGAACGGTATCTTACTGACCCAAAGCTTCGGGTCTGGTTTCGCGGGCAACTTGATCGGCCCTGTGTGCTTCGTTTTCCCCAATTGAAGCGCCTCCCATTGCGTGTATGTATGGCATCACTATGTATTCCCATGTAGTTTGCATGTCCTCTTCCCCAGCCTATTGCGTATTATGCCATCACTATGTATGGCATCTAGTTTGCATGCCCTCTTACCCAGACCATTCCCCACTGCCTCCACAACCAACCGTTGCCCMAAATAACTGCAAAAGTGCAACCTTTCTCCAACAAATTCGCCTGTTTTAGAGAAATAAGTGCAAATCTGCAACTATTTCTGGCGTTTCTGACGTTTGTAGCGTATTTATCACAAAAAGGTTGCCTATTCACAACAATTCCTACTCAGCGAGGAGTCTAGCGTGAAAAGGTTGCCTATTTGCATCTTTGAACGCCTAGAAAGGCCGGCTGAGCACTTAAAGTTTGAACAGCTTGTTAACAACCGCTCCTCGGCTCTCTAGAAGCAAAAAACCACCGCAAAACAACCCCAAGCCCCTCTTTACGAGAAGAGTCTCGGGTTGTCTCACAGTGGTTAGTCTCCGGCAGGTTCGCTACCAAGTGCCAAGCACCTTACTTATGTATATGTAGATGTACGAGCGGATAGTTATCCGTGTCTTGTACTGAACTTCTTTTCCAAATCCTCATCAAAGACGAATATCGACATCCCTATATCCTGCGCAATATCAATATCAACGAACAGCTGAACGAACTTCGCGCCCAGCAGCGCTTCCATCTCTACAGGGGGATGATCCTTGTATATTTCTTTGACCATTTCTGTGCGTGCCGTGCGGAGCATTTGCCTGCCATCGCCCGTCTTCGCCATAAACTTTTCTACGGGAGAAAGGTTTCCTGCCATTTCGCAGATTGCCCAACTTTTGCAGAAGGTCGTCGTCACGCGTTCCGGCCCTTTGCCCATATGCCTCTTACGATACGCTTTTACCAAGTTACTGAATTCGGCCTCCATGCGATTCATTGGTCAGCCACCTTTATGTTTACTAGCTTCATCATAGCAAGAAAGCCCTTACCTGACAACATCATAAAGGCCTATCCGTGTGGCTTACCGTTTACCACTCCCAGGCCATATAATTTCTGGCGTGTCAAAAAAGAGCGATCAAGACATTCGTCTTGTCGCTCCACCGCTCTGTTCAGCCGTTCACCCCCGTGAACCGCTAACATCTCATTCCTTAATCTGAAACTGATGTGCCATCTCCTTAAGTGCTGTCGCCATGTGGTTAAGAGAACTGGAGGATTGCGCAATCTCGTCAATCGTGGCCATTTGTTCTTCCGTTGCAGCGGTAATCGTCTCCGAATTTTTGGCCGACTGCCCGGCAATGCGGTCCAGTTCCTGCAAAGAGGCAGTAATTTCTTCGGAACTTGCCGACATTTGCTCCGCCGCCGCCGAAGCCTCTTGAATTTGGCTCACGACCCCTTGAGCTGTTTCCACAATTTTAGCAAAAGCTGTTCCCGTTTGCTCAATCGCCAACATGCCTTGCTGGAATTCGTCGATGCCTTGGACGGTCGAACTGGAAGCGGACGCAATGTCCACCTGCACTTGACTGACAAGCTCGTTGATCTGCTCGGAAGAGTTCTTCGACATTTCCGCCAGCTTTTTCACCTCGGACGCAACAACCGCAAAACCTCGGCCTTGCTCCCCGGCCCGTGCCGCCTCAATAGATGCATTTAGTGACAACAAGCTCGTTTGTGAGGCGATATCCGACATCATGGTGACAATGCCGCTAATTTCCTGGGAGCGCACATTCAGCGTCTMCATCACCTTGGAGATATTGTTGACCGCTTCCTCCACGGACTGCATTTTGGAAATTGACTGCTCAATAAGCCCGAAGCCGTATTCCGCTTCCGTCTTTGATTGAATTGATGTTTCATAGGCCTGCGAAGACGTATCGGCAATTCGCAGAATTCCCTGCGTCATTTCTTCCATCGCTCTGGAGCTTTGCTCCGTGCTCATCGCTTGTGTTTCGATGCCTGCCGCAATAAGCTGCGTAGACTCTGCAATATTCCTTGAAGCTTGTGTCGTTTCATCAATGGAGGATTGTAGCGTCTCCGAAGCTGCAGAAACTTGATCCGAGCTGTGCATCACTTGCTTCACCAGCGTTTTTAAATTCGTGCTCATCGTCGTAAAATCACTGGCCAGCTTGCCGATTTCATCCCTGTTCTTAATGTACAGCGCATCCGAAGTCAGGTCGCCAGTCGCAACCTTTCGGGCTTCAGCGGCAATTTTTTTAATCGGTATGGAGATATGATTGGAGAAAAGGATAACGCCCAGCGTCCCCAAGACCAAACAAATGAGCAGCATCGTGATCGTGGCATGCAGCATGCGCTTCTGGCCATCATTGTAGTCCTGGTAATAGGAACCGGCTGCGACAATCCAATTCCAATCCGGCACTTTGAGGGCGTAGGCTATCTTCAGCGCCTCTTGGTCACTGTTTGGCAGCGGCCAGTTATAAAAGGTAAACCCGCCGCCATTTTGAGCCTGGCCAATCATATCCTGGATGTAATAAACCCCGTCCGACGACTTTTTATCCCAGATGTTTTGGCCTTCCAGACTCGGATGCGCTTGCAAATCCCCTTTATCGTTTAGGACAAAATAATAGCCGTTGGCGCCCATGTTAATATTACGATTAATCGGTCTTGTCCCATCTGCTTGCTTGCTGCCCAGCATGATGAGCTTCGCGTCTTCTTCCGCTTGCTGCATGGTCAATTGACCATTCTTTACCAGCTCATTCAGTTGATTAATATTTTGGACCATTAGTTTGACGCTGTTCTCCAAGTTTTTCTCAATGAGCTTATCTGTCTCGTCTTTGGCGTTAAAGTAACTGTTAATAGATAAAAACAGCGTAGGGATCAACAACAACAATAGGCAAAAGGCCAAAAGCTTCTTTCGAATTGTAAAGCCCCATTTCAAGGGAGTACTGCCAACTTTCTGCATGTGTTCTTCGCCTCCTGAGCAGCTCGCAAGCATACGTTTATTGACCTAGGTATAAATAACTAAATCTTCTAGATCTTTATACCTATTATACTTAGGATTCTTTTTAGCTGAGCACGCATGTGTTACGAAAACAGTAATTTTCGCAACACGTTGGCTAGTGCGGGTGTGCGGCTCATGTGCACAAAAGGCCGCCAGCATTCGCTGACAGCCCTATCGTCTTACTCTGATTTGAGAATGACATCCTCGCTGTGCAAATCCCCGGCAAAAGACAACCCTTCAATTGCCTTCGGCTTTGGCAGCAGCGACGCGCTCACGATATTCCCCGGGCCTACAATCTGCCGCTTATATATTAGCGAGTATGTATTGGGAGGGTGTCATGGCCGTGCATTTTTTGAACACTCTTGCAAAATAATTGAGATCGTTAAAGCCCACCATGAAAGCAATTTCCGTAATTGGAATGTTGCCTCTTAGCAAATAAATCTTAGATGCCTCCACCCGCTTCAGATTGATATAATCGATCAGATTTATGCCGACATCCTGCTTAAACTTCCTTGAAAGATGCGAAGCATTGACATGAATATTTGCGGCAATCTGCTGCAAGGTCAGAGGCTTTTGCAGATTTAAATCGATATGATTGACCGCATTTTTTACAATACTGCTATAGCTCTTCGTGGAATAGACATGTACAGCCTCGCAGTACTCTTCGATGATAACCGCCGTCAATTTCTTCAACTGCGGCAGATTCGTCGACCTCTCAATCGTGATCGAGAATTTCTCCGATATATTATGTACATAAACCGGATGCAAGCCACCCTTCTCGGCGGCAATCCGGCATAAGGTATTGAGTGTAATCAATAAATTTTTCGTTGACCTAATTGGGCTCTCTGGAATGCGATCGGGGAGATTAAAATGGCTTCCTATTCCTGCGGTTATCCGACGAATTTCCTCCGTATTTCCCCTTGTGACTGCATCCATCATCTCTTTCTCATAGCGATAGCGAAGCTCAATCACAGAGATACTCTCCGCGATTTGACTCTCTTGCTCCTCTTTACGAAGAACGGGCTGAATGATAGCTGGACTGACCAATTGGCTGTCTGCATGCGGATGTGCACATAGATTGACAATGAAATCCCCCATCATGTTGGAGTCATTACTGCTCATAAACGATAAGGATTGGTAGAAGGATTGAAGCTGCTTGCGCTCACTGATCGGCAGATTACTTTTCACAATGACATCACTTATAAAATCCGCATTCGGAAAGCTTGATAGAAAAGGTCCCGCTAGCACGAATCCGCAATAGGACTGTTCCCGCCATACACCCACCGCAAGATATTCAAGTCCAACCTCATTGATGTAATAAAAGCAGCTCGTAGGACTTAGCCCTTGTAAGATCCCCTTTAATTCCGGGTACGCACGGCCTACTGACTGAATCACAGCGGGAAGCTGATGGTCCACCAGTTGAATAGCAACCTGATCCTCTGAGTCAATAAATCGGACATCCAACTTAATAAAATGGTGCAGCAACTGCAAGGTTTTATTAAAGGCATGTAGATCAAAATGACCATCTCCCAACTAGCTCATCCCCTTCTTATGAATACCCCTAGTATAAATCCACCTCAAGACAAGAAGCAATTTTCGTGCTAATCCAATCAAAATCGTGCGATCTCAAACAGGATAAATCATTTAAAATAGATTTGTAATCGTTTTCAACCTTGTGTAATCCATAAACTCACAAAAGGATGGGATCTATCCATGAGACAACTTATAAATATGAACCAATCGTGGTCTTTCAGCAAACAAGATATCGCCGTTGCGAATGATATTTTTTGGGATGCGAGCAATTGGGAACCGATCGACCTCCCCCACACATGGAATGCGATTGACGGCGCGAACGGATTTGATTTTTACAAAGGAACTTGTTGGTATCGCAAAAGCTTCTTCGTTAGTACGACGGCACATGGCAATCGCGTATTCATTGAGTTCGAAGGCTCCAACAGTATCACCGACGTTTATGTTAATGGGCACCATTTGGGGCAACACCGCGGCGGCTATTCAACCTTCCGTTTTGATATGACGGACGTGATCAGCGCCGGTGCTGAAAATACCCTTAGCGTGAGAGTCGACAACACGGTTGTGGACGATGTCTACCCGCAAATGGCTGATTTCACGTTCTTCGGTGGTATTTACCGGAATGTGAACATGATCATTGCTAGCCCGGTCCATTTTGACCTGCTGGATTACGGTTCCACGGGTGTCTATGTCATTCAAGAGGACGTTAGCCATGAGAAAGCCGTTCTTACGATCAAATCTAACCTAACGAATGATGAAGCTGTAGATAAAAAAGTAAGACTATGGGTAGATATCCTCGATGCGGCGGGGCGTCATGTCGCTTATGCAGCTAAAGAAGTCATGCTAGCCGCTGGTGAAACACAAGTCGTTGAAGTGCCAGTCGTGATCAAGAATCCAACGCTCTGGAACGGTCGCAAGAATGCGTATCTATATAACGCCCAAGTGTCCTTGATCTCTTATAACGATACGATAGATGCGCTAAGCATTCCGTTTGGTGTGCGTTATTTTGAAGTCGATGCGGACAAAGGCTTCTTCCTGAACGGTGAGCATCTGGCTTTGAATGGGGTTTCTCGTCACCAGGATCGCAAAGATATGGGCTGGGCGATTACGCCACAACAACATGAAGAAGATATGGCGCTAATCAAAGAAGTGGGTGCAACGTCCATTCGTCTCGCACATTACCAGCATGATCAACATTTCTACAATCTATGCGATCAAGAGGGGATGGTCGTGTGGGCCGAGATCCCGTTCATTTCGATCATGTCCAAAACGGAGCTAGAAGGCATCAATGCGAAGCAACAGATGATCGAATTGATCCGCCAAAACTTCAACCATCCGTCCATCATGTTCTGGGGCATCCAGAATGAGATTCAAATCGGCGGCGATACACCTGCGCTTCGCAAGCTCGTCAATGAATTGAATGAGTTAACGAAGAAAGAAGACCCTACGCGTTTGACGACGATGGCGAACGTGATGTTCGTTGAGGATACTGACGACTATAACCGGACAACTGACATTATTGGCTATAACAAATACTATGGCTGGTACAACGGGAAAGCGGAGGATTTTGCCGCGTGGATTGATGGCTTCCGCCAAACGAACCCAACAGCGAAGCTTGGGATCTCCGAATACGGGGCTGAAGGGATTATACAATACCACAGCAACGATCCGAAGGTGAAAGATTATACCGAAGAATACCATGCGCTGTACCATGAAATCGTGTGGGATATTTTCGCCAAACGTCCTTTCCTGTGGGCAACGTATGTATGGAATATGTTCGATTTCGGCGCTAACATTCGGGACGAAGGCGGCGTGAAAGGCCGTAACAACAAAGGCTTAGTCACTTACGATCGCAAGATCAAGAAAGATGCCTTCTATATGTACAAAGCGAACTGGTCTGATGAGAAATTCGTCCATATCGCAAGCAAACGCTATATTGACCGCGCAGATGACGCGATTAACGTGAAAGTCTACAGCAACTGTGACACCGTTACGCTTTATGTGAACGGTACTGAGTTAGCTTCACAATCCAGTGAGAATCGGATCTTCCTTTTCGACCAAGTAGCACTTCTTGCTGGCCAAAATGAGATCACCGTTATCGCCCACCAAGATGGTCAGACATTCGAAGATACGGCCTTCTTCAACAAGGTAGCCGTTGCCAACCCAAGCTATGAAGCGCCGGAAGAAAAAGGCGGTATCGTCAAGAACTGGTTCCAAGTTCCTGATCTTGGTGATGTGCAAGTCGAAGAGCTTGTTATCACCGATGACGTCTATTCCACTCGCTGTTCCATGGGCGAAATGATGAAGAACGACGCAGCGCGCGCGGTACTTGAGAAATATTTGGGCAACTTCTCGGAGCATCCGATGTTCGGCATGGCACAAGCGATGAAAATCGATATGCTGGCTTCGCTGGCAAGCGATATTTTCAACGAAACACTGCTATATGCACTGAATAAAGAGTTGACTCAAATCCGGAAACAGACGGAAATCAATACGCATTAGTTCCTAATTACTCCCGTTCAGATGGGGCGGCTTCGCCCCTTTTCTTGTCTTGTATAAACCTTGTCCACCTGGAGGAAAAACTATGAACACCATGACGAATTTACACAAACAACACATCGAAGTAGCCGCGAGAGAAACTAGGAAGTTTGGTATGCGTGATAAAATCGGGTACTTGTTCGGGGATTTGGAAACGATTTCTTTTTCATACTTGTAAGCTCTTTTCTCATGGTCTACTACACCGATATCTTCCATATCAGCGCGGCGACTGTTGGTATCCTCTTCCTCGTAGCTCGTATTTGGGACGCGGTTGCTGATGTGACTTGGGGCCGATTTATAGATACGCGCAAGGCGAGTAAGCATGGTAAATTTAAACCTTGGATTCTGCGAATGTCTTTCCCGCTTGTCGTATCTGGTGTGCTTATGTTCGTTCATATTCCTGGCATGTCGAACGGCTTCTATCTGACTTATGCCTTCATCACCTATATTCTCTGGGGAACCCTCTACAGCACCGTCAATATTCCTTATGGCTCCATGGCTTCATTCATCACGAGTGATCCTGTTGAGCGTACTAGCTTGTCTACGTTCAGAACAATGGGCGGACTGTTCGCCAGCTTGATTATTAATGTGGTTGGACCGCTGGTTCTATTCGTGAATAACAAAGCTGATGCGAACCACTTCATGATGGGTGCAATCCTCTTTGGCATCCTATCCATTTCTTGTTACTTAGCTTGTTACACGATGTCTACGGAACGCATTACGACATCAGCAGCACAAGAGATGAATACGAATATCAAGGTAACTTTGAAAGCAATAGGCAAAAACAAACCATTACTCTCGATTCTAGTCATCTCGCTGATGTTCATGATGTTGAACATGCTAACTGGCGCGGTTAACGTATATCTATTTAAAGACTATTTTGGAAGCGCATCCTCCCTGAGTATCGTCGGACTTGTTCAGGTAGTTGTCATTCTAATTGCCATTCCGTTGGCTAAACCTTTAGTCGCTAAATTTGGTAAAAAAGAAATCGCCGCTGCCGGCATGCTCCTTGCCGCTATCGTGAATCTTGTCCTTGCCTTCCTTCCAGGCCTAACAGCGATGCAGTTCATTGGCATATCCACATTAGGAACATTCGGATTCGCCTTCTTCAACCTCGTTGTATGGGCATTTGTAACCGATGTCATTGACTACCACGAATTCCTGACAGGCATGCGCGAAGATGGAACCGTCTACTCCGTGTACTCTTTCGCTCGTAAATTAGGCCAAGCCATCGCTGGTGGCATTGGCGGATTCGCGATTGCTGCAGTGGGCTACGATTCCGTACTTCCTAAGCAAACACAGGCTGCGTTGGAAGGAATTTACCGCTTAGGCACGTTGGTGCCGGGCATTGTATTCTTCGTGATTTTCATCATGCTCGTATTCGTCTATCCGTTAAATAAACAGCGTACACTGACGTTGGCTACAGACTTGGCTGCGAAGCGCGGCGAGGTGTAATCGAGGTAGGTGTAGCGAGATTTAGTCGGTGAGCGAGTCTTCTGTCCAATGACAACTTCATACGGATCCACGTTCCGCATCTACCACCAATTCGCCATTATAACCGCCATAGCGGAACCTCGTTCCGTATCGTCGAGAAAACCTACAAATACCCCTGCTGGTTAGCACGCTACAGTCATGTGCTTTCCACAGGGGCATTTGAACTTCAATTGAACGTCTAGAACTTCAGCAGTTCTATTCATCATCTTCCCATTTACGCGAATAAGCCTTCTTCGTAATCCAAATCGTTAGCCCAATCACAATAATAATGGCTATGATACTTCCTATAATTGCACCAACCACCTAGCACCGCTCCTTATATCTACTCTTACATCCCATTGTAACAAAAGTCGCCCCGTCCAAACAGCACCCACTTCGACAATTCCGCAACAGAAACCCAACCTCGCAATCTATTAGAACAAATCCAACTGCCTCGGCGCGAGCCCCTCGTAGTCTAAGCCCAGCATGCTCATCAACGTTTTCGCATTCCCAGCAGCATGTCCACCTGAGTTGTTGTTGAAAATGATGCAAACTTCGCGCGTCTGCTCCTGCAAGCGGAGCAACCTCACCTTCCACTCCAACAATTCCTGCGGATTGTAGTCGTACAGATACCGCACATCGCGCCAATTGGCCTCGCTCGTCTGAACCCATCCCCCGACATTCCGTCCGTGGAAGCGGACCATCGTCATGTCTGGATGCGTCGCCTCCAGGACGATCGGAACCGATCCAATTCCCGCCTGCGGCTCGTCGCAGATGCTGTGCATCCAGCCCTCGCGCTTCATGAAGGCCAGCGTCTTGTCGCGCATGTCCTCCGTGAACCAGCTCTGATGGCGGAACTCCAGCGCTAGCGGCACATCGCCCATTCTCGCCTTCGCCTCGCGAATCACATCCACACTCGCCTTGTTGCACGCAAACCAAGGTGGATACTGAAACAGCACCGCCTTCAGCTTCCCCGCTTCCTGAACCGGTCGAATGGACTGTAAGAATGCCTCGTACATCTGGTCTGCCCCACCGGCAAACGGATTCTCTCCCCGTAGATGGCCAGTCATCCCTTGATAGGCTTTGATTATAAACCCAAAATTCTCAGGAGTCTCCTGGACCCATTTCGCATAATTACGTTCAGGCTGAACCGCGTAGAAGGAGGTATCTACCTCCACGATCGGGAAATGAGCGCCGTACGTCACGAGCTTCCCTTTGCTCCCGCCCAAGTCATGGTCCCCCCAACCCGCTAAACCGATGTTGATCACTATTATCACCCCGTGCACAATCACTTTGTTAAACGTATTCTTTCATCCATCATAACATCCTCGTGCACCATTCCCAAAATAAACGCTCCGTCCTTCAAGGACGGAGCGTTTATGGAGAAATACAAGAAAAGGGACTGTACTTGAGAAGTACGTCTCTTTTTGTATACGGCAGCCACGTTGGCGCTCCTCTCTCGTGCAAGGAATGCGGGCAGCCGAGGGCCAAACACTAGCTTAACTGTATTTTGTACAGCTAATTTCACGTCTAATTCGTGTTTCAGTGATTTAACTGGAAATTATCCATTTAATTCCAATATTTCAAGAGAATACGGATGGAATTTGATGATTTAACCACATAAAATCCATCTAATCGTAGAATTTGGAGGAATTTGCAATAATTAACTGTATGTTTTCCATTTAGCCGGGTGGGAAAGCCGAAATCAGTTAAAGTGAAGTTTGATTATACATGAAATAAGGGGGAAAGATTCGCTTACCCAAAATTCTTGTATGTCACAAAAGCGCGTCCCTCCATGAAGGGACGCGCGTTATCATTCATTCACAGCCAGCCAATGGCCTGGCGTCACTTCAACAAACCGCGACCGCTCCAGCCCATACGGATCCTGTATCGACGAATCCATGAGTGGCACGAACGCCTTACGCGACTCCACCGCCGGATCAGGAACCGGAATCGCCGCGAGCAGCGACTTGGTATACGCGTGCATCGGGTTCGCATACAACTCTTCGCTCTCTGCGAGTTCAACGATCTTGCCCTTGTACATCACGGCTACGCGGTCACTGATATGCTTGACCATCGAAAGGTCGTGAGCGATAAACAGGTACGTCAGCCCCAGCCTCTGTTGCAGTTCCTCCAGCAGCTTGACGATTTGCGCCTGGATGGAAACATCCAGAGCCGACAACGGCTCGTCGCAAACGATAAACTCTGGCTCAACCGCCAGTGTTCGGGCGATGCCAATCCGCTGCCGCTGCCCGCCAGAGAACTCATGCGGATAGCGCATCGCGTGAGATGGGCTAAGACCGACCATCTCAAGCAGTTCTTCGATCCGATGCTGCCGTTCCCCCCTGCTTTTCGTCATGCGGTGGAGGTCCAACGCCTCGCCGATAATGTCGGCAACACGCATGCGCGGGTTCAGAGAAGCATACGGATCTTGGAAGATCATCTGCATGTAGCGTCGCATCGTCTTCATTTCCCTGCGGTTTAAGCGGTTGAGCGAGATCCCCTTGTACAGTACCTCTCCGCCTGTCGCTTCGTTTAACCGCAAGATGGTCCGACCCGTGGTGGATTTACCGCAGCCAGATTCTCCTACTACGCCTAGCGTCTCCCCGGCACGGATATCAAAACTGACATCGTTGACCGCTTTGATGATCTGGCCTTTGCCTAGATTGAAATGCTGTCTAAGCGACCGAACCTCCAGCAAGGGGCGATCATCTGCTGAATGAATGACAGAGGAAACGAGTTTAGGTTTCTTCTTCTCGTCAAGCCTTGGCAGTGCGTTCAGCAGACGCACTGTGTAGGGATGCTTCGGAGCAGAGAAAATCTCCTCCGTCGTGCCCGTCTCCACGACTTCGCCATCCTTCATGACTACGACCCGATCACACATGCCGGCTACGACACCTAGATCATGCGTAATCAAGATAATAGAGGTGCCCAGCTTGCGCTGAATCTCCTTCATCTGGTGCAAAATCTGCGCCTGAATGGTGACATCAAGCGAAGTCGTCGGCTCGTCCGCAATAAGCAGCGATGGTCGACAAGCAAGCGCGATCGCAATCATTACGCGTTGACGCATACCACCGGAAAATTCATGGGGATACTGTAAGTAGCGTGCTTCTGCGAAGGGGATACCAACAAGCTTCAGCATCTCAATCGCTTCCCGCTGTGCTTCTTCCTTGCCAAGCTTTCGATGCTTGATCAAACTCTCCTCAATTTGTCGACCGATACGCATCGTTGGGTTCAGGGAGGACATCGGATCTTGGAAGATCATGCCGATATCGCGACCGCGAATATGCTCCATCTCAAGATCTGACTTATCAGCGAGGTTCTGTCCTTGGAAGAGAACCTCTCCCCCCTTCACCATCGAAGGAGGTGATGGCAGTAACCTCATGATCGTACGTGCTGTAACGCTCTTCCCGCTGCCGGATTCGCCCACGATCCCCAGCGTCTCTCCCTCGCGAACAGAGAAGCTCACGTTACGAACCGCTTCAACTTCCTTATCTCGTGTGTAGAAAGAGACAGACAATTGCTTCACTTCTAAAATGGATGTCATATAATCACCTTTGAGTTGGGATAAACTTGAAAAGAAAGTTTCTATCATTCGTAAATACATGTTAAAATATAAGTTAATTATATCGCAACGATAAAAAAATTATATAATTCGAATAAAATAAACTATTTTCCGACCATTATTGACATTTTCAGCTGCCACTCTTAAAATCTACTATATCGATCGGAATAATGCAATATAAACGACCGACAAAGGAGCATACGAACTTGACCGGGCACACTTCAGATATGGATTCACCTCTAGTCGACCGACTCGGGAACATTTTTTCCAAAATGCTATTGCATCCTACTTATCGTTTTCTACTACTGCTGGCGGGGACTCCCTTGCATCTAATCGTCTATGTGGTTTACCTGTCCAACAAGAAGACGAGTATGCATAAGGCTAAGTTGGACAAGTTAGAACAACAATGGACTTCCTCCGGATATCGCGATCAGCTGTTCAAGGAAGCGAAAGAACAACTTGAACGCAAACACCGATTTTTCGGTCAGACCGTGGCACCAGATAAGCTGGATCGTGAAGCTAATCAGATCACGGCGATCAAGTTCAGGGAGGCGTTATTGCGTCACCTTGATGCTGAGCAAGATGGGAATGGCAAGTCGCAGACTACCTATGCCGATACATTCACCCAGTTGATCCGGCACCCAGCTTTTCTCGCTATATCCATTATTCCCGGTGTTCTCATGTACATGCTTATGTTGATTTATAACAATGCCTATTTCAAATATATCGCTGAACGGCTCGTGATGACCGTTTTCGTCATTTTTGGCGTCGCCTTTCTGGTCTTTACCATTCTCTATCTGTCGCCAATGAATCCTGCGGCCAACATTATCGGGGAAACGGCTACAGCCGAGCAGATTGCCAAGTTTAATCAGCTTTACGGGCTTGATCAGCCTTATCTGGTTCAGCTGTGGCATACGTTCCGAGGTATTCTGACATTCGATCTAGGCAAGTCGTTTGCGGGAAGTGAAGACGTCACTACCTCCATCGCCGCGAAGTTTCCCGTGACGCTGACACTAACCGTCATCTCCACGATTGTAGCTGTACTGATCGCGCTGCCGATCGGGTTGGTATCTGCCACTCGGCCGAATTCTTTCTTCGACTATACGTTCATGTTGATTGCACTGATTGGATTGTCGATCCCTAACTTCTGGCAAGGGCTCGTCCTTATCTTGAATTTCTCAATCAAGCTGCACTGGCTCCCGGCTACGTATAATCCGAATAATGCCTTGACGATGATCATGCCGATTGTCGTATTAGGAACAGGACTTACAGCGGCCGTCGCCCGGATGACGCGTTCTTCTACACTAGAGGTCATCCACGAGGATTATATTACGACTGCCCGGGCCAAAGGGTTATCTCGCGGCCAGGTGCTTTGGAAGCACGCCGTGGGTAATGCGCTAATCCCGATCATTACGGTCATCGGACTTCAGTTCGGTGCCATGCTCGGCGGAGCGGCTGTGACAGAGAAGGTTTTCAATATCAACGGGATTGGAAGCTATATCGTGGACAAACAGTTCATTCCCGATATTCCCGCAATTATGGGTGGCGTCGTCTATACAGCCATCACAATCTCTATCGTCAATGTCGTCATTGACATTTTATATGCCTTTTTTGATCCAAGAATCCGTTCCAAAATGAAACAATACTAGCAGGTGACAACGTGACCAAACCGATACTTACTAAACAGGACACTCATTTCAGATTACGTACCTGCTCCGAATACGGACAAGCCAGCTTTGCGGGGATCGCCTCCTTAAGCTTGGCGCTGGTATTGTTGATCAACAGCTTCGAAGGAGCTCACCTCGCTGTGCATTCAGCCGTGTTCGCTGCCTTTGTCTCGTATTTGGTCTTTGCACTTCTTCAACTAGGAACAATGGCTTTGATCCGCAGAGATCTGCTTCAGCATGGTAAGATCCGCCGCGCCACTCGATGGTTAGGCTACTTGCTTTTGCTCAGCTTGCTGACTGCGAATATTTTCATCGTTACAGCTGCCTTTCAGCTCATCAAACGCAAGAAGAATGCAGCATATATTCTCTCGTTCTACGCATTATTGACGACCTTGTTCGTTTTCGCTGTCTCAGCTCTAAACGTCTTCAAGCCGTATGTATCCAACTTATTCGTACCGGGTATGGGCCTCATTTTAATCGCGGGAGCCATTCAATTACTTGCTCTTCTTCTGATCTCCCGATATGCAGATGACCAGCTTATGCCCAAGTGGATGTGGGTAGTCGCGGTACTGCTGCTTGTAACTGCTCTAACGGGCAATGTGTTCGCCTTGGCGCTTGGCATCCTGTTGATGTCCAAACTTAAGAACAGAGATGGTTCGTCCGGCACGAAATTAAATGAGGTTGTTGATCGGCTGTCCCGCAGTTCTACTTCCATGCTGGGTCTGTGGTTCATCGGTTTTCTTATTTCAATCTCGTTGTGCAGCTACTTGACGTTCGACTACGGGATGGCGATCGATAATAATTACGGAGCTATTCTGCAATCGCCAAGCCTTGCCTATCCGCTTGGTACGGACAACTTCGGTCGATGTCTGTTCTCTCGGATCGTATTCGGTGCACGCATCTCGCTCTTTGTTGGTATCCTCTCTACATTAATCCCTGTCATTATTGGAGGCTCACTGGGAGCGATATCCGGCTACTACGGACGCAGTACGGACAATCTCATCATGCGAGCGCTTGATATCTTGTACGCCATTCCAGGCATCCTGCTTGCCATCGCGATCATCGCGGCATTCGGCGCCAGCACGGTCAATCTCATCATCGCACTGAGCGTAGGGGCCATTCCTACGTATGCTCGGACCATGAGAGCCAACGTGCTGCTCGTCTCTACGCTTGAATATGTGCAAGCGGCGCGCGCTTTCGGCGCTGGCGATTTTATCATTTTGCTCAGACATATTATCCCGAACTCCATTGCGCCAATGATCGTTAAATCTACGTTGACTGTCGGTGGAGCCATCATCTCAACAAGCAGCTTGAGCTACCTCGGACTCGGCGTCGAACCGCATATCCCCGAGTGGGGTAATATTCTAAAGGTCGGAAGTTCCTATCTCGAAACTCATGCCTACACGGCAATTTATCCTGGCTTGGCTATCATCGCACTCGTGCTGTCCTTCAACTTCCTTGGAGACGGACTACGCGACGCGCTAGATCCAAAGCTTGACTAAAACAAGCAAGTCATCTTGGAATATTCATTCTTACTCCATGGACCTCATCGTTACACATACACTTGAAGGAATATGGAATGAATGTGCGTTCATACACTTACTTTTACTAGGAGGGTCAATCTATGATTAAGAAAAGCAAGGTCGTCATCCCCGTCATCCTCGGTGCCTCTTTGATGCTGAGCGGATGCAATTTCACAACGAAGGATGCTGCGTCACCATCACCAGGAGCATCAGCTGCTGCCAACACTACCCCTGTAGACATCGAACTATTGGGTATGAGCTCCAACGAAACAGACCTTAACATCGTTCGTGACCAACTTACGAAGAACGGTTTTAACGTGAAGTTGAACATCCAGCCGGATTACGGTACGTTCAAAGCGCAACAAGATGCAGGCAATTTCGATGCTGCCTTGTCCAGCTGGACTACGGTTACAGGTAACCCGGATTATGCGGTACGTTCCCTTTTCAAAACAGGTGGCGACTACAGCATTATGTCCGATCCTGAGATCGACAAGCTGATTGATCAAGCAGCAGCACAGACACCAGAGCAGTACACAGAAACTTACAAGAAATTCGAACAACAATTAGTGCTAGACAAGGCTTACATCGCACCGCTTTACAACTCACTTAAAGCACAAGCGTTCAATCAAGATGTGCTGAAGAAAGAGTCTGTACGTCTCTCGAAATCACGCTCCCTTCCATGGGAAGAGCTAGACTTCAAGGATACGGCCAAACGTGCGAAAGACCCGATCATTCTGCAATCCACGCTTCCATCTTTGACATCCCTCGATCCGATCAAAGGCAATGACGGTTCGATCAATATTATCAACACGAACATGTACGTACGTCTACTCAACTTGACAGATGACGACAAGCTAACGGCTGAAGGCTCACTTTCGCACAACTTTGCCATCGCCAACGGGAATTCAGACTACTACTTCTTACTTCGTGACGATATCGACTTTGCACAAATTAAGAACAAGCTAGCCGCTGACTCTGGCGAACGCGTTGGTGCTGAAGATGTTATTTTCTCGCTAAATCGTGCCAAAGACAAAAACTCTGTACCGAATCACCGTACTTTCACTTTGCATGAGCACATTAAAAATGTAGAACTCGTGACCGACCCTGCCGTACTTGAAACCGTTAAAGTATCCGGTGGCTCCGACACAATCAAGTCGAGTCTCGAAAAAGGCCTTGGCACCAAAATTTCATCCCTAGTCGCGGATAAAACAAAAGCAAGCAATAAAGAAGGCAAATATCAAGTTGTTAAGCTGACAACGACGGAACCGTTCCCGCAAGTTTTGAACTATCTAGCACATCAATCGGCGGGTATCGTCTCCAAGAAGCAAGTTGAAAGCATCAACACGTACGATGTAGCCAAATATGACGTAAATAAAGACATCGCGTACGGCGACCAAGCGACGATTACTGAGGGTGCTAAATACAACAACACGTTGGCTACAAGCGGTCCTTACATTTTGTCTTACAAAAATGATTACGAAGCCGTTTTCTACAAAAACCCTGGTTATATGAAGGGGACAAAGTACGAGCCGAAAGTTGACTCCATCAAAATTCGTTTCATCAAAGATGCTGAAGCCACCCTGTCAGCGCTTAGAAGCGGTGAAATTCACTTGTACTACGGCGTGTCCGAAGTGAAGTTCGACGTTGTCAAAGCGGATACTAAGCTTTCACTCCAAACGATCCCAAGCAACGCTGTCTCCTACTTGCTGTTCAACACCAAGAACCGTGAAGTTGCTAAGAGCGCTGACTTGAGAAAAGCTGTACTTTACTCTATCAATCAAGACGAATTCCTTGCTTACTACAAGAACAATAAGTTCAAAGCAATCTCGACATTAAGCCCGCTTGTCAAAACGGGATTAGAAATCAAAGCAGATTCTGCTAAAGTGAAGGATTTCTTGAGCAAGTATAACGCAAGCAAATCCGGTAAGTAATTCAACTGCTAAACATGCTAAGAAGACTGCCTCATCGTCGATACGACGGTTGGGCAGTCTCTTTCATACAAACCACATCGTACAGACAGGAGCGAATCCAAATGCCAACTCCCGAAGCCAACCCAGTTAAACTGTCGCAATGGGATGCACTCATCCTAGAATCACTCAAGTCCCAAGAATCTTCCGCAGATGAGCTTCTTAGGCGGGTCCAAGCTGGCCAGCTTCCGGTAGATGAAAGCAAGTTCCAATTCGACTATACGCGCTTAACCGAGCTCGCGAGTGACGATCTCGCCGCGTTCGAGCAAGCCGTTCGTCAAGGCTACCAGATCAAATATAATACGCTGCGCGGCATCGCCAGCTGGATTCTCGTCGTTTTCGGTCAGGAGCCTGAGTTGCAGCTCGAACCCGGTCACGAAGCGGTCGTGGCAACTCTTACCGCGGAGCAGCATCAACGCCTGACTGCCGTCCTCTCCTATGGGTGGACCGTGCGCGGCGAGCAGGCAGCTACGCCTGAAGCGAGTTCGACATACGTGATCGAGCCTTTAACACGAGGCAATTCAGCAAATAGCATTATGCCATAACGTTATTGGGGTTATTAGCACATTTTCAAGGGAAATAGAATGATGGCATAACGTTATCTGCTGCAACAACCCCATGATGACATCACTTTATCTTTACAACTCCCAACGGAGCAGGTATAGTTACGCTATATAGGATTGACCCGGAGGAGCCTGCCAAAAGCGGGCTCTTTTTATCTTTTTCAGGGAACTGTGGTCCTCCCTCGTACATAATTCAGGACAATACTGGAAATCCTGAAATAAAGTTAAATGGAGGCAGATTTAGTGGAATTACAAGCTTACTGGGCGATCGGCATCTTCTTACTTATTTATGCGATTATCATTTCCGAGAAAATCCACCGCACCATTATCGCGATGATCGGCGCCGTGCTGATGGTTGTTTTTGGCATCGTCAGCCAAGAGACAGCTCTGCATCACATCGACTTCAACACGCTGGGCCTACTCATCGGGATGATGATAATCGTTGGCATTACGGCGGAGACGGGGCTTTTCAAATATGTCGCGGTGAAGGCAGCGAAGCTCGCCAAGGGACAGCCGCGAAGGATATTGATCGCGCTTGTGATCATCACAGCGGTATGCTCGGCCTTTCTAGACAATGTGACTACGGTCCTTCTGATGGTCCCTGTCACCCTGAGTATCACGAGGCAGCTTCGGGTAAATCCGTTCCCGTTTCTTTTTACACAAATCATTGCTTCCAACGTCGGAGGAACTGCAACGTTGATCGGTGATCCGCCTAATATTATGATCGGAAGCGCGGTGAGTGAGCTCACGTTCATGGCGTTTATCTCCAATTTAACACCGATCGTCATCATTATCCTGCTGGCATATATTCCTTTGTTCCTTCTACTGTTCGGCAAACAAATCAAGTCTACGCCCGAGCTGCAACAAAGCATTATGGCGATGGATGAGAAGGCCATGCTGACGGATCGGAAGCTCCTATGGAAATGCCTCATCGTTCTGGCCCTTACCATTCTAGGCTTCTTCCTGCATCAAAGCCTACATCTAGAATCGGCTACGGTAGCACTGAGCGGCGCGTTTCTGCTGCTTCTCCTGACTGGCGAGCACATGCTGGAGCCTGCTTTTGCCAGTATCGAGTGGCCTACGATCTTCTTCTTTGTTGGTCTTTTCGTGCTCGTGTCCGGACTCGTAGAAACAGGCGTGATTACGCAGTTAGCTGCGCACGCGATTGAATTAACGGGCGGTAATGAATTCGCAACCTCAATGCTGATTCTGTGGCTGAGCGCGATTGCATCGGCTTTTCTCGACAACATCCCGTTCGTTGCCACCATGATTCCATTGATTCAGGAAATGGGTAATATGGGCGTGAGCAATCTAGAGCCTCTGTGGTGGAGTCTGGCTTTGGGCGCTTGTTTGGGCGGCAATGGTACGTTAATCGGGGCGAGCGCAAACTTGATCGTAGCTGGCCTAGCCGGAAAAGAAGGCTATCCGATCACCTTTATGAAATATTTGAAATATGGCTTCCCGCTGATGATCATCTCGATCGTTCTGTCCAGCTTCTATATTTATTTCAGGTATTTGATGTGAGAAAGAGGAGGTAAGTGCCATGTTAACGTACACGTTTGACGAAAAAGCTATCGAACTCAGTGAAACAGCCAACAACCAAGATATTGAATTTCGTATTCATGTTCTCGGGGATGCCACTATGGATCAGCGGGTGAAAGACGTTCAGCACGATTTTGACCATAATCACGTTATGACCGATGTCTTGTTCTACGCTTTCCACGATCATAAGTATCAATTCATTGTCCGCAAGGATTACTATGAGGCCTTTATTCTATCTCTTATGAAGCATCGCATTTTGACTAGTGTCACTTGGCTGTAGCGAAGTTGGTAACATTGTTTACACAATTGGAACACTTGGGTGAAAAGGAGAGGAACTGAGATGATTCACTACTGGCTAGTCCTGCTTGCCATTGCGGTAGCCATTGCCTATTTGGCTGATAAAACGAAGCAGCCCTACCCTACACTGCTCGTCATAGCTGGTTTACTCCTTGGACTTCTCCCCATTCCCGCTATGGATGAGTTGAAAGATTACATTGCTTCCGACCATGTGTTTCAAACTACGGTTATCCTGATCTTCTTATCCGCCCTCATTGGGGATGCCGCAATCAAGCTGCACTTCCATGAGGTGAAGGAAAACAAGCGGCCTATCCTGCTGCTCTCCTTACTCGGCACGTTGATCACCTTTGTTCTTGTAGCGGTGCTCTGTTCTGTTTTCTTAGGTCTCTCCCTGCAAAAAGCACTCGTATTCGGCGCCTTGATGGCGGCTACCGATCCCGTTTCCGTGCTAAGTATCTTCAAGTCGCTAGGACTGAACTCGAAGTTATCTACCATCGTCGAGGGTGAAAGCTTGGCCAACGACGGTGTCGCTGTCGTCCTGTTCAAAATTGCGCTAGTCACCACGATGCTCAGCATGTCCAGTCTCCTTGACGGCACATTAGAGTTTGCTAAAGTGGTCATCGGCGGCATGGCAATCGGAATCATTGGCGGCTTCCTAGCTTCCCGAATCACCTCGCGGATCGATAACTATCTCGTCGAAATTGGTCTTTCCATCGTCTTGTTCTATGGCGTATTCGAGATCGCTGAGATGTTTCATCTATCTGGCGTAATTTCGGTCGTCTTCGCTGGACTATTGCTCGKGACTTATGGGAAGAACATCGGCATGTCCGATACCACGCTGGAGAAAATGGACTCCTTCTGGGAAGTCATCGCCTTCATTGGCAATGCCCTTATTTTCCTTATGGTGGGCTTGGAAATATCGAACATCAACTTCACGGACAAATGGCAAGAGATCGGCGGCAGTATCGTCATCGTCCTCCTCGCCAGATTCATCGCCGTGTATGTAAGTCTTGCCATGGATCGCGATATGCCTTCGGCTTGGAAGCCCATCATCGCTTGGGGCGGGCTGAAGGGCTCGCTGTCCATTGCACTCCTGCTAGGCGTGTCGCCTGCGTTCGAGGGTCGCGACCTGCTGCTCGCGATGACGTTCAGCAATGTGGTCTTCTCATTGCTCGTTCAAGGGACGACGTTGAGCCGGTTGGTTGCGGTCTTGAAGGTGAAGTGAGAGGGCTTATACTGCGATATGGGGGTATGCCCTTCACAACCACGATGAGGAAACCTGAGGACTGCCTCCCGAGCCTATTAGGCCTGTTTTACATAGTTTACAGATGGCTATCCGGCCACACATTCTCATTAACTGGAAAAACTCCAGTTATTTATCCGATTCTAGCTGGATTCTGAAGATTAACTGGAAAACATGAAGCTAATTTTTAAGTTCCTGTCGTTTTTGCAGCAAATACTTGAAATTAAATGTATATTTTACAGTTAATCCTACAAAATCAATGATTTTCATATAATTACCTGTATATTTTCCTGTTATTTCACACCTGACCTATCGACAAAGAGCCAAGAGGACCAACTCCCTCCTGGCTCTTCTTCTATTTCCGCGTCAACCGTCCGTACGTTTCCTTATCACAAATCACGAACAGCTTAGCTCCCGGCGGAATCTCTTCATGAAGCCTTTTATTGATATTCAGAGGCTCGCCATCTGAGATCAGTGTTGCACCCTTTTGCAACAAAATTGGCGATTTTTCCAGTGTATCTATAAGGACAATCTCCATGAGAGGATCTGAGTTTAGAGTCTCGTTAATCGCATTCTCTGCATGCTGACTCCAATCAATGATGACAAAATGATTCTCCCCTGCAAATTTCAATTTCCCTTCCTCCTTCATCCGCTGATACACAAATAAGGCATCCACGACTTTGCTAATCGTGATGGAAATAAGCCCAATACCGAAGATATAGACGACGATCCCTAGGCATTTGCCTGCAACCGTATGTGGATAGAAGTCACCATAGCCGCTCAACAATTTCCAGACTTTCATTTAGTATATCAAGAAAAATGACGCTAGATGAATGAATCCTAAAGTTTCTAGCTCTTTGAACTCACGATATTTTTCATTTTGTCGGGAATCCGACATTCTAACGTGATATCATGTGATAATATACATATAACAGATTGGAATACTCGGCATTAAATGAAGTGCACGCTTTTAAGAAATACGAATGGGAGTATGATCCTATTATGGACCAATTACATGAGCTTGCTGACCTTCAGGACAAAGACCCTACAAAGGAAGTCATGATTGAGGCTTTTCGCAAACATGGTATTAGTCATACTTACCGAAAAAACGAGTTTGTTTTTCAGGAAAATGACTTGCCCAGCGGTGCCTATTATGTGGCTTCAGGATTAATTAAGATTTCCCAATCTTCCGAGGAGGGGCAAGGGATTACCTTATTTCTTCGCTACGAGGGAGAGGTTTTCGGCAATGCGGAAGTGTTGACGAACATCGCTCGAAAGCGCTACGCCAAGTGCCTAGTGGACAGCCACATCGTTACACTAGACAGCCGGAAATTTCTCGAGTTGGCCAAGGAGAATGCGGAGTTTTCCTACTCCGTTGCCGTGCTAGGTGCTCGCAGACTCCTGCAAACACAGCGAATGGTCGAAACCTTAATCTCCCGCCCCGTCGCGTGGAGGCTCGCTTGGTTCCTCCTGCAGCTGGGCAAGCCGACAGAGGAGAAGCTTGAAGTTCAGGTGCCGCTCAGTCATGAAGAAATTTCCTATGTCATTGGCTGCAGCAGACAAACCGTCACGGAAACATTGAACAATTGGCGCGATAAAGGACTTATCGATTATGCCAAAAAGAAGATCGTCGTTTATCATCCGAACCGTTTCTTCACAGATATATAGATGAGCATCCGCCTGGAGGTTGACCACATGATAACGATAACGAATGTGAATAAATCCTTTTCGCAGCAAAAAGGCCATTCCTATACGGCTTTAGATCAAGTTTCTCTCACCATTGGGAAGGGAGAATTCGTCTCTGTGGTGGGACCCTCAGGCTGCGGGAAGTCCACACTTCTCAACCTAATCGCCGGATTCGAACAAGTGACTAGTGGCACGATTACCGTCAATGGGCAAAAGGTTACTGCGCCAGGGGCCGATCGAATTGTTGTTTTCCAAGAACACGGCTTGTTCCCTTGGCTTACCGTGCTTGATAATGTGGCCTTCGGTTTGAAACAAAAAGGGCTATCCAAGAAAGATCGCTATGCACTTGCTTCTGAACAAATTAAAGCCGTGCACTTGAGCAAGTYCATCGATCGGTATCCACATGAGTTGTCTGGCGGGATGAAACAAAGGGTAGCGATTGCCAGAGCGCTCGTTATGGATCCTGAGATCCTCTTAATGGATGAACCCTTTGCGGCATTGGATGAGCAAACGCGCTTCATTTTACTGAAGGATTTGGAAGAGATTTGGCTGAAAACCGGTAAAACCATCTTGTTCATTACGCATAACATTCGTGAAGCCATCATGTTATCCGATCGTGTTGTCGTGATGGGGACGCAGCCTGGCCGGGTTAAGAAAGAATTCACCGTGCAGGCTGCAAGACCTCATCAAAGCAGCGATCCGCTCATTCATGCTTTGGAGAGTAGAATTATGGAAGCTCTTACTGATGAGCTCGAGAAGGTAGTCAGAGAGGAGCTTGGCCATGCATACAGCCTTAAGAAGAACACTATTTCTAGTTCTGCTGCTGATCATATGGGAGTTGGGATTTAGAATTTTCCAGTGGGGATGGAAGTTTCCTTCACCGCTGCAAACCTTCCAGGCCTTCTATGATGGGTTTGTTCACGGGCACCTCTTAAGTGCCATTGGGGCTAGTCTCCGTCGTTTAATCATCTCATTTGCCATTTCCATTGGGATCGGGACGCTACTAGGTTATTTATTTGCTCGCTATCGCTATTTTGACGAGACCTTCGGCTTTGTCGTTGTTGCCCTCCAGACCGTCCCGAGTATAGCATGGCTGCCCTTCGCGATTATCTGGTTTGGCTTGAATGACACGGCGGTCATTTTCATTACGACCATTGGCGCCACATGGACGATGTCGATGGCCAGCCGCACAGGGATCATGAATATTTCGCCGATTCATCTGCGAGCTGCGCAAATGCTGGGAACAGGCAGCGGATACCGCTTGTTCTTTCAAGTGCAGCTGCCGGCGGCATTTCCCCATTGGATAACTGGGATTCGAGTCGCTTGGGCCTTCGCTTGGCKGGCGCTTGTAGCTGGCGAACTGATTGCCAAAGGTGTGGGACTTGGGCAAATGCTGCAGGACGGACGCGGACTTGGCGACACGGCAACGATCCTCTGCGTCGTCATCATCATCGCTGTGATCGGTACCATTTCGGATCATTTCTGTTTTAAACAACTAGAGGATCGGATCGTGCTTCGTTTTCAGCTTAAGAAATAAATGGCGTTTGCTAGAACCAAATAAGGGGGAATTAGTGTGAAAAAAATAGGTTGGATCATGAGTTTGGTCTTAGTCGTATCCTTGGTTTTGTCGGCCTGCGGCCAGAGTAAGGAAACCGCTTCAAGCGCTGTCAGTACGACTGTGAAAATTGGTATTTTGAAAAATGTCACCCATGCTCCGGGATTTGTTGCCCTGCAAAACAACTATTTCCAGGACGCTTTTGGTAAAAATGCCAAGATTGACGTCACAGCCTTTGACAATGGAGCAGATTTCGCAACAGCCATTGCTACGGACCAAATTGATATTGGCTATGTGGGGCCGGGCCCAGTCATCAATCAATATTTGAAAAGCAAAAATATCCGAGTTATTGCTGGCACGAATAACGGCGGCGCGGTATTGGTTGCACGCAAGGACGCAGGCATCAATTCCGTGAAGGATCTTGTCGGTAAAACAGTAGCCGTCGCTGCCAAAGGAGGCACGCCAGATCTGTCCCTTCGCTTGCTGCTCAAACAGGAAGGATTGAAAGTATCGACTGATACGTCAGGCGTACAAATCGTTACGCGTGCCCCGGCAGATACATTAGTTGCGATGCGCCAGAAAGAAGTGGACGCGACCTTAATTGCAGAACCTTGGGGTACACAGATCATCCAAGAGGGTTCCGGTACGATTTTAGTCGATTGGAACAAGATCCCGCCCAAAGACGGCAATTATCCATTAACAATTCTCGTAGCCAGCGATACGTTTCTGAAAGATCACCGTGATTTGGCCAAAAAAGCCGTGAAAGCCAACAAACAAGCCATCGATTTCATTCAGCAAAATCCGAACAAAGCCTATGAGCTGATTAGCGATGAATTGAAGCAATTAACGGGTAAAGGGATGGAGCCAGACCTTATCAAAGCAGCTCTCGACCATTTGAAATTAACCGAAAATATCACGTTAGAGGATATCAATGAGCAAGCTAAAGCCTCTTTTGATGCAGGGTATTTAAAAGTTAAAGCGGATGAGCTGGATTTCAGCAAATTCTTGGATTTATCGCTTTTGAATGAAGCGAGGAAAGAAAAATAAGCTGATATGACCGAGGAGGCCATTCATTTGTATATACAACCCCAAGAAAATCTATTGCCAGAGTATCATGAGCATATCAAAGTCATCATTCTTGGCACAGGTACACCGAGGGCCTTTTATGGCAGGGCGAAGGCAGGCGTCGTGATTCTCGCAGGCGATAAAGCCTTTCTATTCGATTGCGGAGGTGCGACCGTTGACCAGCTAATTAAGGCAGGAGTTATGCCGCAACGGATTTCGGATGTCTTTTTTACGCATCATCATAGTGATCATAATTCCGGGTTTTTCGATGTCTTCATCACGAGCTGGCGGACACATGTGATCGCGGATCGGGTTTTTGAGGGGCGGAAAGGTCCAATGAATGTCTACGGACCGACCACGACGAAGGAGATTATCGGTAAAATGAGAGCGTCTTTCGACTTCGACGTAAATCTTCGAGTGAACTATAACTTCTCCGCGGGTGAAGGGGCCGACATTCGTTATTTTGAAAGCAACGATGGTGTTGTTTACGATCAGGGTGGCGTTAAAATCACCGCTTTCGAAGTTGATCATAAACCTGTTGATCCTGCAATTGCCTACAAATTCGAATACAACGGCAAATCGGTTGTTATTTCGGGGGATACCATTCCGGTTGACAATATGATTAAACATAGTCGCGGTGCGGATTTACTTGTACACGAATCTTATAATAAAGCGTGGCTGGATGCGCTTATTGCCAAATTTCCTGAACAGACCATTGGTCTATCCAATCCGGCAAAGTATCATTCTACGACGCTGGAAGTGGCCGAGATTGCCCGAGAAGCAGGCGTAGCGCATCTAGTTCTTACCCACCACATTCCTGCACCTGCTGCCACTGAGGAGGCGGAATCTGCCTATACAGAAGGCATGAGGGATATCTATGATGGCCCAATCACGATGGCGAGAGATTTGATGGCATTTGACCTTTCTTAATATAAAGCGGCCTTGAGTTATGAGCTCAGGGCCGCTTTGTTTGCCACGTTTATTTTGCTGCTTTTTTCGCCCATTTCGCTTTCAGGGCACTTTCAATCTCCGCGTACACTTGCTCGGTTGTTTTACCATCCGTGGAGATGCCTAATTTGGCTGCCTTCTTGTTCACAGCCTCTGACTTCTTCGCTTGTTTCGCAGCTTTTTTAGCTTCTTTGGCCGCTTTCAAGGCTGCTTTGAGCTCCTTGTTCGTCAGCCCGTCCGTGCTCACGCCAAGCTTCGTTGCTTTCGCCTGAAGTTTCACCGTTACAGCGGCTTGGATCTCCGTTTTAAGCTGCTCCGCTGTCTTGCCATCTGTGGAGATACCCAATTTAGCTGCCGCCGCATTCAGATGCTCGGTATGTTTCGCCGTACCAGCCGCCTTCAGCTCTGTCTTGATCTCCTTGTTCGTTTTTCCATCCGTTGATATGCCAAAAGCTTGCGCTTTCTCTAGTAAAAGTTGCTTGATCGGATGAAACTTGCTTGTCGCAGACGCTGTCGCATCTCCTTGTACATTTTCAGCGAAAGCTGCCACTGGTACGGAACATACGATCGCACCTACCAACACTATTCCTGCTAACTTCTTCTTCAACATGTGGAATCACTCCTCGATTCGTTTATTAGCTGTGTACCTTACGAACCCTATCTTATCCCATAGTTATGTCATAAGTTTGTCATGCGTAGACATATTAAAGTACGAGTTCAAAAAGTCCGGTTTTCAGCACCGAGAAGATTGAAAGAAGCTAGGAAATGAGGAGCGGAGCGTAGTGTAAACTACGTGAGCACCGGAAGTTCCGGCTGAATTCAATATTCGATGTCGAATACGCTTCATGGACTACTTCGTGATTAAAAGTGGACTTTTTGAACATCCTCTTAGGTGATTGGCAAAAAGATTTTGAAAACTGTCCCAGCCCCCAGCTGCGACTCGGCACGAATCGAACCGCCATGTGCTTCGATAATGTGTTTACAAATCGTTAAACCCAGCCCTGCTCCAGCGCGATTGCGGCTTTCGTCTGCTTTGTAAAACCGATCAAAAAGATACGGCAGCTTCTCCGGCGAGATGCCCTGCCCATCATCCCATACCTCGATCCAACGCTCCTGCCTGACTGCTTTCACGCGGATCCCAGCTTGCGAGCCTTCTGGAATGTGATTGATCGCATTGTCCAGCAAGTTGATGAATACCTGCCTAAGTCGATCCGCGTCAGCCTTGACGGTATAGGGGGCCTCACTTTCTGCACTGAGCTCAATTCCCTTGCCTTTCGCCTTCATCTTCAGCTGTGTCACGACGAGTCCAATTAACTCCGGCAGATCAACGGCTTGCATCGTTAACTTTTCCTGCTTCTCCTCAAACGAGGAAAGCTCCAACAGATCATCTACCAAATGGCTTAACCGCAGTGTCTCCTGGAGGGAGATATCGATGAATTCCTTCGCATCTTCTGGCTCTACCACGCCATCGGTGATGCCCTGCAGAGAGGCACGAATTGTCGTCAGCGGGGTTCTGAGCTCGTGAGAAATTTCGGAGAGAAACCGCTTGCGGCCTTCTTCGACCTTCTGCAGCTTGCCGGCCATTCGGTTGAGTGAACCCGACAACGAGGCGATTTCATCTTTTCCGCGTACAGGCACCCTGCCGCTAAAATCCCCAAGCGCCAGTGCCTCCGCCGTCTTGCTCATTTGCTGCAGCGGCTTCACAAAGTGCCGCGACACAAAGTAAAGAAGTGCAATAGCCAGCAGCGCAACTACGAGGGCCGATACATAAATCGCACGATTAATTTCATTAATCGTACCTTGAATGTTCACGATAGGCGTATACAGAAAAATCGCCCCAACCACTCGGCTGTCCTGTAGGACTGGACGTCCGACGATCAGCATTTTGACATTGCTATTCTGTGCGAATGTACTCTTCACCGTCACCGGGTTACCGGAGAGTACCTTCTCCACCCAGCCCAGCCGGGCAGGAACTTCGCCTACAGCTTGGATTTTATCCAAGGTCGCTCGAGGATGACGAATGACCGAAACGCGGACATTGGAGGTTTTCTCCATGGCATTAATTTGCTTGCGGAAATCCTTCTGAGCCGTCGAATTATCGAACAAATCCTTCGCTAGCTCCTCCACTTGCTCTACTTTTTCCAGTAAAAGCTTCTCACTGCGGTCATACGTCTTCTGCTTCATTGTGTAACCAATTGCGCCCGAAATCGCTAGAATCGACACCACCGTAATGGCTATATATATAAATAATAGCTTGCGATAAAAGGAACTCAACATACGCCAGGTCCCTCAAACTTATAACCCACACCCCACACCGTGCGAATACTCCAATCCTCTTTCCCTGCTGTGAGCTTCTGTCTTAATCGTTTGATATATAAATCGACCACCCGGTCCTCACCTTCGAAATCCCACCCCCAGATTTTAGCGATCAGATCCTCGCGCGTGAACACTTGGTTCGGATTCCGTACGAAAAACAGCAGCAGCTCGTACTCTTTCTTCGGCAGTGCCACAACCTGCCCATCAACGGTTACCTCATGACCTAGGCTATCAATACGTAAGCTGCCTACCTCATACACGTTTGACGCAGGCGCAACTTGGGTGCGGAGCCCCGTCCGACGAAGGATTGTCGTTACCCGTGCGACCAGTTCATTCGGGTCAAAAGGTTTCACTAGATAGTCGTCGGCTCCCATCCGCAAGCCCTCCACGCGCTCATCCACGTGGCCTCGCGCCGTTAGCATCAGAATCGGCACATCGCTTTGTGCACGGACCATCTGACAGACCGACCACCCGTCGCGCTTCGGCAGCATAATATCCAGTACGATGAAGTCGGGCTGCAGCTCCTTGAACCGTGCGAGTGCCTGCTCGCCATCGTTCGCCGTTGCTACCTCRAAGCCATTCTTCTCCAGGTATAACTTCGTGATTTTACATATATTCAGATCATCGTMTACGACTAATACTAATGTCACGTGTGGTCACGCTCCCTAATTGAAACCATTATCCTTTTATTTTACTGGATAATTGTGATGAAAAAATTTCTTTTTTAGCACATACAAATAGAACAATCCTTCAGCTTCCTTCGGCTGCGATTGCTCTGTTTTATCGTTATATGTCGTTCATTTTATTCACGGTGTTCCCAGAGTCTTGTCACTTCCTCTAGTACGAGGTCATTAAATTGCATTTTATAAATATCAGGTTTCACGGTTTGATTCAAGAAATCGAATCCATATGTGGCATCAAAATGATTCATCATCAATGTCATAACGTTACCATGAGTGCCAATGGCTATCTTCTTCCCTTTATTTTCTTCTAGGATATTTCTCAATACGACCACCGCTCTTTGCTGGCAGGCTCTGTTAGACTCTCCACCTGGATAGGCATAATCAAAATCATCAAACATCCGTTTCATCTCAGACATGAACTTATCTTCAGGAATTGGATCATCTTCTCCAGAAAAATGTCTTTCCCGAAGATCCTCAAATATCTTAATCTCTTGTCCTAGTTCTTCAGCCAACCTGAAAACTGCTAATAGGCACCCTTTTTCCCGCCAATCTCCTAGCTAGTAGTAAATACTTGCGAAAATACAACCTTTTCTCCATAATCGCAGCGATTTCGGAGATTCTCCTCCAAATAACTGCCTATTTGCATTTTTCCTACCTTTTTCGCACAAAAAGCCCCATAAAAGTTGCACTTTTGCACTTTTGCTGGTTATCTAGGGCCCATAGCATAGCTCCMCTTTTTGCCGAGCTTAAACCAAAAACCCCCAAGCATCCGCTTGGGGGGCTGTTCTAACTATTTATCCGTTCGTTACACCACGAACGAGCTTTTCAACGAAACGATCAAGTTGAACACGGGATGATCAGGTGTTGTGTACTTCGGATCCACGTTGAAGTAGCCGTGGCGGAAGAACTGGAATTTATCCTGTGGGCTCACGCTCTTCATGTTGTCTTCGACGAAACCTTGCACGATTTGCAAGGAATTCGGGTTCACTTTATCCATGAAGGATTTCTCTTCTTCGTCTTCCTCGTCATCCAAGATCAGTGGCTCGTACAGGCGGAATTCCGCTGGTACAGCGCTTTTCGCGTCCACCCAGTGGATCGTGCCTTTGACTTTACGGCCGGTGAAGCCGCTGCCGCTCTTGGTCTCAACATCATAGGTGCAATGCAGCTCAACCACGTTGCCATCGGCATCCTTGATGAAGTCGTTGCATTTGATGAAGTAGGCGTTTTTCAAACGCACTTCGTTGCCGGGAAATAACCGGAAATATTTGGCCGGTGGATTTTCCATGAAGTCATCTTGCTCGATGTAGATCTCGCGGGAGAAGGGAATCATGCGATTGCCCATTTCCGGGTTCTCGGAGTTATTCTCTGCTTCCAGCATTTCCACGCCATCCTCGGGATAGTTGGTGATGACGACTTTGAGCGGATTCAGCACGCCCATCGTGCGCATCGCCTTCAGCTTCAAATCCTCGCGGATGAAGTGATCCAGCATGCGAGTGTCAACAACACTGCCACCGCCGCCTTTGGATACGCCAAGCTCACGAACAAAATTGCGAATCGACTCTGGCGTCAGGCCTCTACGGCGCAGACCTGATATAGTTGGCATTCGTGGATCGTCCCAACCGTCAACAGCTTTCTCGTCGACGAGTTGTTTCAGCTTTCTTTTGCTCGTAACAGTATTCATTAAGGAGATACGGGCGAATTCATATTGTCTCGGCACATTCGGCATCTCACACTCACGAATTACCCAGTCGTAGAACGGACGTTGATCCTCGAACTCACTTGAACAAAGCGAGTGCGTGACACCTTCAATCGCATCTTCCAGTGGGTGCGCGTACGTGTACATCGGATAGATGCACCACGCATCTCCTGTGTTATGGTGATGTGCGTGAAGAATACGGTAGATGACCGGGTCTCTCAGATTAATATTCGGCGCAGACATATCAATTTTGGCACGCAGCACACGCTCGCCGTCTTTGAACTCACCAGCACGCATACGCTCAAATAGGGACAAATTCTCCTCTATCGTGCGTTCACGATACGGACTGTTTGTTCCTCCTTGCGTCAGTGTTCCACGCGTTTCACGGATTTCATCCGCAGATTGGTCGTCTACATAAGCCAGCCCTTTGCGAATCAAAACTAATGCTCGGCTATACATTTCTTCAAAATAGTCAGAAGCAAAGAAAAGCCCGTCCCATTTAAAGCCTAGCCATGCTACGTCTTCTTTAATGGACTCCACATATTCGACATCTTCCTTGACCGGATTCGTATCATCAAATCGAAGGTTCGTTAGTCCATTGAAATCATCCGCAATTTCAAAGTTCGTACATATCGCCTTTGCATGTCCTATATGAAGGTAACCGTTCGGCTCCGGGGGAAATCGGGTCACGACCTGACTGACTTTGCCTGATTTCAAATCTTCGTTTACAATGTTCTTAATGAAATTTGATATTGCGCTTACGTTAGCTTCAGCGTTTTTCGTTTCCATATGTGCCCAGCCTTTCTCCCACGGGTTAAAGTTTTATTTTCTATCATACATTAATGGTACTCAAATATAAAGGAGACAAAGAGATGGAATCATTCGAGCATTACTTAGATCAATATGCAGAGCTTGCGATACGCGTCGGATTAAATGTACAAAAGGATCAAACCGTTGTCATCACGACACCGATTGCTTGTGCGGATTTCGTTCGTAAGCTGGCAAAGAACGCCTATGAAGCAGGCGCTAAGGACGTTGTAGTGGATTGGGATGACGATGAAGTGAAGGCGCTCCGCCTCAAGAACGCTTCCGAAGATACCCTGAAGACTTACCCTATGTGGCGGGCAACTGGCATGGAGGAAATGGCGAAGGAGGGCGCTGCATTCCTGTCCATTTATGCGCCTAACTCGGACTTGTTCAAGGAAGTCGCTCCTGAACGTGTCGCGATGTCCGGTAAAGCAGCAGCAACTGCACGCGCAGGCTTCCTTTCCTATATGCGCAACAACAAGGTCAACTGGTTGATGGTCTCTTATCCAACGGCCGAATGGTCAGCGAAGGTATTCCCGAATTTGAGCGAATCCGAGCGGATTACACAGCTGTGGGAGCAAATTTTCAAGCTGACACGTGTAGACAAAGCAGATCCTGTTGCGGCATGGAAAGAGCATATTGCTACATTGACCGCGAAACAGAATATGCTGAACAACCAGAAGTATAAGCAGCTTCATTTCCAATCACCAGGAACCGACTTATACATAGAACTAGCACCTAAGCATCAATGGGTGGCTGCAGGCAGTGAGACCGAGAGCGGCATTTTCTTCGTACCGAACATCCCTACGGAGGAAGTGTTTACGATGCCAGCCCGTAACGGCACGAACGGTACAGTGCGCAGCACGCTGCCGCTGAGCTACCAAGGCTCATTGATTGATGGCTTCTCCCTAACCTTCAAGGATGGCCGCGTCGTCGAGGCAACCGCAGAAGTGGGGCAAGAAGTGTTGAACAACATGCTGAATATGGATGGAGGCGCTCGTTATTTGGGTGAAGTGGCACTCGTGCCCTATGACTCGCCTATCTCACAATCAGGCCTCATCTACTACAACACACTTTTCGATGAGAATGCTTCCTGTCACGTCGCGCTCGGCAATTCCTACCCGTTCACGATTGAGGGTGGAACGACGATGAGTGCCGAGGAGCTTGAGGCAAATGGCTATAACAAAAGCTTAATCCACGTGGATTTCATGATTGGTTCCAAGGATATGGCGATTGACGGAATATTGGCAGACGGCACGCGTGAGCCAATATTCCGCAATGGGAACTGGGCATAAGCCCACATGAATGAAAGACCGCCCCTACATGGAAATATTTCCGTGTAAGAGCGGTCTTTGTCGCATCTAGTCCTCGTCTTCAAGACTCGGTACACGCACCATGCTGGTCGTCAAGGTTTGCTTAACAGCCGCTTCCTTCAGCTTCCATTGCCCTTTGTGCCATTTCCACACCGAAGTGACATAGCCTAGTGTGTCCGCATTCGCGATACCTGTGATGCGTTGAACGCCTTTCAACTCACAGAAACCATCTCGGTCCACATCGACAGGCTTCAACAGGCTGTATGCATCCACATTAACAATGATTGGCTTCACCATTTTCCCTTGGTTGTAAATGCCAAATTGCTCATATGCCTCCTTGCGATCCGCAATATCGAGGGTGAAGGATTTGCCGGTCTCCTCGATTTTCATTTTCACCTTATAATTATTCTTAAAGGTTGCTTTGACATGCAGCGGTTCCGGCATCGGGATCGCAGTGGGTACGTTATTTTTGAGCGAATAGATGTAATTCGAGGTAAACCCGCCACTGCCGCCGGTATCGGAGGTCACATAAATCTGAGGTAGCTTGTCATGGATAAAATCACAATAATCCATCTTCGGATTATATCCGCCTTCCAGCGGAATCACGACCTGCGCCTGGCCTTGTCCAGTGACGGAGATAAACAGCTTGTCATAATAGGGGCTGTTCAGGTCTGATTTCAGACCGACAAGGGAGACCATATCTAATTTGCCATCGCCGGTGACATCAATCTCACGCGTCTGGATAAGCTGACCTTGCCCACTCTGTGGAGGCGCTAGTTGTGAGGGGGGTGGAGGCACCTCTTGCGTGAAGGCCTCTGCCGTTCCACCAAAGCTTAAAGCGCAGCTCAAGAGCATACCCATCGTTGCTGCACGCAGTGGGATTATAAAACCTTTTCTAAACCGAGACATTGTTCGCACTTCCCATCATGGAATTAATTTCGGTTTATTATTCCAAATTTTCCAATAAGGTATGCAGATTCTAACTACAAAATAGGCGGTTTGCGATAAAGCGTCGCCTGTTCGAACGCATACGCAAGCTTAATCAGCGTCGACTCACTATAGGCTCCTGCTGCAAACAGGACACCCATTGGCCCTTTGCTTGTGTAACCAGCGGGTACAATCAGCAGTGGATAGCCTGCCCTGGCGGCAATATCCTCGCCTTCATCTTTGGGAAAAAACAACGCATCTAGTTGATACGTGTGAAGGGCATGATCGATCCCTTGTGCTCGTGTGAGCTCCTGATATCTATGTAGACTCGTCAAATATGTCTCTTCGGTAAGCGTTCCGTTCGCATCCTCTGACCAAATCAGCGTATCCTGCCCATAGACCAGCGCCTGATCGGCATGCCTTTCATTGAACGCAATAACCTCTTCTAAGGAATGAACAGGTGTCTTGGACGGATCTAGCTTGGCCAGGTAGGCGTTGAGATCTCTTTTGAATTCGTAGAGCAGTACGTCGTAGTTCCAGACAGCATCTTGGCAAGGAAGCACCACATCATCAATGACAATCGCACCTTCGTCGCGCAAAACTTGAATAGCTCGCTCGGCAAGCTGCCGTTCTTCCTCATCCAACTGCTGATAATACCAACGTGGAATCCCT
This sequence comes from Paenibacillus sp. 01T442, assembly GCF_056398345.1. Classification (NCBI taxonomy): domain Bacteria; kingdom Bacillati; phylum Bacillota; class Bacilli; order Caryophanales; family Paenibacillaceae; genus Paenibacillus; species Paenibacillus sp. 01T442. The sequence continues at coordinate 117,605 of NZ_JBFTPF010000012.1, forward strand.
ATTCTGGCTTGATGAAGCCCTCGGTGATCGAGATAGGGGGTATAATCCCGGTGGCCCTGACCGTCGCTAGCTATACTATGTGCATCCGAAGCGTCAACACCTGTCATAATGCCAAGCAGCACAGCCGCATCCCTCACAGTTCTCGTCATTGGCCCCGGTGTATCCTGGCTACTGGCAAGCGGAATAATGCCCGAGCGACTTAACAGGCCAACCGTTGGCTTCAAGCCGACAAGACTGTTATGCCCCGCTGGATTGACGATAGATCCAGACGTTTCCGTACCGATCGCTCCCACTGCAAAATGCGCCGCAACCGCCGCACCAGATCCCGAACTGGATCCTCCAACTTCGAAAATGCCAGGCCCATACGGATTGGCCACCTGTCCGCCTCTTGAGCTATAGCCCGATGGCATCGCCACCGCCATGAAATTCGCCCACTCTGTCATATTCACCTTGCCTAACAACACCGCACCAGCGTCACGCAACTTGGCAGCGATATATGCATCTTCTGTCGCCACATGCTCCGCCAAACAAATCGACCCAGCACTTGTGTGCATCCGGTCAGCCGTCTGAATATTGTCTTTGAGCAAAATCGGAATGCCATGAAGAGGCCCCCGACTGCCACTTGATACACGTTCTCGATCTAACATTTCCGCGATCTCTATTGCATCTGGATTCAGCTCCAGCACCGCATTAATTTTGCAGTTATAGGTATTAATTCGCTCCGTATAGTAAACAACCAAATCTACAGAGTTGATTTCTCGCCGTTCCATCGCAAGTTGAAGTGTGACAATATCTGCATTTGTCATCCATTCGTCCGTAATAAGTGTCATCAACAACCGCCACCTCTCAACTATTTATGCTACACTTATTCCCTAGGTTTTCGGGTTTACCTTCTTTGAAACGGAGATTTCCTAGCAGCTTCCGGCAAAGTGGGCAACAAGGGATTTTCCTCTGTATAATTGAATAAGGAATGAAGAATACGACCAGAATTTATGAGGTGTTCCTTTTGAAAATAGATCGTTTACTCGCCATCACCATGCTGCTGCTCAATCGTCGCCGTATTAGTGCCAAAGAGCTTTCCGAGCGGTTTGAGGTGTCTTTGCGCACCATTTATCGGGATGTGGAGGCTATTAACCAAGCTGGCATTCCGGTTGTTTCCTATGCGGGACTCAGCGGTGGTTATGAAATCATGGACCAATATCGGCTAGATCGACAGTTTCTGTCCTTGGAAGAGCTGCAATCGATCATCACGGGCCTCAAAGGAATTCGCGCTTCCGTCCCCGACCAAGAAATCAGCAATCTGCTGGATAAAGTCGGCGCACTCGTCGCCAAATCCGAGCAACCCGATGCAGCCAGACTGGGCAACCAGCTTATTCTTGATATGAATCCATGGAGCAGTGGGCATCAAAATACAGAGCAGCTGACAGCTCTTCGCACCGCAATTAAGGAGACAAGACTCGTCACCTTTTCCTATCTTTCATCGCAAAGCGAACCGTCCGTGCGAACCGTAGAACCTATGGGCATCGTGGTCAAAGGCTTCGGTTGGTATCTGTACGGCTACTGCTTGCTGCGTGAGGATTTCCGGGTTTTTCGCTTATCCCGCATGAATGGCATCGACGTGCTTTCCCAAACATTCGAACGCAAACAAGAAACGTTGGAGAAGCTTGATTATCGTCGAGGCCAAAGAGACCCTTCCACCCTCATTACGCTCGTGCTGCACGCGCAACCGAATGTTAGGGCACAGATCGAAGACTATTTCCGACCTGAGGATGTGACCATTCAGTCCGATGGAACACTCATGATTAGAGCGACGCAGCCCGATGAACCTTGGCTGCATGGCATGCTGCTTGGCTATGGTCCAAACCTGCGTATTCTAGAACCCGCGCATATCGCAGCCATCGTCAAAGAAAAGGCCGAAAAAATAGTCGCCCTCTATTCGAATCACTGACACGCTGTTGTCAGCATTGTTTGTCTATACTAGGGATATGAGGTGTGCGTATCAACCAAGAGCAAGCATCTATATGAAACTCTGCCCCTTCTGACAACGTATCCATACAGGAATGCATGCTAGATGCCAGGTTCTTTGGAGACAAGACCGAAGTCCTCTGGGGAAAAGACCAAACACATGCTAAAGATGCCAGTTTTTCTGGCGAAAAAGACCAAGACCATGCTAAAAAGATGCCAGTTTACTGGCAAAAAAGACCAAAACCCATGCTGCCAGTTTTTCTGGMGAAAAACTTTGAGGAGGACAACCCCCATGATCAAAATGATTGAAGATTTCGCAACCGAATATGCCCGAGAAGCGCAAGGCACCCAGCGCGTCATGGACGCCCTAACGGATGCTTCCCTTGCTCAGAAAATTACACCTGAACTCCGTTCACTTGGACAAATTGCTTGGCACATCGCCACAACGGTCCACGAGATGCTATCCCGCACGGGACTGACCTTCGCTGCACCTGAAGGGGAAGAGCTTGCTCCCGCTTCTGCCCAAATCATCGCTGACACCTACCGCACCTCTGCTGCCGCAGCCATCGAAGCGATTCAGTCGCAATGGACAGATGCGAAGTTGTTCGAAACAAGCGATATGTATGGCGATCAGTGGCCTAACGGGCTTACACTGCGCGTCCTCATCTCCCATGAAATTCATCACCGCGGTGAAATGATCGTCTTGATGCGCCAAGCGGGATTGCGCGTTCCCGATATTTATGGTCCAACAAGGGAGAGTTGGGTTGAGATGGGTATGCAGCCTTTGGTGTAGATGTTGTCTTTGCAGGCTCAACACCACCATGTACACCTGCTTACGCCTATTCGTCCTCTGCCCCAACGGCTGAGTGACAGGTAGCGTACACCCATTCGCATGGATAACCTTGCACAACTGACTGATACATTCGCACACCCTTTCGCCCTAGTGTTGGAGCTACAAGTTGACTGCATCCAATCTAACACTTCCTTCGCCCTATCGACGGAGTGACAAGTTGAATAGGCCCATCTCCCTCCGCTCTAGTGGCGGAGCTCATGTAACCCACACCCAATCTACACCCCTCCGCCCTAGTGGCAAGTTCCTGTAGAATAGATGGGTTTTCTGTAGCTAATTTCAGCGGAATGAGCCTTTTGAGACGAATAACTGGATTTCCTACAGCTAATCTGAAGCATTTGATCCAGAATGGCGCCTAACGGCTGAAATAGCGGGAGTTTTTCCAGTTAATCTGCGAATTGGTTGAAATACGACAGAATTAGCTGGAGGTTTTCCAGTTATTTCTTAAAATACGACAATCGAGACTTCTAAATCTCGACTTTAACACAGAAGAGTTGCCCCACAAATCATCAGAGACATGTGGAGCAACTCTTTTTTATTTGGCGTGTTATTTACCTACAATTTCCCCACCGAACCCTCCTTATACCCGACAATCACCTGGCTCGCCAATCCGATAAAAAGCCCATTCTCCACAACACCCGGAATCCCGTTAATTGCTCGATGAAGCTCTGCAGGGCTTGGGATGCTGGCAAACTGACAATCGATAATATAATTCCCGTTGTCCGTCACAAATGGCTGACTCTCAGCAACTCTAACCATGGGCTCGCAGCCAAGCGCTCGGAGTTTTCGAATCGTCAGTTCATAGCCAAATTTAACAACTTCAACAGGTAGTGGAAATGCGCCAAGCTGCGCAACAACTTTACTTTCATCGACCACAATAATCAGCTTCTTACTTGAAAATGCGACGATTTTCTCCCGCAGCAGCGCGCCTCCCCCACCTTTAATTAAGTGCCAATCTGGATCGACTTCGTCGGCTCCATCTATCGTGACATCGATTTCTGAGATATCTGCAAAAGGAATAAGCGGGATGCCTAACTCCTTAGCCAAGTTCTCTGAGGCGACTGAGGTCGCAACAGCCTGAATGTGCAGGCCGTTTTGCACCCGAGCACCAAGCCCTTGGATCGCCCAGTAGGCAGTAGATCCTGTCCCCAAACCGACAATCATCCCATCTTGGATCTCCATAATAGCTAGCTCTGCTGCTGCTTTTTTCGCTTCCACGTGTGCACGCTCCTCACTTCCACTGATTGAATTCTATCCAACTAGTTTAACATAAAAAGAAAACCCCAATGCAGCATCGTTAGCGCAATATAGTAAGCGGGGATTCTTCTCATGGGCTATACTGGAAGTAAAAGGGAGGCGATCCGCGATGCACAATAAAACGGTACTCATCACCGGAGCTAACTCCGGCATGGGCCTTGCCACAACGGTAGCAGTGGCCAAGCTAGGCGCCAACGTCATCATGCTTTGCCGCAGCAAACAAAGAGGCGAGCAGGCGCTCGTAGAAGCACGACGCCAGAGCGGCTCCGAGCTCATCGAGCTGATGCTCTGCGACCTCGCTTCGCTTGCGAGCATTCGAGCCTTTGCGGAGGCGTTTCTAGCTAAGCACGACGAGCTCGACGTGCTCGTGAACAACGCTGGCGTCGTCACCGTGAAGCGAAAAACCACAGCAGATGGCTTCGAGTCCATGATGGGTGTCAACCATCTCGGCCACTTCCTGCTGACCCAGCTTCTGCTGGACGCTATCATCCGCGCTCCGCAGGGGCGGATCGTCAATGTCTCCTCCGGCGCCCACAAAATCGGGCGCATCGATTGGGCCAACCCTCACCTGCAGCGAGGGTTCCGGGTCTGGAACGGATACGCCCAGTCGAAGCTGGCGAATATCTTGTTCACCCGCGAGCTCGCGAAGCGGCTCGCAGGCACTTCTGCCACGGCCAACTCGCTCCATCCGGGAGCCGTGGCCACGAACATCGGTGTCGATCGCGACACCGGGTTTGGGAAGGCCGTGCATGCGATGATGCGGCCGTTTTTCTTGACGGCGGCGCAGGGCGCGGATACGGCGGTGTTTTTGACCACAAGCCCTGATGTGCAGACGGTCAGCGGCGAGTACTTCTACAGGCGGGTGATTGCGCCTGTTTCCGCCCGAGCTAAGGACGACGCGCTAGCTCGTCAGCTCTGGGATTGGAGCGAGGAGCAGGTCGGACTCACCAACGACAAGCACTAGATCATCGGGCCTGCTCCCCTGCAAACCGCGGATAGCTGATCCCATACAAGGCTACGTTATAGGGAGCATTTACCTTATGTTGGGAGATTGACGACCCTTGGACTTCTTTCGCAGTCAAGAATCACTGACCACCATACAGTGGATTTTACGTGCCGTCGTAGGCTACTTTTTCCTGCTTATTACCGCCAAAGCATTAGGCCAACGCTCGATCTCTCAACTCCGCTTTCTCGATTTCGTAATCGCCCTTATTCTAGGTAATATCATGGCACACCCGCTCTCGGATGTGCACCTAGCTTTAACAGGCTCCATGATCACTACCGTTGCGCTCGTCGTACTATATCTCACAACCTCTTGGCTGAGTCTAAAATGGAACTTCCTCAAACATCTCTTTGAACCGTCACCCCTGACGCTTATTGAACACGGAAAACTTCGCATGGGCGGCCTGCGCAAAGCCAAAATCTCAGTCGACCACCTCTTCTCGGAGCTTCGCAAGCAACAAGTGGAGGATATCCAGAAAGTGGCGCTAGCATTGTGGGAGCCCKGTGGGATGGTTTCCGTATTCCTCGAGCCGCAGCATCAAACGGTAACCGCCAAAGATATGGCAATTCCCAGCGCCCCTTTCTCTCTCGTGAAGCAACTGATCATACAAGGCGCCTATGATAAAAAGCTGCTCGCGCAGCAAGGGAAAGATCTGGCTTGGCTGGAGGCGCAGATGAAGGCCGCACATGCTCAACTCGAGCACGTCGTGCTCGCTACGATAGACAATCAAGATCAGGTCCGCGTATACACGGAATTGGAAACGCAAGGAAGGGACGAATTAACGCTGCATTAAGCGTTGGTTCGTCTTTTTTGTGGCTTGATTGGTCCAATCAAACTCATTCTTGGCTACTTGTCAGAACGGTACACTGGATACATCCAATGTAGCGCGCGGAGGTTGGGATTGGTTGGGGTTCCGGTTCAAGTTCCGGTTGCGATCCGGCTTGGGGTTGGGCGAAATTTTGATTTGACTGAGGTTGAATTCAGGCGAGGTTGTGGTGTGGCTGAGGTTCGGGTTCGGGTTCGGGTTCCGGTTGCGATCCGGCTTGGGGTTGGGCGAAATTTTGGTTTGATTGAGGTTGAATTCTGGCGAGGTTGTGGTATGGCCTGCCGTTCGGGTTTGATGTGGATTGGTGAACATGCTGAACGGTTGAAATTTCGAATTCTTGCTGCACATGTGTCTTTAAGTAGCATCGCCTTTCCTTTGGCATCCTTGGCCTCTCGTCAGCTTCCTCCCATAGGTCCCCTCGCGGGCTTACAAAACTTTAGATGGATTTCCTACAGTTAATTTTCTCGTTTACGGCCATGTTCCTGAACTAGATGGAAAAACTCCATCTAATTCCTCAACATTCCCCACATTCGGCGTAAATGCTCGAATTTAGCTGTACTTTTTCCAGTTAATCGCCTCAAAGTGGGTTTCACAGCAAAAGTAGCTACATATAATCCAGTTATTTTTAATTCCTCACTGTTGCCTTGCCCTCAATTAGGCCGGGGAGGTTCATCGGTCTTGCAGTCAATTATTGTATTCCCCCGCCCTTGCCTCGGACAGCCATATTATGTTATTATTTAATTACGTAATTAAATAATTTATGTGAGGTGATCTTTTTTGACCACAACGCGAGATTATGGCACCGAGCTAGATGCTTTGAAAGCACAAATGAACCAACTGGGTCAGCTGGTTCAGCAATTACTGAAAAGGGATGCACAGGAGCATTCCCCTATCAATACATCTACCAAAGAAGCTCCTGCCTCCGCTGAGCTAGGCCGTTTGTTTTATTCCGGGCAGTATCGGGGAGAGAATGCGAGCTACCGTTGGGAGCCGCAGGACAAACAAGTCAGCCAGTTACTCTTACTCGATGGCGATAAATCGGCCAAAGTATTGGGAGCCCTTGCGCATAAGCAGCGTTTGGATATTTTGCGATTAGTATTACAGGAGCCACTAACGGGACCTGAGCTTGTGGAACGCTTGAATATGGGCACGACGGGGCAGCTTTATCATCATATGAAAGCCTTAGTTGGCGCGGATTTGCTCGTGCAAGAAGAGCGAGGCGGAACGTATGCAATTCCTGGTCATCGCGTACTTCCTCTGCTTTTACTCTTCGCAGCTACTTCGGATCTGATGGATACAACCGACTACATCGCGATGACGGAGGCACGTACGAATGCTCCTGATTACCTAGGCGGCGCCGCTGATGCCTATAACCCACACCTGCTGCTTTGGGCTGTCGTGGAGAACTGCCTGTTGGAACATCAGCATGGTACATGTACGGAGGTTAGTCTCATTGCGCATGAGGATGGCAGTATAACAGTCTCGGACAATGGCCGTGGCATTCCTGTTCAGGCCTTACCTGATGTAGAATTACTTCGTGTTCAGTCTGTTCTGACGGATATGAACCACCTACGTGGAAGTGCCCAGTTCTTCGCCCCTGGCAGTGAGAAAGGCATCAGCATGCCGATCGTCAACGCACTCTCCCTTAAGCTTTCCGTTACCATCAAGCGGGATGGGCGCGTTTATCAGCAACACTATAAGCATGGCATCCCTCAGAGCGAAGTCCATACGGTGGGTGTGACGAAGGAAACTGGAACGAGCGTGACATTTTTGCCTGATCGCGCAATTTTCAGCCAGTCGTTTGACCTCCGTCTAATACAACAACAGGCCGCCGAGCTGGCAGCCAACTATCCCAACTTAACTCTGTGTGTGTTGAGCGACTCCAACGAATAGTTCTTTACTATGCACAAAGACCCCGCCTCTGCTCAGGCTTCGCTCCCTGTAATCGGGAAACGAGCCTGCTGCAAGGCGGGGTATCCTGCGGTATCCAATTACATAAACCGCTTTTCTACCTTTTTGCTAATAAATAAAGAAATCGCAATGAATAAGGCCACATAAATAAGCTGATAGGGATGATCCATGAACCGCTTCAGATCGTAGCCAATAAAACTAACCGACATGACCATCACCGCTTTCCCCGTAGCAACCGCCACTAAGAAGGAGCGGAAACGCATTCGCACCAGCCCCGCCGCCATATTAATAACTACGAAAGGTCCCAGAGGAAATAGACTAAGGATAAAGACATAATTGAACGCTTGGTGCCGCGCCCAGTTGAGGCTTTTTTGGACGTTCGGTTTCTGCGACCAGCGCACGAGATAGGGGTGGCCGGCCACCTTTTTCACAATCGCAAACGTCACCAAGCAACCGCAGACAATGCCGATCCAAGAGTACAGAAAACCGAGCCACAGCCCATACACAGCCGCATTTACGCTAATGATCACCAATGTTGGGAGCGGTGGAATGAAAGATTTCATAAAAGGAAGCAGCAGCCCAGGCAATGGACCGAATGAACGGTACTTGTCCAAAAGCAGCATCAGATTCTCTTCGGTTAAATAAGATAAGAGCTCTTTGATATCCATATGGCGTGAAAAGTCGACAAGTTTCGACGTTTCCTCTCCTCTCGTTCATATGGCACGATTATAGCACGACAGCCCCAATCCACGCACGGTTGAAGCACAAACAAGCCGATACCGGATGCATCCAGTATCAGCTTGGGATACGCACTTATTTGAAATTTCGGGAACTCATTTGAACTTATCGGGAAACTGTTTGATAATTCCATCTGACAACATATCCGCATACATCATCATATGATCCTCACCCTTATCATAGGCAAGAATATCGGCTTTCCAATCCTTTTTCAGCCTCGCAGTAGCTTGATCGGTAATAAACTGCAAGTGTGCATACAACATGTCCCGTTGTTCTTTCTCCGACCAGTTTGGGTTAGCGGCGCTTAGAAATTTGGCAATATCATCCGCATTCCGAAACAACTCTTTGTTTAATTTGGCTAGATCAGCTTGATTGCCAGCTTTCGCCGCGTCTACTACACCACCAGCTAATTGGATGTGCTCCCTCAGCAGTTCAGCCAACTTATTTCCTGCTGCTTCCCCATAAAATGGCTTCACCGCGTCACCGATATCCTGCTGGTTCTTCAACAGCCTATCCAACACGTCCTTCTGATCCTCAACCCCAGCAATTGCGCTGATTATGTAACTCCTCGTCCAGCCTACATGATCGACCCAAAGTCTCCTCATGTCTTGCTTCAGCTTCACTTTCGCATCGTTCATGCACATCGCAGAACCAGGCTCTTTCCCAGCGGTGGCTTGTGCGCCCAGCGGCATGAAAGTGAAAGAGAGAACCATCGTTACAAGCAGCGTTACTAATAAGAACTTTCGTTTCATAAAAACCTTCTCCTCTGCAAACAATTCTCGAACAAGGTTTATTTTGAGGAAAAGCATGCGTTTTTATGCCCGTGCCCCTAATTAAACTAACTTTGCATTTTGCTTATGAAGTGATACCTTCGCGCGAGGGCGATGGTGAAGTACATAATACAAAGCAGCGGATAGCAAGGGAACGAGCCCTGCGACGACATACATCATCCGATAATCTGACACGGAGGCGATCATCCCCATGACATAAGACCCTAAGCCGTACCCAAGGTCAAACAGCAAGAAGAAGGTTCCCGTTGCACTCCCTCTGCGGTGTTCAGGGGAAAGCTTCATCGCTAGTGCCTGAAAACAAGGCAACAACGCGCCGTAACCTACACCCATTATGACGCCCGCCACCAAAACCATCATTGCCGAGTGCGCTTGGCTTAACAGCAGCATGCCTACTGCAAACAACATAATGCCAGGGTAATACAGATAATGTTCATTGTAAGTATCGAATATTTTCCCAATCAGCGGCCGGAACACCACGATCATCAGCGCAAACACAACAAAGAAGGTGCCTGCCACTTGAGATTGATGAATTTCAACCGTAAACGAGGACATAAAGCCAGATAAGGAGCTATAGGCAAAAGCTAGAATAAACCCCACCACCGAAATAGGCAGTGCCTTGGGTTCGATGAAATCACTCCACTGCAAGCGTCGTTTCTCCCGTTTCTTAGGCTCCACTGGCTGCAGCGCTTCTTGGCTTAGCTTCGGCACTCGCATACACAGCGTGAAAAGAAGCGAGAGCGCAGCAATCACGCAAATCGCCAACAGCAACACATGGATGTCCTTATCTTTCCATAAAAATAAACCCAGTGCAGGACCTATGACCATGCCGACACTCATGAACATGCTGAAATAGCCCATTCCCGTACCTTGACGTGAATTAGGTACGAGTGACGATGCAATCGTACTCGTCGCTGTTGAGGCGATCGCATAGCTCATGCCGTGAATGAGACGAATCACCAGAAACATGAACATCCCCTTCGCACCGTAATAGCTGATGCAAGCCAATAAGAAAATGACCATTCCGATAATGGCCATCTTCTTTTTACCATATCGGTCTACCCACTGTCCTGAGAAGGGTCTAATCAACACCCCACCGATGACATAAATCGTTATCGACAATCCCATTTGCTGCTGATCGCCGTGCAAGCTATCTTTTACATATAAGGGAAATGCCGTAGCAAGAATATAAAAAGTGAGAAACATGAAAAAGCTGCTCATACATACGACAACAAAATTTTTCGACCAAATTCTCTCTCTAGTCAACATATGCGCTCCATTCTCCACAAAGGTTTTCTGTCTGTTGAACTAGTATAAGAGGGAAAACCAATAATGTATAATACATATTATATGATCACATCAAAGTTATGTACAAAGCGAGGATTCACCATGGAATTCCTACAGCTTCATTATTTTCAGACTGTCGCACGCCTTGAGCATATGACCCAAGCGGCCAAAGAACTCAATGTCTCACAGCCTTCCCTTAGCAACTCTATCCAGCGGCTAGAGAAGAGGTTAGGTATCCCTTTGTTCGAACGTCAAGGCAGGCATGTGAAATTGAATGCCTTCGGGAAGACCTACCTCCGCCGCGTTGAGCAGGCTTTCCTAGAGCTGAAAGAAGGCGAACGAGAGATCAAAGATATGGCTGGACTCGACCATGGCGTCGTTTCCCTTTTTGTATCGCTACCGTACGTACTGCCTACTCTGCTCAAGGAATTCCTGACCCTTCACCCCCATGTCCGAGTCATCCAGCGACAGTTGGCATCTGCCTTGGAAATGAAAAATGATCTCGAGAATGCCGAAATCGATTTCTGTATCTCTTCTACACCGGTAATCGGACCGGATATTGAATGGCTTACACTCGTTGAAGAAGAGCTGTATTTGACAGTCCCGAAGGGGCACCGTTTTGCCGCTAGAGAAAGTATTCGGTTGGTAGAAGCTGCAAATGAACCCTTCATCTCCTTGTCCTCCCAAACGAATTTCCGGGAAATTACGGATGGCTTCTGCCGTCAGGCGGGGTTTGAACCTCGCATCGCGTTCGAGCTTGAGGAAGTCAGCGCTGTTCAAACTTTGGTCGAGATGGGGCTCGGCATTACTTTCACACTTCCGCTTTCCTTAGGGAGAAGAGCTTCCAATCCGGACACCGTTCAGTTAAAAATAACAGAACCCTACTGTCACCGCACCTTCGGTATCGCCTGGAATCGCAAGCATTACCTTTCTCAGGCCGCCATTCATTTCCGCGAGTTTGTGATTGCTTTTTTTAAGCGAAGTTAGGTTATGTAAAAGAGACCCACAGCGGTTTGCTGTGAGTCTCCTCTCTCATTCTATTGTCTCCGCTCGAAAGCAAGACGCACTGCCAAGCCCGAATACACGCTTCCCATCAGCCACCGCTGGATCTTCAGCCATTGTGGACGCGTGCCGAACCATTTGGCGATCCAGCTTGCCGTTAGCACGATCACGAGGTTCACGGTGAAGCTCACCGTGATTTGCGTGAGTCCCAGCGTTGCGCTTTGCAGCAGTAAGGATCCCCTAGCAGGATCCTCGAATTGAGGCAGAAGCGACACATACAGGACCGCAGCTTTAGGATTGAGCAGGTTGGTCATGAAGCCCATCAAGAATAGCTTCTTGGGCGGGTCAACGGGAAGATCTCGTGGGGTAAGCACCGATCTAGCACCCGGCTTGACAGCTTGCCAAGCTAGCCATAGTAAGTAAGCAGCTCCGGCCAGCTTAACAGCGTCGAACACATACGGTGCCGCCGCAAACAGCGCCGACAACCCTAACATCGTAGTCACGATGTAGACTAAGAAGGCAAGTACAATGCCCAACAGTGAGATGATCCCCGCCATTCTCCCCTGCGTGATCGAGCGAGAAATAAGGTAGATCATATTAGGTCCGGGCGTGCAGACCATGCCGAGTGAGACTATGGCAAAAGCGAAAATCGTCGTAAATGTCATGACGATAGTGTTCCTCCTTCAACTATAGGTTCAGCATCACCGAAATAGTATATTTATTCATTTATTCGTATTTTTATACATTTTAAACGAAGTAAAGTTAGGTGTCAATACCGCCCGCTATGTACGGGGGCGGTATTAAACATTTCATTTCCGTAGACTCCCTAGTCTTCACAATTTCTTTTAGAAAATGGCAACACTACTTACAGCACTTCCATTTCCTTCAGTTGTAGTTATCCATATTGAATCTTAGTTATATCAACCAAACCGAGGAATCAGGTACTCTTAGAGATGTAAACACAACCATTTGAACGTACTTGGGAGGTCACATATTACATGAAAAAATCATTCAAACAATGGATTGGTCTCAGCACGACAGTCGTCATGGCTGCAACGGTAGTTGCAGGATGCGGCAATACATCCACGAAGACAGAACAAGCAACAACAGCGCCAAGCGCTGCTGCTGCTACAGCCAATGCGAAGCCATTCGCAGGAAAAACAATCTCCTTAGTAACAGCCAACCATCCTTGGGCTGAAGCGATTAAGCCCTTGCTTCCTGACTTCGAGAAGGAAACCGGCATTAAGGTGAATGTTGAAAATTTCTTCGAGGATCAGCTCACACAGAAGCTGACCGTGCAATTCACATCTGGTTCTGCAACACCTGATGTCTTTATGTATCGCCCTCTTCAAGAAGGCAAGCTTTTCTATAAAAATGGTTGGCTTCAACCTCTTGACGAATACGCTCAAAAAGCAAAAGACTACGACTTTAATGATTTCTCAAAATCCGCCATTGGTTCAACAACAGTTGATGCCAAATTAGCTGGTATCCCGATTATTACGGAACAAGAAATTTTGTATTACCGCAAAGACTTGCTGCAAAAGGCGGGTATCGCTGTTCCTAAAACGTTAGAGGAGCTTACCGCGGCTGTTAAAAAGCTGCACGATCCGAAAAATGAGATGTATGGATTCGTAGCCAGAGGCCAACGATCTCCACTTGTTACGCAAGTTTCTTCGTTCCTATACTCCGAAGGTGCAGACTTCACTACAGGCGAGAAAGCTAGCATTAATACGCCTGAAGCACTCAAGGCCTTTACGACTTACGGTACATTGTTGAAAGATTATGCGCCTCCAGGAGTGCTCAATATGTCATGGCCGCAAGCTTTCGGTATCTTCGCGCAGGGTAAGGTCGCTTTCTTAACCGATGCGAACTCACTCTACCAGAACGCAACGGATCCGGCGAAATCGAAAATCTCTGATCAAGTTGGGTTTGCTGTATTCCCTGGGGGTAAAGCAGGCTCCAAGCCTTACAGTATTACATCTTGGGGGCTTGCGATGAACGCCAAATCAACCAATAAAGACGCGACTTGGGAGTTCATTCAATGGGCAACAAGTAAAGATATTGTGTTGAAAACGCAGCAAAAAGGTAATCCTGGTGCCCGCGCTTCGATTTGGGATAAACCAGAAGGCACGACAGGCTTCCCGGCTGAGCTTGTTCCGATTATCAAAGAAAGTGCTAAAACAGGCGTTGACCACGACCGTCCAACCGTGATTAGTGTAGGCGAAGCTCGTGATGCAGTTGGTGAAATTGTTCAGAAGGTTATGACAGGTGAAACGAATCTTCAACCTGTGGCAGACAAAGCCAACCAAGCACTGCAAACAATTATGGATAAAGATAAAACAAGATAAATACGTGTTCGATGGGTGAAAAGGGTCATCTGATGGCCCTTTTCATCTTTCATACAGAAAATATCGGCATCAGGAAGGGTGCATGCAGCATGCAATACAGTTGGTTTAACCGCAACTTAAAATGGATTTATACACTCCCCGCGGTCATCTTCGTCCTGCTTATGATGCTGTTTCCGATCATCTATACCGTTCGGATCAGCTTCTATGAATGGAGCATGTCCGCAACGACACCACCTCTCTGGGTGGGTTTGTCGAATTATATAGCCCTGTTCAAAGATGAACGCTTCTGGCATGCAGCAGGTTCTACGTTTTATTTCACATTCGCAGCGCTTACCCTCGAAGTGATTCTTGGTATCGCCATCGCCCTGCTTCTTTCCAGAGAGTTCCGCGGGAAGAATATCGTAAAAACAATCTTTCTACTGCCAATGGTAGCAACACCGGTAGCCATGGGATTAGTCTGGATGCTGATCTACGAACCTACGATCGGGGTAGCCAACATGCTGCTCAAAACGTTTGGTCTAGAGCCACTCCTATGGCTAGCTTCACCTAATCAGGTCATCCCTTCACTTGTTATCGTTGATGTGTGGGAATGGACGCCTATGATTGCACTCATTATTATGGCGGGATTAGCCACACTCCCAACAGATCCTTATGAAGCGGCGGATGTAGACGGCGCAAGCACATGGAGAAAATTTGTTTCCATTACACTTCCACTATTAAGACCGACCATTATTGTGGCCGCTATGCTGCGATTAATTGACGTCTTGAAGACTTTCGACATCATTTATGCAACGACGCAAGGCGGACCGAACTTCGCTTCAGAGACTTTGAATCTATACGGATATGTACTTGGCTTCCAATACTTTAAGCTTGGAATGGCTTCGTCACTACTTGTCATTTTCTTCGCACTTGTTATGGGATTAACATTATTTATGATTTGGATGCGTAAACGAATGGAGGGAACCACATCATGAAAAAAAAGAAAGGTCCGAGAATTGCACAAACGCTGCTTACCTTTCTAGTCGTCATTGTGTTTGCATTTCCATTCGTATGGATGCTCCTAGCATCGTTTAAGACGCAATCACAGATCTTGTCGACTGGCCAAATGTTTATCTTCAAACCGACGTTTCACAACTATGTCAGCGTGTTTAAAGAATATGATTTCATTAGATTTATCTGGAATAGCTTCCTCGTTGCCGCTGGTTCAACACTGTTGTCACTTATTCTAGGTCTCCMTGCAGCCTATGCGATTGCTCGTCATCACCTTCAGAAGCTGGGGCTTCTCATCTTAGTCGCGAGAATTATCCCGGGAATTACGTTTCTAATTCCTTGGTTCATCTTGTTCTCCAAAATCCATTTGGTGGACACGTATACAGCACTTATTTTAAGCCATATGCTTGTCGGACTGCCTTTTATTATTTGGATTATGATTTCATTTTTCGAGGCTCTGCCTACCGAAATCGAAGAGTCGGGTCTTATCGACGGCTGTACACACCACCAAGTTTTCTTACGAATTATTTTGCCCATCTCGGGACCTGGCGTTATTACGGCATCGCTTCTCTCCTTCATCTTCTCGTGGAACAATTTCATGTTCTCAGTGATTCTAGCCGGAGACAAAACAAAGACGCTTCCGATCGCTGTATTTAACTTTATGTCCTACTCCGAAATCAACTGGGGGGCATTGATGGCAGCAGCCTGCATTATCACACTTCCGGTTCTCATCATCGCTTTAGTATCTCAGCGTTACGTCGTAAGCGGACTTTCCGCCGGTGCTGTTAAAGGTTAATAACCAGAATTGTAAATACGGGAGATGCCGCCTTTCTTTTAGACAGCATCTCTCGTATATTAAATTTGAAGTTGGTTAGCTTAGCAGATACGTGGAAGGTGATTTCGTATGATGCCCTATAAACTGAATATTTTCAGCAAAATCTTAATCTTATTGGTTCTGCTTCTCATTCCAATTGTTCTGCTCTACAGTTATACGAATAGAATTACAAACAATGTCGTTCAAGATCAGATACAATCGTCCAATTTGAACCAACTGTCTTTTTTTATGCACCAGCTGGATGCAGATGTGGAGCGATTAGCGATGTCTCCCGTGATATTGGGAAGTGACCCCTATGTGAGGGAATACATCGATAAGAACGATTCGCCAGATTATGACATGTTGAAGGAACAATCGCGCATCATCCAAAAGCTTAGCCTGCAAAGTGTCTCCAGCGGTTGGGTAAATGAACTCACGATAGCTATTCCCAGAGGGAAGCAAGTACTATCCTCCAGCATCTTCGTAAATGGTACAGACGCCTGGCCTTGGCATCGACCGATTCAGAGAACTTGGACCTATGAAGTACGTGAAGGTGACAAAGGTGTAGGATCGTTCATCAGGGAGGTTAGCGAGCCCATTCGTGCGCAAGTTGTGGATCAAACGAATGTGCTTTATCAAGTGAGATTTAGTGTACAGAATATGGTTCAGCTGTTGGATGTGTATAAGAAAGATAAACGAAGCGATCCTTTTTTGGTGGATGGTGGGCAGGCCTCCATTTTTAACAGTTCCTCAGATCCGTCCATTACGGCCTCGATCAGGGAACAACTAACTGGATCTACACTACCGCTCTCTGGCCAAATGCAAATAAAAATCAATAAACAGCAGTATCTGGTCAGCTATGTGAAATCAACGCAACTGGATTGGTATTTGGTCGACTATGTGCCCGTTCAGAAAATACTGTCTCCGATTACCATGACCCGCAAATTGTTTTACATCTCGATCGGACTTTTGCTCATGATGAGTGTGTTAGCTTCTTTTATCTTGTATCGGAATGTACAGATACCTATCGGCAAGATGATTCAAAGTGTACAGAAGGTGAAAAGGGGCGACCTATCAGCACGCATCGACTACAAAGCCAAGAATGAATTTGATTTCCTTATTCAACGATTTAATGAAATGGCGACGCAAATTCAAGTGCTGGTTGAAGATGTTTATGCGGAGAAAATACGCTCGCGCGAAGCCACTTTGAAACAACTGCAGTCACAGATCCATCCGCACTTTCTGTATAATTCGTTATTCTTCATTATCAATTCGGCCGAGATGGAGGATAAAGAGTCCGTTGTGGCGATGTCACAAAATTTAGCCKAGTTTTATCGGTATACAACAAGAGTCGAGAAACAAGTCGTACGGCTGCAGGAAGAGGTGAATTTCGTTATTCACTATTTAAACATTCAGCAGTTGCGTATTCATCGGCTAGTGTACGACATTCGCATTCCGGATGAGATGTTGAACGAATCGGTGCCTAGGCTTATTCTTCAACCTTTGGTGGAGAACGCCATTCTTCATGGTATTGAACGCAGTATGGAAAGTGACCGCATCACCATCAAGGGCGAGCAAGATGGGGACTGGAACCGAGTGATTGTCGAGGATAACGGCCTTGGACTGAGCCAAGAGAAATTAACTCAACTATCAAAACAGCTGGAGCAACCAATATCCGATGACATTGGCTGTGGCACATGGAATATTCATCATCGGCTATTTTATCAATTTGGAGAAGGATCCGGGCTGACTTTTMAATTAGGAGAAGATGGGGGCATGAAAGCTGTGTTGACTTGGAAGCGTGAGAAGCAGCTGGAAACTCTTCCAGCTGCTCAGGAGAGAAGACCATGATTCAACTTCTCATTGTTGATGATGAAGCGCATGTAGTAGATCGGCTGCACGCCACGATTGACTGGGCGTCGCTGGGCATCGAACAAATTTTCAAAGCTTATTCGGGTAAAGAAGCGTTGGAGCTGCTTGAGCAATTTTCCATTGATATCGTCATTACGGACATTCAAATGCCGGGGATTACTGGCTTGGAACTGATTGCTGAAATCAAAGATAGATGGCAGAAAACGAAGTGTATTCTCTTATCGGGTTACTCTGATTTCAACTACGCCAAAGAGGCCATCCTTCAAGGTACGGAGGATTATTTATTGAAGCCCGTTACAGAGAAGGATTTGCTAACTACGGTTGGTCGGGTCATGGATAAGCTTCAGAAGGAATGGCAAGAAGTCATCTCCACCCAGCGGCTTACTTACACGTTCAAAGAAAACCTGCCTCTATTACGAGGAAACTTGCTGAATGATCTCCTTCAGGGACGCAAACTCTCTGAGCAATCGCTTCAAGAAAAAATGCATATGCTGGAACTCCCTGATTTTCATGAACAGACTTGTATATGTATGATGATTCGACTTGAATCTGACTTCCTTGAATATGATATGGGGCGTCTATCCTTAATGGAATATGCCATCAGTAATATGGTTGAGGAATTATTTGCCGAGAAATTCGATAGCTGGTCTACGAAAGACGCACATGATTATTTGGTTTTCATCATGAAACGGAAGCCGGTTACTACCGAGAAGGAAGATCCCGCTTGGCTTGAACGAACAGCAGCTGTCCTCCAATCCGCTGTGAACAATTATTTGAAGGGCAAAATCTCCATTCTGCTCAGTAGTTGGGGGGAGTTCCCTGGCGATATCACAACCTTATATAACTCCTCTCTGAGTGCCTTTCGTAAGCGTATTGGGAGCGAACATGAATTATTAATGGTACTCGGCGAAGACTCCGCCCAAACGGAGCTTTCCGCTTTGCAGAAACTGTATGAACCTCCTACGCTCAATCATCTCTTGGAGGCAGCCCGCTGGGAAGATACCGAAGAGAAGCTTTCATTGATTTTCGACGAAATGGAAGCCAAATTCTCGGAGTCCCAAGAGCACCTGTTGGAAGTTTACTTCTCGGTTGCATCCGCGTTTGCTTACATTGCTCATAAAAACGGCAGACCCTTGCACCAGCTCATTGGCGGGGACTACGAGAAAATGACGGAAGGCATTCCCTTCCGCAGCGTGAACCAATTGCGTGAATGGTCCATTCGCTCCTTACATCGGATGATTGAGGATATGGATCAAGAGAGAAAAGATAGTCGGACCACCCTAATTAATGACATTCGATCTTTTATTGATCTGCATCTAGCCAGTGATGTTTCTTTGCAATCGATTGCGGATCACGTTTATCTCCACCCTGTTTATGTGTCTAAAATTTATAAGTTGGAAACTGGCGATAATCTCAGCGACTACGTCAATCGGGTACGTATGGATAAAGCTTCCTATCTATTGAAAAACGGTCACGATAAAATTTACGAAATCGCTACGCAGCTCGGATACCAACGTCCGCACTCCTTTAATCATGCTTTCAAAAAGCATTACGGGATGACCCCTCAGGAGTATCGCGATCAATATTCTTAATCAGAAGGGAGCATGAGTTGTGCCATGTCTGACGTATTGAATACATTAAAAGAGTCCAAAGTTATTGCCATCATTCGCGGTATTGAACTCTCGCAGGCTCCCCCTCTATTCGAGGCACTCGCTGCAGGGGGGATTCAACTTGCAGAAGTAACTTTGAATACACCGAATGCGCTCCAAATCATAGATCACATGCGTGAAAAGTATAATGGCCGGATGATAATTGGAGCTGGGACAGTCCTTAATGCGAGTAAAGCCTTAGAAGCCATACAAGCAGGCGCAGAGTTCCTTATTTCCCCGAATGTCGATCTAGGCATGATTGAGACAGCATTAGCACATCAAGTAACTCCGATGCCGGGTGCAATGACACCAACCGAAATCGTGCAGGCCATGAATTACGGCGCTCCGATTGTTAAGCTTTTTCCTTGCTCCAGCTTAGGGCCGTCGTATTTAAAAGAGCTCAGAGGTCCTCTAAATGAACTCAATATCCTTGCAGTCGGAGGGATAACGAAAGAAAATGCGCCTTCGTATTTGCAAGCTGGCGCCTCCTCCGTAGGTATAGGAGGAAATTTGGTAGCGCTTAACGAAATTCAACAAGGTAATTACAGTGCGATTACGACTTATGCCGAGCAGCTCATGGCGGCCGTACATGCAGTGAACTTTCAAACAATCTAAGTTACAGGGAGAGGAAGTAAACCGTGAAAATCACAAAATTAGAATTGTTCAAAGTACCGCCAAGATGGTTATTTTTGAAAATCGAAACGGATGAGGGGATCACGGGTTGGGGAGAACCTGTCGTTGAAGGAAAAGCCGATACGGTCGCTGCAGCCGTGATGGAAATGAGCGACCATATCATTGGCAAGGACCCGATGCGAATCGAAGATATGTTTCAGGTACTATACCGCGGCGGGTTTTATCGTGGAGGCCCTATTCTTTCCAGTGCGATTTCTGGTATCGAACAAGCACTCTGGGACATTAAGGGCAAATTCTACAACGCCCCTGTTTACGATCTATTAGGGGGAGCTTGCCGCGACCGCACGCGTGTCTACTCCTGGATTGGCGGCGACCGCCCAAGTGACGTTGGTCAAGCTGCTAAGTTGCAAGTCCAAGCTGGCTTCACCGCGGTAAAAATGAATGCTACGGAAGAACTTCATTATATAGATTCGATCCGCAAAGTAGATGAAGCCATTGCCCGCATTGCGGCCGTCCGCGAAGCCGTTGGCAAAGATGTCGGCATCGGCATAGACTTCCACGGCCGCGTTCATAAATCGATGGCCAAAATCATCGTGAAAGAGCTCGAGCCGTATCGCCCGATGTTCATCGAAGAGCCCGTTCTGCCTGAGAACAATGAAGCGCTGAGAGAGATCGCTCGTTATACGTCGTGTCCTATCGCCACAGGAGAGCGCATGTACACGCGCTGGGGCTTTAAAGAACTACTCGCCCAAGGTATCGTCGATATCATTCAACCTGATCTTTCGCATGCTGGAGGTATCTTAGAAACCCGGAAAATTGCCGCAATGGCCGAAGCCTATGACATTGCCATCGCTCCGCATTGTCCGCTTGGTCCTATAGCATTAGCTTCCTGTCTACAGTTGGATACCTGCTCGCCTAATGCATTCATTCAGGAGCAAAGCTTGGGTATTCATTATAATCAAGGCAGCGATCTGCTGGATTACTTGAAAGATCCTTCCGTCTTCCAATATGAAAATGGCTTCGTAAAGAATTTAACGGCTCCCGGTCTAGGGATCGAAATCAATGAAGAGAAGGTCCGCGAAATGGCGGCCATCGGGCACAATTGGAAGAATCCGATTTGGCGCCAAGAGGATGGTACGGTGGCGGAGTGGTAAGAGAGCACTTAATCCTACTTGTCTGGCAGCATGTCCACCGAAATTATGGTTAAATCAATAATACCACATCCCTTTGAGAATAACGGGTTCCTTTTAGAGGTGCGAAATTACGATTTACATATATGAAAAATGAAGATGTCGAATAAGCCCATGCCATTGCGCATAGGCTTATTCGACGTTATTAGTAACCGAATGTGAGTGACGCAACCTGATGGATAATAAATGCTCTAAAGGGATATATTACAAAAGATTATTGTGGAAATAACTGGACATTCATGGCAACGGGTGGTGAAAACGATATGGACGGAACAAAAGATAAAATCGGTATTGTATCAATCATTATGGTCATGATGCTGTTCAATGGTTTACTCAGTCATGTTATTGTAAATCCGCTGGTGCTGGATGCATCGGGCAGAGATGCTTGGATATCTGTTCTCATGACGGCCGTTCTATATATTCCATGGTGCGCTCTTCTTGTTTATATTATGAAAAAATCAGGTCAGCAGAAGCTGCGAACCTGGTTGTCGAACCAAACGAACCCTATAATTACTTGGCTGATACTTGCTCCGATTTGCGTGGAGTTGTTTATGATTGGAGTCATGACGATCATCCAAACGGAGATCTGGACGGTCACTAATTATTTGCCTGCGACCCCACAATATATAATGATAATTGTCCTCGTATTGGTTTGTTATTACTCGGCTTATAATGGCATTCACACGATTGCGATAGGTGCTGGCATCTTGCTTCCTCTTGTCGTCTTGTTTGGATATTTCGTTTCCTTTGCAAATATGACGGAGAAAGATTACACGCTGCTTAAGCCCTTTCTTGAGCACGGCTGGAAGCCTGCCATGGATGGTATGGTTTATGTAGGTGGAGCTTTAGTGGAGATCATGCTGATGCTAATGCTTCAGCATCGTCTGAAATCGAAAATGCAGTTTTGGCAAATGATGCTGCTCGGTACGATTTTGGTATACATAACATTAGGCCCTCTTGTAGGAGCGATCACGGAATTCGGTCCTAAAGAAGCCGCCAAGCAGATGGTTTCTCCTTATGAGCAATGGCGTCTTGTTCGAATCGGCAATTATATCGAGCACGTCGATTTCTTGTCGGTGTTTCAATGGTTGGCTGGAGCAACAGTACGAATCAGTCTTGCTCAGTTTTTATTGGCGGATATCATTTCGTTTAAAAAGGCAAAAACGCGAGGTTGGTTCATTTTGATAATAACGCTCAGCTTTCTCGTATTTTCTATCATTATTACAAACCAAACTTCGTTTTATTTGTTGATGTATAAAATATATTTTCCCATATCATTGATTTTCACCATGATCATAACCATTGTTTTGGCCTTTATTGCGTGGAGGGCCAAACCCGCTAAGGAGAGAACAACATGAACGGTAGCGAAGCTCTATCGGACAACGTAACGAAAGAGCACATGCTGCGGCAATTATTCGCAAATTGCTCTGATGTGCAAATTCAGGTTTACTTTTTTGCCGAGGATGATCCGTCGTCCGCAATTATGATGATCTATGCAGAGGGTTTATGCGATACCCCTCAAATAGGGAAAGTCGTCCTGCCCGCGTTGAACACCGTTTACCAAGAAAATGGTTTCGAATATTTGCAGAACGGCTATGCGCTTGGCGCATTACCGCTCATTTCCTTTGAGGGAGAAGCAACGGAACAAGAATTAACGGATGCCGTCTTCCAAGGGGATCTTCTTCTCATTTTCTTGGCATCGGACGCGATGTACAAGCTTAACATTTGCAATCGCCCGCAGCGCACACCTGAGGAATCAAGCACCGAGATATCGATCAAAGGACCGAAAGATGGATTCGTAGAAGATTTGGCGACAAACATTGCTTTGATTCGCAAACGGATACGAAGTAGTTCCTTATGCTGCGAAACGCTCACTCTCGGCAGAAGAACGAGGACGAAAATCGGATTCATGTATTTTCAGGACATTCTGGCTCCTGATATTCTGGTAGAAGTTCGATCTCGCTTGAATAAAATTAATGTCGACGGCATTTATAGCATCTCTCAAGTGGAAGAAGCGCTTACTGATTCGAAATTTGCGTTATTTCCTTTGACTGACTTCACGGGTAGGCCCGATTATGCGGTTAACTGCTTACTGTCGGGGAGATTAATACTTATTGTCGATGGCAACCCGCTGATTTTAATTGCTCCAGGGTCCTTTTCATTGATGATGAAATCACCTGAGGATATTCATTTCAGCTATCAATACGTTTCCTTCGCACGTATAATCCGTTTATTAAGCTTTTGGATTTCTATCCTTTTGCCCGGCTTATGGGTATCCCTAGTTGCATTTCACCAAGATCAAGTTCCATTGCATCTCATGGCGACGATATCGGTAGCACGAAGCGGTGTACCCTTATCCGCTCAAATGGAAATGCTATCCTTACTGTTTTTCCTTGAGGTTTTTAAAGAAGCTGGTGTGCGATTGCCCAGCTCAATCGGACAAACCTTAACGGTCATCGGTGGACTGGTCATTGGTGATGCCTCTATACGCGCGGGCTTGGTTTCGCCTTCAGTTGTCGTTGTTGGGGCCATTACCGCAATCACGGGAGCTACGCTTGTCAATCAATCCTTGAGCACAGGTGTCAGTGTGGCCAGAGTGTTAATTTTCCTGCTTTCAGCGGTCGTTGGGATGTACGGACTTATCTTGGGCTTGATTTTGTTGGTGTTCCACATGTCCCGGCTCAAATCATTCGGCATTCCTTTCTTTTCTCCGTTGTCTCCTCTCATTTATAAAGACGTATTTAGGAGCTTTCTAAGGTTCCCATGGAGTGAAATGAGAAATCGTCCGCAAATTCTGCGTACAATTGATCCAGATCATCAAGGGAAAGACACCGAATGAGAGCACTCGGTCTCCTTCTTATCATCACAACTTGCCTATTTGTGCAAACAGGGTGTTGGAACTCCAAAGATATCCAGAATATGGCCTATGTAACGGCTATCGGACTGGATTACGAAGATGGAAAATATGTTACCTATGTACAGGTACTCAATTTTGTAAATTTGGCCAAAAGCGAGGGAACAAAGTTAGGGGAAAATATCCCCGCATGGATTGGGAAGGGAGAAGGATCTACGATTACCGAATCGTTTAATGCCATTTACGCAACTTCCCAGTTAAGAGTGTCCTGGGGGCATGTGAAATCGATTGTTTGCAGTGAAAGATTTGTAAATAGTGGTCAAAGAGTCAAAGAGGCTTACGATATGATGAACCGCTTTCGTGAAATCCGGTATAACGTTTTGTTGTATGGGACAAAAAAGCCGTTGCGGGATATTTTTTCACAGAAATCGATTCTGAATGTATCACCAATCGAATCCTTATTGGATAGTCCTTCGCAAATCTATTCTCAGCGCTCGTATATTACCCCGCTCTACGGCTTTAAGTTTATTTCGCAGGTAAATGAAGCTGGACAAACAGCCATGCTTCCTTCGATTTCCCTTGACAAAAACAATTGGACCGAGGACAAACAAGCAAAATCGATGTTTAGAATTGATGGGGCTTGTTATTTCCGAAATGGCAAATACTTGGGATGGATGTCCGAACATGATCTTCTAGGATTTCGGTGGCTCCAAGAGAAACTGTCGCGGTCTCCGATTAATATTCCTGACACGAACATGCCAGTCGCGGCAATTATCATGGTCAAACCGAAATCGCATATTCTGCCTGTGATTAGAGATGGTAAGGTCTACTACAATATTAAAGTGAAAATGAATGCCTATGTGGACGAATTAGTTGAGGACATCTCTACGAAGGACATGGAGAAGCTAGCGGAGCAAGTGATTGAAGATCAGCTCAGAAGAAGTTATGCCATAGGGCTAAGCAAGAAAATAGATGTGCTGCAGTTGGGCGAACGGCTTTACAGAAACTACCCGAAAAAATGGCATGAACTGAATAAGGATGACGATTTCAATTTGGATGCCAATTCCCTCGATAAAATAGAGGTCAATGTTAAAGTGAAACACACCGGTAAGTATAAACCAAGAGCGAATTGACGTAAAACCTCTTCTGCCGATGCAGGAGAGGTTTTTTTACCGCAAAGCAAATAATTGACATCTCACAAACTACGTATTACTGTAAAAGTGATCGGATCATTGCGGTTTGAATGCCAGGCTTAAGCCTCCAGCGGATGCACCGCCTCATGGAGCAACTGCTCCAGCTCGGCGGTGTAATCCGCTGTCTGCGCTTCGCTCCAGCCGAAGCGCTCCGCTAGGAAGGCCGTCGCTGCAGCCCTCCACTGCCTTGCCCACGCGATGTCGAAGAAGAGGGCGCCCGTGCGGCGGATGAAGAAATCCGCCGGCTTCACGACCATCTCGTACTCAATTGCGTACACGAGCGCGGCGAGCACCGCGGCAGGCATGCCCCGCCGCACCGCTTCACCCCTGTGCTGCTCCAGCAGCGCGAATACGGTGTCCACGTTGGACCCGTATCGCTGCGCGAGCAGCATCGCCTCAGGCTCGGTCAGCCCCAGCCGCAGGCCTTGGCTGACCTTGCTGCGCAAGAAAGGCGCCAGCTGCGCGGAGCCGCCCACATCGCCGCCGGATATCGGCAGCGTCATCGTACAGCTCGGCGGGAGCGCCGCCGAGACCTTGCCCTCCGCCACCAGCATGGCGGCGATCTGGTTCACGACCGACTCCGCCATTTTGCGGTAGCCGGTCAGCTTGCCCCCGGCCATCGAAATGAGGCCGGAGCCCGAAATGAAGATTTCGTCGCGACGCGAAATCTCGGAAGGGTCTTTGCCCTCCTGATGGATCAGCGGGCGCAGCCCGGTCCAGCTCGATTCGACGTCGGCCTCCGTCAACCCGAGGGACGGAAACATCTCGTTCGCGGCACGCAGCACGTAGGCGCGATCAGCCATAGTAATACGGGGATTCGCAATATCCCCTTTGTAGTTCGTGTCGGTCGTGCCGACATAGGTTTTGCCATCGCGCGGGATCGCAAACACCATCCGCCCGTCCGGCGTATCGAAGTAAATCGCCTGGCCCAGCGGAAAACGGCTCTGATCAAAAACCAAATGCACCCCTTTGGTCAAATGCAACGTTTTACCCTGCTTCGAGCGATCCATTTCACGAAGAGTGTCTACCCACGGCCCAGCCGCATTCACGATTTTACTCGCATACAGCGAATAGGAGGCTGTTTGTTCTTTCCCGTCACTCCCATCTGTTCCTTCTGTTCCAGCCAACTGGTCCACAACCCGCACCCCAACCAACGTGCCATCCTTCACGATCAGTTCCTCAACCTTGGCATAATTCACCGCCATAGYGCCGAGCTCCACCGCTTTTTTCATAACTTCTATGGTCAGCCGCGCATCATCCGTACGATACTCCACGTAGTAGCCGCCGCCTCTGAGATCTTTCTTCTTCAACAAAGGCTCGTGCTGCAAAGTCACGTCAGGGCTGAACATTTTGCGTCGTTCCGAGCGCTTAACTCCCGCCAAGAAATCGTACACTCTTAAGCCGAGCGACGTAGACAGCTTGCCGAATGTCCCGCCTTTATAAAAGGGCAACAGCATCCACTCCGGCGTCGTTACATGAGGGCCATTTTCATACACAATCGCCCGTTCCTTGCCTACTTCGGCTACAACCTTCACATCCAGCTGCTTCAAATACCGCAGACCGCCATGCACCAACTTTGTGGAACGACTCGACGTCCCCGAAGCAAAATCCTGCATCTCAATCAACGCCGTCCGTAGCCCGCGACTCTGCGCATCCAGCGCGATACCCGCACCGGTTATCCCACCGCCGATCACAATCACATCGAATTGTTGCTGCGCCATCGCTTCAAGCGTCTCTTTTCTTTTTAACCCGCTAAATTGTCTACTTGGATTCATCCGTTTATGTTGTCCAGCTTCCATTTGCCCTGTTGTCATCCCAATCTCTCCCTTTTTATGAATATGAAAAAACCACAACATACCTATCACGTTTGCACGTTAAGGTCCGCTGTGGTTTCTCCTAGTCTCCAACCGAATATGAACTTGTTAGTTGTAGTATATCACTCTATGCATTTATTTAAAAGCAATTGCGGCATTTACCGCCTTTTTCCATCCGCTGTATAACTTTTCTTGAAGTTCTGTGTCCATTTCCTGCTCAAAAGCCCGATCCACCTGCCACTGCGCTGCAATTTCCGCCTGATCTTGCCAGAAACCAACCGCGAGACCAGCCAAATAGGCCGCCCCCAGCGCCGTCGTTTCATTAATAACCGGACGCTCAACGGTGACACCCAGCATGTCGCTTTGGAACTGCATGAGGAAGTCGTTTTTCACCACACCGCCGTCGACCCGAAGCTTCGTAAGCTCAATGCCTGAATCATCTTCCATCGCTTGCAGCACGTCTTTCGTCTGGTACGCAAGTGATTCCAACGTTGCTCGGATAAAATGTTCCTTCGACGTCCCCCGCGTCAGCCCAAACACCGCGCCCCGCACATCGCTGTCCCAATACGGCGTTCCCAGCCCAACAAAAGCTGGAACCACATACACACCATCGGTTGAAACGACACGTTTGGCGTACTCTTCGGAATCCTTCGCGGATTTGATCATGCGCAGCCCGTCTCGCAACCATTGGATCGCAGAGCCCGCCACGAAAATACTTCCCTCCAGCGCATACTCAACCTTCCCGTTCAAGCCCCATGCTATGGTAGTCAAAAGGCCGCTGCGCGACGGAATCGCATGATTCCCTGTATTCATCAGCATGAAGCAGCCAGTGCCGTAGGTGTTTTTGGCCATCCCTTTCTCGAAACATGCTTGACCGAACAGTGCCGCCTGTTGATCCCCAGCCGCGCCCGCGATTGGAATCGCCGCACCAAAAAACAGACTTTCCTGCGTATGCCCATACACCTCGGACGAAGAACGAACCTCAGGCAACATCACTGCGGGAATGTCCAAATGTCCCATCAGCTCCTCGTCCCACTTCAGCTCGTGAATATTGTAGATGAGCGTCCGTGAGGCGTTTGAGTAATCCGTGACATGGGCCTTGCCGCCCGTCAGCTTCCAAATGATCCACGTGTCCATCGTGCCGAAAAGAAAATCTCCCTGCTCGGCCCTTGCTCTAGCTCCCTCGACGTGATCGAGGATCCACTTGATTTTGGTCGCCGAAAAATACGCATCAATAAGTAGTCCCGTCCGTTCCCGAAACAGGTCGTTAAGACCCGCAGCTTTCAATTCCTCACAGATGTCTGCGGTCTGCCGCGACTGCCAAACAATCGCATGGTACACGGGCATCCCCGTATGCTTATCCCACACAACCGCCGTCTCCCGCTGGTTCGTGATGCCAATACCCGCAATCTCCGTTGGCTGCACCCCCGTCTCAGAAAGAAGCGTTGCAATCACACTTTGAATCGACAGCCAAATTTCGTTCGCATCATGCTCTACCCAGCCTGGTTTGGGAAAAAACTGCTTAAACTCCTGCTGAGAGGTATGCACGATACTTCCTTTTTGATCAAATAAAATCGCTCTAGAGCTTGTTGTCCCTTGATCGAGGGAAAGCATATATGAGGGCTTGGATCCCGCTGTTGTCATGCTAGTTATGCCTCCTTATCACGCCATCGTAGTGCTGCCAAAGCTCATGGTTCGAGGTCGTCACCGCCGTCGCTCCTGCCGCAAGCGCCTGCTCCACATCATCAATGGAACGGATCAGCCCGCCTGCAAAAATCGGAATGCCTGAACGCTCCTTCACCTCTTTGATAATGTGCGGGATGACACCTGGCATAACCTCGATGTAATCCGGCTGTGTGCGTTCGAGCAGGGTGTAGCTTTTGTCCAGCGCCGAGCTATCCAGCAGAAAAAGCCGTTGAATCGCAAGCAAGCCGTTCTGCCTTGTCTTCGTAATCACATTGCCGCGCGTCGAAATGATCCCCGCAGGGCGAATGCTTTGACACAGAAACTCAGCCGCGAACTCGTCGTTTTTCAGCCCCTCGATCAAATCCGCATGAAGCAGCATCTTCTTCCCATGGGCTCGGCCCAGGTCCACAATGCTTTTGAGCTGGCCAATATGACTGTCGAGCAGCACGATATACGTGTACGACGACTTCATGAGCTTCTCTAAATCCTTCATCTTACGGATGGCTGGTAAAATACACTGATCCTGCAGCGACATGCGCTTCACCTCGATTTTCTGAACTTCTGAACATGATCGCCATGACAAAAAGACTCACCAAGATTTGCCTTCTCTTATTCAAAGGGCAATCCAAGTGAGTCTCCTGTTCTCCGTCACATGTTATTAACTTACCTGTATTTTACTCAAAGGAGGGATGCCCTGTCAATGGTTGATGGTTGTACCCGAGCTTAATTGGATAAGGCCTTTCGTACGGCCAAAATATACTTCGATTGATCGAGCGGATTAACGCCGCGCCGTTTGCGCTCTGCATGAACATCAGGAGGACTTGGCTGATAGCCTGCAAAAGAGGACGTAATCACGCCGCGCCCACCCGACATGGCGCTAAGCTTCACAGGATATTCTAGTGAAGTTGCCACTGGAAGTCGCCCTTCTAGGACGAAACGACCACCCGCTATGCTAGGCGCATCAAAGCTCGCCCGCATCTGCACAAGGTCGCTCAGCACCTTGCCGCCGAACTCTTCCGGCACGGTAATGCGTACCTGGAGCATCGGCTCCAGCAGCGTCGTGCCTGTCTGCGCGAGGCCTTGCATGATGCCCATTGGCGTCGCAACAGCAAAATCGAGCGGATGCGTGTGCCACACGTGGTGCTCACCCTCCACAAGCGTCACCTTCACATCGGTGACTTCCCAACCGAGCAGACCCTGCTGCAGCGCCTCCGGCACGCGGCGCGCTACTTCATTTTGGTACTGCACGAGCAGCTGCTCGCCGCGTACCTGTGACTCATACACGAGCCCGCTGCCCGGCGTACCAGGCTCGATGCGAAACCGTAAGATTGCCCAGCAAGGCTTGGGCATCGTATAAGCAATGAAGCCTTCGCCGACTTGCGAAGGCGTTTCTTTGTAGATAACGGAAGGTTGATCGAACCTTACCGCAAGTCCGAAGCGCGAGCTTAAGAGACTCGTCAGAATCTCGAGCTGGATCGCACCCATGACCTTGACGTGCAGCTCGCGCTCGTCCTGCAGCCACTGCAGATCGAGCAGCGGATCTTCGTCCGTGAGCTCCTGCAGGGCGGCGACGAGCGCCGGATACTGTGCATCGCTCTCGGCGTGAACCTGCACGGTCAACAGCGGCACCGCCATGCGCGGCGCAGGCGGCACGCTGTCCGGCCGGCCCAGCACATCGCCGATCCGCACCTGCGTCAGGCCGCAGACGGCCGCGATGTCGCCCGCCGCGACCACGCCGAGATCTTCGGCTTTGCGGCCGTCGATGCGGCGAATCTGGGTCACCTTCTCCTCCACGCCTTGCGTGGCATTGACGACGGTGTCCCGGTTACGGATCGTCCCCTCGTAGAGGCGGACGTACGCCATGCGTCCCATGGTCTTGTCGCGCTCGACCTTGAAGACCACAGCCGAAAGCGGCTGCTCCGCATCGCCGCGCGGCTCAGGCAAGTAATCGAGGATCGCTGCGAGCAGCTCCTCGATGCCGATAGCTTTGCTGGAGGCTCCGACCAGCAAAGGGTAAGCCTCCCCCTGCCGCGCGTATCGCTGCAGGGCAGCCTTCACGTCGTGCGCCGCTATGGGCGCACCTTCTATGTAGCTCGTGAGCAGCGTCTCATCGAGCTCGGAGAGCTTTTCGACCGCGGCTGCGAGGTCGAATCCAGGGAGCGCGCCGGCTGCGGGCGTCGCGTCGTCCAGCACGTTCCGCGCTCCGCAGAACGTGTCTTCAAGGCCCAGCGGCGCATAGATCGGCACCGCCATCCCCGTGAGCTGCTTATGAATCTCCAGCAGAACACGTTCGGGGTCAGCACCGACACGATCCAATTTATTCATATATAGCAGCGTTGGGATTTTAAGCGATTGCAGGGCATGCCAGATCATTTCCGTCTGCGACTGTACGCCCTCCACAGCGGAAATAATCAGAATCGCTCCGTCCATCACACGCAAGGAGCGCTCTACCTCCGACAAGAAATCGACGTGACCTGGCGTATCTACCAGATTGATCCATGTATTTTGCCAGACTAGACTCGTCGTTGCGCTGCGAACCGAAATCCCCCGCTCACGCTCAACCTCCATAGAATCCGTCTGCGCCGTCCCATTATCTACACTACCTAGCGCGCGTATACGCCCACTTAGATATAGCAAATGCTCCGTAGTTGTCGTCTTCCCTGCATCAACGTGCGCAAATATCCCCACGTTCCTTCTCGACGCTATGCGTTTCTCATCTGTCATTCCAGCTACGGCCCCTTTGGCTTTCATTCTTTCTTCTATTATACTCAAAGAGAGTCATTTTGGATAAGTCACCCATTTCTCTCTTCTTGAGAGAATATGTAGCGAGAATGCGCTGTTTTGGACATGATTTTTCAAAGGAGGAATTGTTATGCACCAGCCTACTGTGCCTACTACAACCATTAAACTTCATAACCAACACCCTGCCATCATCGCCCTATCTCAAGCTGACCCGAAACTAGCACGTCTTATTGAACTCATCGGTGAGCTCACACTTACACCCAGCTTTCGTCCCTATGAATCTCTCGTCATGTCGATTATTTCACAGCAACTCTCGGCCAAAGCCGCATTAACGATCAAAACGAGAGTTAAAGCGATTATTCCCACTATCACACCAGAAAACGTTTTAGCCACAGAGGAAGAGGCTATCCGTCAATGCGGTGTCTCCTATCCCAAAATCCGCTACATCCGCGACCTTAGCACCAAGGTACTGAGCGGTGAAGTCATGTTCGATCAGCTGCAGGATGTAGATACCACAGAACTTCTGAAACAGCTGACTAGTGTCAAAGGGATCGGCGTCTGGACCGCTGAAATGTTCCTCCTCTTCACCTTAGGCCGACCCGACATTCTTTCGCTCGGCGATGCCGGTCTGCAGCGTGCAGCCCGCTGGCTGCATGCGCTTCCCGAGCGCCCGGATAAAAACTACTTAGGCGTCGCCGCTGAAGGCTGGGCGCCTTATCGCAGCTTCGGCTCGCTCTACTTATGGCGCGCCATCGATACAGGCCTCGTTGATTCTGGCCTGCCAGTGGAAGCTTGTGAGAAACCGATGCAGGCGTAGAGCAGCCTTCAGTGCCTGCTAAATCTGGGGGAGTTCCGAGACTAATTCTCGCCTCCCCGGCCTCCACAATGCCGCTACACGCAAAAAAGCGCGAGCCGTCCAACAGGACGCACTCACGCTCACACTATCACTAGCAATAGCAATAGCACTAACCTCACTAGCTCGCTTTCGCTTGCTGTAATTGCTAATATTAGCTACTGCAACTACCCTTCTCACTTTACTTCAACCGCCAACTAGCTACATCTACGGTCCCAAGTCAAACTAGCACGCACTTCAACAAATTTAACTGGATTTTATGAAGCTAATTCTGCTGATTATCACCTGAAAACGAGAATAACTGGATTCCCTGTAGCTAATTTCCACCCAAAGTCGCCATATCATCAAATTAAGCCAAAATAAATGTACTTTTTCAGACTGTCGAGAAAGTCTCGACAGTCTTTATTATTTTCTTTTTAGTTCATCACATTACCGCGTTAATTTGGTATAATATAAGTATACTCTTGAAAGTGGTGAACCTCATGCTTCGCTCTAAACCGAATGACCCTCAATTAGACTATG